>JABXJV010000118.1 GCA_013375355.1 Candidatus Helarchaeota archaeon
TAATGATTTTTCTAGCTAATATTTTTTTTTCGAATATTCTTAGGTATTTTACCATCCAAAAAATCTCTTATGGCTTCGAAGACCATTTCTGAGTAATGTGCGACGACTTCAGCTGTTGCTCCTCCAATATGAGGTGTAGTTATTACATTATCAAGACCTTTAAAAGGACTGCCTCTACGACCAGTAGGCTCTATTTTATAAACGTCAATAGCGGCTCCTGCAATTTTATGATCTTTGAGTGCATTAACTAATGCTTTTTCATCAGTTATTCTTGAACGAGCAACGTTTATAAAAAATGCTGTTGGTTTCATTAATGATATCATATCTGCATCTATTAAACCTTTAGTTTCTTTATTATATACGGCATGAATTGTTATAAAATCCGATTCCTTCATTAAAACAGCTAGATCAACTACTTTTCCTTCAACATCTTCTACTCTTTTAGGATTTACATAAGAATCATATACTAAAACAATCATACCCATCGTTTTCAAAATTTTTGCTACTTTATAGCCAATCGCCCCTAAGCCGATTATACCTACAGTTTTTCCTTCAAGTTCAATCCCTTTCGCAGTCACAACACCTTCTAGACCTCTCCATTCTCCATTTTGGACTATATTATGGGCAAGTATTATATTTCTAGCCAAAGATACCATTAAACCAATTGTTAATTCTGCAACAGCGGTAGCATTTCGCCCGGGGCAAGAGGTAACCACAACATTAGCTTTATTTGCTGCTTCTACATCAATATTAACAGGATTACCACGAACACAACAAATAAGTTGCAGCCCTTTAACAACTTCAAAGAAATCTTCACGTAGAACTTCAACTTCACAGATTAGAACCTTAATATCTTCTTCTTTTATTTTCTCTAATAATTCACCTGAAGTGTAAAGTTTATCATATTCAATCCAATCTTCAACCTTTAATTCGCCAACAAGCTCCGCAATTTTTTTTCTGTAATTAGGATCCAATCTAACTGTTGAAAAAGCTTTCATTACATATTCCTCTAATTAATATTATTTGACAAAGAAAAATTGGAAAATAATAGTTTTTTGATTTTTACAATTTATTCTTTTTAAGATGGCCAAAGCCAGATAATGACACTAAAAACTAATGAGATCACGAACGGTAGGTTAAGCAAATTGAAATCTTGGGTAGATGAGTAAGAAATTACTCCTAAAATAGCTGCTATTATTGTATTGACTATTAAAATTCCTCTAATCACATTCCTTGGTAAATCGAGGGGTTCACGGGGTTTTGTCTCTTCATGCCTTCTTAAAGAAAAATATGCAGAAATGGCAATGCTTCCTGCGCCCTGGATGCCTTCAGTAATTATAAAATATCCAAATGTATAATCAGGGAAATAAAACTTGATTAAACCTATATAAAATGGCAAATATGCAGCTAAAACTACACAGATAATTGCAATTACAGCCCGGGCGTCTTCAAATTTTATTTCTGTCTCAAGTGGCCAAAGCCAAGCTATAATACTTATTATCACAGAAAATATAAACGGTAAATTAAGCACATCGATATCTGGATATCTTATATAGGAAAGAATCCCAATAATTTGTGCAATTACAGCATTAATTAATAAAAATCCTCGAACTACGTTTCGGGGTAGATTAAGTGGTTCTCTGGGCATTTTCTCTTCTCGTCTTCTTAAAAAAAAGTACAATGATACCGCAAGAGTTCCAATACCTTTAATCCCCTCTATAATAAAATAATATAATGAACTTCCTTCATAAATAAAAAGAAGAAAATATTGAATTGCAAAAGATTGTATTAATACAATGTAAAATGGTAAATATGCTGCTGCAACAACAGCTATCATGGCTACAATGGCACGTAAATCCTCAAATTTTGCGCCCATAGTATTCTCCTTCCTTTATTTTACTAAATAACGAAAAACTGAAAACAAATAAATAATAATATCAGTTGGTTCTTTAAAAAATTTTAATTTTATAATATTATTTAATATTTTAGCTTTCATAACTTTTTCTCTTGTAGGAGTTTTAAAATAAGTTCTTCCATATTTAGATTTAACAATTATTAATTTTTCTTTGGAGGGCCATTTTCGTACTTCATTTTCAAGAAATTGGTAAGTTTCCTCGTCGATTTTTATTATATTACCTATTGCAGAAGGTCGTTCCTTGATTTTAATTGTTCTATCATGATATTTAAGCTTAATTCTTTCGCCAATTATTTTTACAGTTCCCACTGATTTTTTATTCTCTCGAATTTCAAGCATTCCATCAATTGGAATAATACTTATTTCAGCTGGAATTTTAATTCAACATCCAAATTATTTAATAGAAAAAAATTATGGGAGTGAAGGATCGATTGTGATATCTTTATTATAACCAACTTTGTATCCATATTTTATTTTGAATTCTTGCTCTGGTGTCAATTTCAACTCAAATGTCGCTACACTTAGTATTAATTTGTCAGGTATAGGTGAAAAGTAATCGTCTAAATGCTTTTCATCAGGTTCAACGATAATATCGGGAGAACGGCTGTGTGGAATCCGATCATTTATAGTTATTTCACTCTCTTTCTTTCGATAATTATTTATTTTAATCTCATATCCATATTCGTTAGTTAGTTTTCCTTTAAATATCCCTTTTTTGCCAACTTCCCTTTTGACCAATTTTTTTTCTACCTTCATTTCATATGAACGTCTAGCACCTAGTTTGAATTCTTCACCTGGAGAAATCACTTTAATGTTAGTTTCACCAATGAAATCCCCATCGACATAGCATTTGCATTTGCCAGGAAGCAAGGTGCTCTCCCCGTTTTTAATTTTCTCTTGAGCAATTAATTGTTGGTCCATAGAATTCCAGTAAAAAAGCCGTGTGGAAGTTACATCAATTTCTTGAAGTAGAACAGGGTGTTTAGATCCATCGGCTTTGATGTCCATCTTCTTCTTAATTTTGTAAATTTGTACGCCAAATCCACTTTCTGAAAATGTAGCTTGTTCTACTTTCATTTCAACTTCTTCTCTTTTTTCTTCTATAACTTCACCTTCATAGTCCATCAGTTCTTCTTCAATTTCTTTTTCCATAGGAGCAGCAGGAGCTCTATCCTTTGCCTTATCCATTCTGGGTGCAGGACGATAATATACCTTCTCTTGTATATACCAGGGTTGAGGTTCTATTATTCTAACAGGTTTAAAAGTTGCTGTTGAAACTTCTAAGTTGATATCAATCCAATCTTCTAATGTTTTATTCACAATTTCTGCTCTATAATTGATTTTTGTTTCATTTTCACTTATTAGAACATCATAGCTTGGGGTCCAATAAGCTCCGCGAATCTGATATGTCACATTCAAATCAAAAGGTCCCGCACTTTCTGCTTCGATTGTAATGATTATATCATAGTATTCTTCGACTTTTCGGGCAAGACTGCCATACTTCTGTATTTCTTTCTTAACTTTCTGGATTTCTATATTCTTTTTTTCTATTTTATCAGCTAGTTCAAATAATTTTTTCTGTGTGCTTGAGATTGTCTCATTAGAATATGTTTGCATATCTTTTAATCCTTGTAGGCTTGTCTCTCCTGCAGCAAAAAACTTTGGAAATTCAGCAGAGAATGTATTTAATACATTTGAAAAATTATTTTTTACCCATTGAAAGTGTTGTAATTCTTCTTTTAATGAATTTAATTCTTTCTGAAGTTGTTTCAACTTATCTTGTAGCTCATCCAGTTCTTTAATACCAGTTATTTCTCTATAAATATAATTTACTTCAACATCTACTAGTGTTGCCTTAATTCCTTTTCCAGCTCCTTTCACTCGAACACTATCGCTATCTAAAAATTTTGATATTTCACCTATTTTTAATTCGTTAATACCTTTTTCCAATGATATATCCTCAATATTTTTACGTGTAACTCTTGCACCATCTAAAAAGATAACAACATCCGAAGGGATTGTTTTAATTATTTGACTTTCAGCCATTTTTTCTCACGCATATATTTTATTACATTATGGAAGAGGCGGATCTACTACAATATCTTTCTTATAATTTACTTTGTAGTCGTAAATAATCTTAAATTCTTCTTCCGGTTTCAATTTTAATTCGTAGGTAGCGATGCCTAACTGAAATTTAGTAGGAACTGGTGAAAAGAAATCATCTAAACGTTTTTCTTCTTTTTGTTCAGGATCAACATCAATCTCAGCCGAACGACTATGAGGAATTCTATCAATAACAGTTATATCACTTTCTTTTTTGCGATAATTATTGATTTTGATTTCATACCCATATTCATTTGTTAATTTTCCTTTCATTAAACCTTTCTTGCCTACCTCTCGCTTGGTTAATTTTTTTTCTACTTTCATTTCATAAGATCTTCTTGCACCCAATTTGAATTCCTCACTTGGAGAAATTGGTTTGTCAAAAGCTGTTTCACCCACGAAATCTCCTTCAACGTATGTTTTTACTTTACCAGGAAGCAGTACGCTCTCCCCATTTTTGATTTTCTCTTGTGCTACTAATTGTTGATCTATAGAATTCCAGTAAAAAAGTCTTGTAGATGTTACATCAATTTCTTGGAGTAAAACGGGGTGTTTTGAGCCATCTGCCTTAATATCCATCTTCTTTTTAATTTTGTAAATTTGGACTCCAAAACCACCTTCAGAAAATGCAGCTTGTTCTATTTTCATTTCAACAGGTTCCGGCTCTGGTGGGGCCATAACCTCAGTAGCCAATTCATCCATTTTTGCTGCTTCTCTTTTCATTTTTTTACTAACTTTAGCCATTGCACGTCCCGTTTCTACATCACCGCTATAATAGTCATAAGGTTGATATTCTTGAATATACCAAGGCTCAGGTTCAATAATTCTTACCGGTTTGAATGTCGCTGTTGAAATCTCCAAATTAATGTCTTCCCAGTCTTCTAATGTTTTATTTACAACTTCCGCTCTGTAATTAATCATCGTTTCAGTTTCACTAATTAGCACATCATAACTTGGTGTCCATGATGCACCTCGAATTTGATACAAAATATTTAACTGAAAAGGTCCCGCACTTTCTGCTTCTATTGTAACCAAAACGTCATAATATTCTTCAACTCTTTGAGCTTGACCGCCAAGTTTTCGAATATTTAGATTCACTTTATCAATTTCTATTGAATTTTTCTCAATTTTTTCATCCAATTCAAACATTTTTCTTTGCATATCTAGAATACTTTCATTGGAATAGGCATGCATATCTTTTAGATTTTGTAGTTCTGACTCACCTGCTGCAAAAAACTTTGGAAATTCGGCTGTAAAATTATTCACAATATTTTTAAAATTCTCTTGAATCATGGATAAATGGTTCTTTTCTTCATTTAGAGAGGCTCGTTCTTTCTGGAGTTGTTTTAATTTTTCTTGTAATTCATCTAATTCTTTCAGTCCTGTTACTTCTTTATAAACATAATTTACTTCGACGTCTACTAATGTAGCTTTAATTCCTTTTCCAGAACCCTTTACACGGACACTATCTTTTTCTAAAAATTTAGAAATTTGACCGACTTTTAATATATTTATGCCTTTTTCTATAGAAATTTCCTCGCTTATACGCGTAACTCTTGCACCATCAAGAAAGACTACAGCATCTGTGATATTAGTCTTGATCTCATGACTATCCTCTTTTATTTGATTTTCTACCATATTTTTCACTAATTATAATTTTAATGAAAATTTATTACCCCTTTAAAATAAAGTTTCGTGATAAGGTAAATTAAAAATAAATTTTTAAAAAATAAAAAAAGACTATTTAACTATAAAACGCAATCTCTCAAGTGATGTTATAATGGAATTACAATTACATAATAAATTAGCTTTGTTTATGATATTATGCGGTGGAATCTTTTTTATACTTGCATTTGGTACCTTCTGGTCTGTAGCTGCAATATTAATAATGGCAGGGGGATTCGTAATTTTTTTGATTTATTACGAAAAACCATGGATAGAGAAAAAATATCTAAAAAGGGGTTTAATTTTTACGTTATTATTTGCAATCGTTTATGGAATTTTAGAATATGTTTTTTTTGATGCAACCTGGAATTACTGGTTTAAAATATCAGCTTGGTTTCCTAGTAAATATTTATATTGGGTTTTTATGGCAGTATTAAATTTTTCTTTGGTCTTTATCATATCTAAAAAGTCTATTGCTCTTGGTTTTTTATCGGTTCCCTTATTTTCAGTTAATGAAGATTTATGGTATTGGATAACTAAATCTATCCATAACGGAATTTACGTATTTCCAGTTCCTAATTGGTTTGATCAAAGGTTCCCGGTTTATGGCCTTGGAGAACCAATACCTTTTTTTCCTTTCTGGCCACGTTTTTACTTTGTTTTATGGACATTAATAACTATCTTATTATTTATTCAGTTTAAAGATTTAGAAAATAAAAAATTGCTAATTTCTGTGTGTATTTTTTGCGGAACCTCCTTTATTTTTCTACTACTTATACCCCAATCTTTCTCCAAATTGACAAGTAATCTATTTTATTTCTTTCATAATATTCAACATAAAATAATCTTTATTTAGAAAAAATTGAAAAAACTTTATTTTCTCATTCATCCTTTATAAGATTTTCCCAATTTCATTAAATTTCAAAATTTTATGGGGTATTTAAAGGAGTAACTACTTTTAAATAGGACCTTGACATTTTAAAAAAACGACTAAAATTGAATTTCATATCAATTTTGAAAAAACTCGATAATACTGCTTTTTTTTATTTTTTACCTAAATGTATAAAATATTTTATGTGATCTACTAGATGAGACAAATTCAAATCACTATACCAAATGAGAAGTTACGTGAGGTTCTTGATGCCCTATTAGAATATAATGTAAAAGGCATACATACAATTACGGGAGAGACGGATAGTCTCATGATTTTCCGGATTCAAACTACAAGAGTTCCCGATGTCATAGAAAAACTAAATTCTATCGGAGTTGGGGTCGTTACTGGTATTATTGATATTTTGGAGGTAAAGGCAACTGTTCCTCCTTTGGAATCTTTAACTGCAAAAGAAGAACAAGATATAAAATCAAAGGTTCCAGTTGAAGAATTATATCTAGAGTTAGTTTCCAATTCAGAATTGACATATAAATTTATAATGTTTTCACTTTTAGCAGCATTATTAGCTGGTTTTGGTCTAGTTTATAATAATAGCATTGTAATAATTGCTGCGATGGTATTAGCCCCGCTACTTGGTCCTATTTTAGCACTTTCGTATGCATTTGTAGTAAAAGATCGTAATCTGATAAAACTTGCTATGAAAGCTGAATTTATAGGTTTTATCATAGCCTTAACATGTGGAATAATTTTAGGCATAATTTTTATAACAATTGTCCCTGTATTGCGACCTTGGTTATTTCGACCTTTTTTAGAGAGCGACATATTTACAACTGTTCCATATGAGTTATGGGTACCTAATGAAATTCTTAGTAGAGGGCAATGGGATTTCTTAGTAGTTAATGTCATATATGCATTTATTATGGGAATCGCAGTTGGGTTTTCATTAACTGAAGGAATCCAAGGAAATATAGTTGGGATAGCAATTGGAGCTTCAATATTACCACCCATAGTGAATACAGGTATATGTTTTGCAATTTTTGAGTTTGGATTAGCTCTTGTAAGTTCAATAATCTTTCTCATTAACTTTTTCGTTATTACGATTACATCAATTATCATTTTTCACATAAAGAAAATACGTGCACCAATTAAGACCTACTTCCTTTGGCGTGGTCCACGGCTTCCTCAAGAAAAGATTGAAGAAGAACCTCCAAGTGTTGTTTCACGAATTTTTGGAAGATTTCGAAGAAAAAAACCAGATGAAAAGAAAAAAGTAAAAAAAGTTCCAAGAAAAGAGAGAAAAAAGGGTATAAAAGCAGCAAAAATGGAAGACCCAAAATTACATAAAGAAATTAAAGAAGTAGTTAAAGAAGCTATTAAAGAGGAGATTAAAAAGGATACAGTGAAAGGTAAGAAAGGTAAAAAGAAGACTGAGAAATTGGAGAAAGATATGAAGAAAGAAATTCAGAAAGAAGTTAAAAAAGCCGTAAAAGAAGCTATTATAGAAGAAGTTAAAAAGACTCCAACAAAAGAAGATAAAGATGCTCTAAAATTAGAAAAAGATGAAATTAAAGAAGTTATTAAAGAAGCCATTAAAGAAGAAATTAAAAAGGGTGCAAACAATGAAGAAAAAGAAGCCCCAAAAATAGAAAAAGAAGAGATTAAAGAAGTTATTAAAGAAGTGATTAAGGAAGAAATTAAAAAGGATTTAAAAAAGAATAATAAAAATAATAAATAATAAAAATATAAAACGATTTTCGTAAATAATTAACTATTTTTTAACAAAGGGAGCAAAATTATACGAAGAATTACTTTTAGATTATATAGAAAAAAAATTTAGGAATTTAATTTTTTTACTAATTTATATAATTTCCAGAAGGCCACTTGATCTAATGGACGATTAAAATAAGATCTCAATATTGAAATTTTTTTGTCGAAAGGAAATTTTCGATCCCATGTAAGAGTCAGTGTTTCAGATTGATTTATTCTTTTTGTTACAACCATTTTCATTACCTTATCGCTATTTATGGAATTCCCTTTTAAAAGGATTTTGTTGATGATTAATCAGATTGAACTGACAAGAGTCGGAGAGATGACTGAAAGTATTATGCGCAAAATTCGTTTTCCTCTTCAAACGTTTAATATGATAATTGTTACCAGTTAAAAATTAAAAATTGAGCTTATTTTAATAAGATTGTTTTTAAAAAAAAAGAAGAGATTAAAGCGTCCAACTATTGAATATACCAATATTATCGATGTAGGATACATTAACTCCTAAAGGACCTTGGATCACTTGAACTGGTACTGGATTATTCCAAGGAAAA
>JABXJV010000119.1 GCA_013375355.1 Candidatus Helarchaeota archaeon
ATATACAAGAAAAGAAATGCCAAGCGTTAGTTTCATTTTTGAACTTTTTGATGAAGACCGTAAAAAGATAGTGGATATTATTCCTGATTCTAAAGATTGGTATATCATCAAAATCATAAAAAACAAAAATATGATAGATGGATATTCTTTAATAATACCTAAGAATAATACAATGCTAAAAAATAAATATATAATAAAAGATATAAAAATTGACATAAATAATATTGATGTAAATATAAGTGAGTTTAAAAAAAATATGGAAGATATTAATAATAAAATACATGAATTTCAAGTACAGATATCAGAAATAAAAGAAGATGATACAATAGCAAAAGATTTAATTAAAGAATTAAATATATTACAAAAAGATTATAATGAACAGGCTACAAAAATAAATGAGTATGAAAATTCAAAAGCACCTTTATTAGATAGAATAAAAAAACTAAGAGAAGATTCAACTCAAAATAAAGATATTGTTTTCGATGTTAACGTAGAACAAATGCATAAAATTTTAGATATATTACCAAAAATTTTCTACGTGAAAGATCTTGAATTTTTACCTGAATCGATACCTATCCAAGAATTAATAGAACAAAATACACCACGATCAATAGCAGTAGGAAATTTACTTAAAATTGGAGATTTAGAGGACTTAAATACTTTAAACGAAGAAATGTGGAGAGTACGCCCTATTCTTCGATATACAGCTAATATAATTTCTGACAAGTTTTCTAGTTCATGGAAGCAAGAAAGATTATTATTAAATTTAATAAAAGAAAGTGATAATTTAGTTATTTCCATCCAAGAAGCAGTAGCAGTTGCTGCGCCCCCTCAAGAAAGAAGTGAAGGGTTTCAATGGTTTCTTTCATTTTTTGCTAACTTTATGCTTGAATCGAATGATAATATATCCCGAAAAATTATTCTTCTAGATGAACCTGCAATTCGACTTCATCCAAAAGGTCAAAAGGATTTTCTCGAAGTTCTTGAGAGTATTTCAAAAAATAACCAGGTGATATATACTAGCCATTCTCCTTTTCTTGTCAATAAAAGTTTTCCACATAGAATTAGAATTTTAGAAAAAGATCGTCGTAGAGGATCTATTATAAATAATAAACCGTATTCAAATGGAAAAAGTAGATTCTGGGAACCTTTAAAAACTGCAATAGGTGTTTCTCTTGGTGATCTTTTTTCCATAGGTGAGACGAACTTAATAGTAGAAGGTGTATCTGATCAGATCTTGTTAACTGGTATCTCACATCAATTTGCCAATATTGCTGCACCTTTTTTGGATCTTGAAAAAATAACGATTGTACCTGCAATGGGGGCTTTATGTGCGGCGTATTTGGGACAATTTTGTATTTCAGAAGGTTTAAAGGCGATTGTATTACTCGATAATGATTCTGAAGGAAGAAAAACTCGTACAAGAGTTAAAAAAGAATCTCTAGAATTAAATGTTATGATTATAAATGAGTTTAAAAAAGGAGCTGTTAATATAGAAGATTTACTTCCAAGAGCCAGATACATTGCATCAGTTAATTCTTTCTACAACAAGATTAAACTGGCAGAATATAAAAATTTTGAAGAAAAGTTAGATGAAGAAAAATTAGTATCTCTCAACATAATGAAAGAACTAAGAAAACATTTTAGAAATAACAATATTAATTTAAGTAAAGTTTCAGTAGCAAAAGAATACATTAATAATTTAAATATAAATGAGGAAAATATTACTGATTACGAGTCATTTTTAAAACTATTTGAAAAAATGAATAAATCAGTTGAATAATAAAAACCTCAAGAAAAACCTCTGAAGGACAAATTTTATTTTTATTTCTTAATTAAATCTTCATATCTTGTTAAGAAAAGTTCAATTTTATTTGATATCTCAAGGTGGCGTCCACGAGATGTACTTCGAGGTCGTGTACCTCTGCTTGAACCTCTGTCCCATCCCTATCTGGATGACCTCCGGCAGGACCTCGTAGAGGAACCTCGGGCTGGGCCTCCCCACCTTGATTCCTCCGCAGGCGGGGTCCAGGTAGACGTAGAATGTCTTCCCATGATAACTGTAGGCGCTCGTGTCCCCCCTCTTGTAGACGGGGTTCGACTGGATGC
>JABXJV010000120.1 GCA_013375355.1 Candidatus Helarchaeota archaeon
TATTCTAATGCTGTTGATTTATTTTTACTCTCATTATGGATTTGCAAGTATGACAGCACATGTAACAGCACTTCTCCCAGTATTTCTTGCCGTAGCAATCAGTATAGGTGTTCCACCATTGCTGGCTGCTCTTGCACTCGCTTATTTTTCGAATCTAAATGCATCTATAACCCACTATGCTACTGGACCAGCACCAATTTATTTTAATGCCGGATATGTGGACCAAATTACATGGTGGAAAATTGGATTCCTCATTTCCATCATAAATATCGTTATCTGGATTGGAATCGGATTCCCATACTGGAAACTTTGTGGTCTTTGGTAATTTATTTATAAACCATTTAATTTAACAAAACTTTTAAAGTATAAATAATTTTCCTTAAAATTCCCTCTATTTCTTATAATAAATTTAAAACCTGACAGCAAGGGTAACTATACAATTTCCATATATTTTATACAATTAAAAAATCCTTGAATTCCAAGAATTTTATCAATATATTTTTTTAGTATCTGTTAACATTTCTTTTTATAATTTTTTAAATGAGATTTACCAATGAATAGATTATTAATGAAATCTCAAGGTCTTATAACTATAATCCTCTTAAGCACGATAATAAGTTTAACCTTTAATTTTATTTCGCCCAATGGAATACCTTTAGTATATTCATATAATAGTCAAATTGATATTCATGATGATTTATTCATAACTCTCGAAGAAACAAAATATTTTTATGAGAAATCTTCTGCTATTTTTTTAGATTCCAGGAGTTCAAGCACTTATAGAAAGGGTCATATCAAAAATGCTATTTCGTTCCCATATTTTGAGTTTAATAAGTATTACCAGAAATTATCTAAAAATTTGAATAAAGATTCGCTCATCATAGTTTATTGCGGTGGTGAGAGTTGCAACACCAGTGAAAAATTAGCACACAAACTAATGAATTTAGGCTACAACAATATTAGAATATTTAAGAATGGTTGGAATTCATGGAAATCAGCTCAGCTTCCAATTGAAAAATTTTAATAAGTTTATTATGAAATCTTTTAGATGCTTCTTTAAAAATAATATATCGAATATTGGGTGGGTATTTTTTCGGTTAATTTTAGGATTAACTTTTATACTTGCAAGTATTGATAAGATAGGAAATCCCGAAAAATTTTTAGAGATAATAAATAACTATAATATTGTTCCAAAATTTATCTCCCCTATAATTGCTGTAGTTCTTCCGTGGTCAGAGTTTATATGTGGTATATTTTTGATATTTGGGATCCTGACACAAAGCGCCGCATTTATGATAATTCTTTTATTAATGGTGTTTATTTTTGGTGTTTCAGTTAATCTTTATCGTGGTTCCGATATAGAGTGCGGGTGCTTTAACCTTTTATTTGAAAGTGAATCCATAGGTTTGCAAACAATTTTAAGGAATGTTATTTTTATCTGTTTTGCATCTATTATTATTTTCCTTAATAGAGATGTATGGACTGTTGAAAAATTGTTTTCATATAAATTCGATAATAAAAATATAAAAAAGGTTTCAGATGAAATTAATTCGCTTTAATAAAAATCTAATTTTTATTCTTACTGTTTTGCTTTTTGTTTCAAATATATATTTTATTATAAAAGCAGATCAATTAGCGAAAAAGGTAGCATTATTAAAGACAATAATAACAACATTAAATAAAGATGTTTTGGAATCTAAACCCTGGGAGTCTGAAAGGAACTTTGAAAATCTTATTGAAGGTAAAAAAATACCTTCATCAATTTTGAACAATCCTATTTACAGAGAACTTTTCTCTGATAGATTAATGGCTAATAAGTTATCTGTACTTTTAGTTGCTACATCATTTGATTGTGGTTCCTGTACTAAAGAAGAAGTAGAGTTGTGGAAAGAATTTTTTAATCGTGAAGGTTCAAATGGTATCAAGATTTTTAGTATTTATCATAATAATAGTGAGGAGAGTCTTAACGAATTCAAGGAAAAATATCAAAATGTATTTCCTGTAATAAATGACCCAGACTTCTTATTTATGCGAGAATTAGGGATTCAAAGAACACCTATTATTTTTATTTTGAATAATCAAAATAAGATTATTTATGCACACATCCCATTAAGAGAAAACAAGGAAAAAACAGAGAATTTTATTAAGAAAATCGAAAGAATTATCCAATAATATTTCCCCATTATAACTTTATTTTAATTTAACCTCTTAATAATTATTGACTAAATATTAGAACTATCTCTAATCAAAATTACAGAAAGAATCAAAAAATATAATGCAGGGACTTAATATATTAAGCCCCTGCCAGAAATCTCAAATACTAAAAAATGCCGATACTAAAACGACTTATGAATTTCTCGAAAAATATTATATATATCACACAATCTCTTTTCTCACCTTATCCCAGACGATTTTTCTTCCCTGTAAGTATGACTGGGTTGCCATATGCGCCGATATAGCCTCTTCAAAACCAATATCTTCATTGCAGTCGGTTGGGGTGCGAGACCTCATACAATCAAAGAAGTTTTTAAGGTGAAGCATAGTGGTATTAACCATCCTTCCTTCAGGTGTAAATGTATAAAGCAGTCCCTTATCAATTGTCCATTTCTCGGTAGCAGAGGTAATTTCCTCTATCTTCCGACCACTTTGCGCCTGATATGCAAGCAGTGGATTTAGAAGCCTGAGTTCTCCACTTTTAATCTTTTCTGCATACCTTTTAGAATTTTTATCCACAAAAACATTAAGACCCCCGGTCAGGTCCAAAGTCGCATCAGAACCAAAGAACAGTTTGCCTCTCCTGAAACTATTAGCCAGCGTAGCATTATAAGTCACTGTAACGTCCCTATCAGGATATTCCATAGCTACCTGAAATACATCGGGCACCTCTCTTCCATCTTTCCAGTAATAGATTCCTCCAGAAGCTACAACACTGTGCGGTATCCCGGTGCCCATAATCAGATTAACACCATCCCACTCATGAGTCAGAAGGTCGCCAGAAAGTCCAGTTCCATAATCCCAGTAGCATCTCCAGCGGAAAATACGTTTTAGGTCAAATTCTCGCCAGGGTGCTTTTCCGAGGAATCTCCCCCAATTTATGTTTTTTGGAGATGCATCTTCAGGAATATCGTACTGCCAGGCACCCGTAGGTCTATTTCTGTTAGTAAAAGTTTGAACGAGAGTTATTTCACCAAGCATCCCCTGTTCTACAATCTCCTTTGCTTTTTTATGGATTTCACTCTGCCTTCCCTGATGACCAAGTTGAAATATCACCTTATTTACCTTAACTGCTTTAACAAGGTCCTTTGCCTCCTGAATTGTATGTGTCATACATTTTTCCACATAAATGTCTTTGCCTGCGTTTGCTGCATCGATGACCTGGGCTGCATGCCAGTGGTCAGGAGTAGCGATAATTACCACATCTATATCTTTATTCTCAAGCAACTTTCTGTGGTCCTCATATACTGTTGCCCTTGAACCACTTGCCTCTGCA
>JABXJV010000121.1 GCA_013375355.1 Candidatus Helarchaeota archaeon
TCCTATCTATTACCTTATTAGATATACCATCCTTCGCAGTATTTGTGATTTGCACAATTTCTTTTGTCTCTATATCAATAATAAAAATATCATAATATGGATTATATCCACTTGATCGATCTGATCTGGAAAAAGCCACTTTTTTACCATCAGGAGACCAAGCAATGTATCATAATCGTAAGATATATTTAATACTTCTAAAAAATTAATTACACCTGATTTACGAAAAACAGTATTAGCATTATCGATAATAGCAACAAGTCCTCTCCCCATTCCTGAACCAAGAGCGCTTGAAGGCTGAATCATCCACTTTCGTTGGTCTACTTTATATTTGGAAGAATATACAGTATTAGAAAATATTATTAATAAAATTGCATTAATAAGCAGGAAAAATTCTCTCTTGCATTTCTTCTCATTTTTTATACACAATTCCTATTTTTTAATTACAAAAATGGTTTTATCATTTTTTATTGTCACTTAATTTAATAGAACGCAAATTTAATACCATAAAAATAAAAAAAATTAATATATTATTTTTCAATAATTTATTAAAATGCTTAACAAATTATTTTTATTTTTTTATCAGATTTTTGAAAGATTATATCAGAAATCTGATACTTTTAATTTATTGTTAGTTTTATTATAATGATTAATTTCTATTTTTATGATAGAAAGTTATTTTAATACTGTGCTATTGGGTTTTTTGGAAAATATTCTTTGAATTGAACAAATATAAAGCAGATATTAAGAGTGAGACTATTTTAGTGCATCATCATCCATATTTAAATTTTTTAACCGATTTTGCTCAAGGCTTCTTTTATAAGATTTAATCCTGTCGTTTTATTAGCAACACCAAGTGCTCCCAATATTATTTTATCTTTTTTTAATACAGTAATTATGCCGTAATATCTGTCTTCTCCGACAAAGCCCTCATCACCGATGTTCTTAATCTCCGAGACTATTTTGCCCGAATCTCCTATAAATCCTTTATATTTATCATAAGAAGATTTTGCAGATTGTTCATCCTCACAATCGATAAAGAAGAATTTTACCTCTTTATTGTCAATGTTATAGTCAGCAATATATCCATTTTGGAGGAATCCGTGTCCTAAGAAATCTCTTGAAACGAATTTTTCACTACTTTTTATAAGTCCTTTTTGTGGGAAGTATGAAATGAATTCGGGCATCTTTTTTTCTTCAGGAATTTTCTTATCGATAATATTTGCTAAATCTTTTAGTGATTCTTGGACTTCTGGTGATGATTCAAATCCAATAATTTTCGCATAGTATTTATCCTTCCAGAAATTAAGCACCATATTTCCTGTATAGCCCTGCGTTCCGATATCTATAAACTCATTATCTGGATGCCTTTCGGCGGAATATATCCCGAATCCATTGTTGTTATCCTTCATCTGATAAATCTCTATTACCATCTCTTGTTTTGTATTTTCATTAATAAATTCTGATGTTACCATCTCTTTAAAACCATAAACGAGATACCCTTCAGCAGCACCATTTATAAGTTCCCATAGGTTATCAGCCTGAAAAAACCTCAGTGCTGATTTAAGTTTCCAGCCAGAAACTTCATTATTTAGAGGTAGAAAGGATTTGAGTTTTAGTGCATTTTCACTTAATTCTAACTTTTTTTCACAGTTAAACAAGATTAAAATTATGATAATTAAAATGAACTTAAAGGCTTTTAATGACATATTGACATTCTCCCTTTATATTTTAAATGTTTATCTTTTTATTTTTATTGATTTACAACATTTTTTGCAAAGATAGTTTTCACTGCTTTTAAAAATATAGAAATAATTATAGTATAATGCAATAAAATTGAGAAAAAATATTATATAAACAGGTTGATAATCAATAAAGAGATAAGTCCCACAGCCCATCCAATAGTAGTAGTAATTGACCAGACACGGATTCCCTCTTTGACGTTAAGCCCGGTAAATCGAGTAACGACCCAGAAATAACTGTCGTTGAAATATGAAAAAAACATTGAACCTACACAGCAGGCGAGTGCAGCTGTTATTGGATTTATGTGAAGGTAAGACATCATAGGAGAAATAATCGATGCTGATGTAATCATGGCGACTGTTCCAGAACCCTGAGCAAGGCGTACAACTGTTGAAACAAGAAACGGCAGGATTACAGCAGGAATTGATAAAGAGACTGCAATATCTGCTATATAAGTGCCTACACCTGATGCTCGGAGGATATTTCCCAGTGAACCGCCTGCACCGGTTATTAATATTATGACACCTGCTGAAGATAGCGATTTTTCTATGAATTTTGAGGTCTCAGAAAGACTGAAATTTCTTGCAAGACCAAAAATAGCAATCAACAATCCTAATAAAATTGCAATTACGGGACTGCCTGCAAATTCAAATATTTCCATAATAATTCCTGAAACCTTTAAAGCATCAAGAACAGTCTTTGACAATATAAGAATTATTGGAATTATTATTGGTAAAAAGGAAATAGATGCCGGTGGTATGGATTTTTCACCATTTTCTTGATTGGAACTATTATTTATAGGAATATTTATTTTTTCACCTGAAAATGTTGAGTATAAAACCATACTAATGATTATCGGGATAGAGATAATCAGACCCAATAAAATCATCAAACCTATATCAACTTCAAAGATTCCAGCCACAGCAAGGGGACCAGGTGTTGGTGGGACATTATGATGTGTTACAACGAGTCCGGAAGCCAGTGATATGCTGAGTGTTGCAAATACAAATTTTGATTTCTTAGATATAGATTTTGCGAGTGAAATTAGAATCACAAACCCAGAATCGCAGAAAACCGATATTGAGACTACCGCCCCTGTAAGAGCTAATGCCCAGTTTTCTTTTCCGGAGCCAACCGATTTTATAAATATCTCAGCCATTTTTTCTGCAGCCCCGGATACCTCAAGAAGTTTACCAAGCATCACGCCTAAACCTATTACTATTCCTATGGAGGCAAGTGTATTTCCGAATCCAGAAGATATTGCTGAAACTGTCTGTGAAGGAGTAAGACCACTAAGCAGACCTATAACAGCAGAGGAAATTATCAGAGATGGAAAAATGTGAACCCTGGTTCGTAATATCAAAAATATTAATAGAGAAAAACCTATTATAAACGATAAAAGTAAATGAAATTCATTCATCTTGAATTTTTAATTTAAAAATATTAAGATAATTGTCAATAAATTAATAATATTAAGTATAAAGTTTTTTCCCCCAAGTACTTGTGGGATACGCTGGTGCAGACTGCGACGAACGGACTTCCTTTGAAAAGAAGTAAGTCTTCTTCTTTTGAAGAATCAATCCGAAGGACTCGCTGAGGCGAGGAAAACTTACTATCAATGAAAAATAAACTTTTTTGACCAAATCTTAAAAATAATGTATTTTAATTATTAAAATCGTTCTTGATTTTTATTAAATATTTTGCTAATATATATAAAAATAATAATTTTATAAGTTTCCTGCTTGCAGATATTGCCTTCAAAGATTTA
Organism: Candidatus Helarchaeota archaeon; assembly: GCA_013375355.1. The sequence continues at coordinate 3,512 of JABXJV010000121.1, forward strand.
TCTTCAAAAATAGTCTATTATGTATCCTTTTGATATAAATTTGATAAAGAGCCTTAATTTAGAAAGGATAATAAATCTTTTAAAAATAACTATATCCTATTACAGGCACTCCTTATTAATTGATTTCGGTATAAATGGATTACCGCCTGTTCTATCTATAGAGCCAACAAATTTATGCAATTTGCAATGTCTTCAATGCCCATCTGGAAAAGGGGAGTTAAATCGAGAAAAGGGAGTGATGGACCTTTCTCTTTTTAAAGAGATTATAGACAAAACCCAAAATCATCTTGTTTATCTTCTTCTCTATTTTCAAGGTGAGCCGATGTTAAACCGAAATATTATCTCCATGATTGAATATGCCAGAAAATATAGAATTTATGTGGTTATGAATACGAATGGTCATTATATGAAGACAGATTATGATACTAAAAATCTAATAGATTCAGGATTAAATGGGATTATATTTTCTCTTGATGGTGCAACTGAAGATAGTTATAAAATATACCGAGCAGGAGGGGATTTTAATACCGTAATAGGTGCAATTCGAAGGTTAATTGAAGCAAAACAGAAAATGAAATCTAAATCACCTAAAGTTTATCTGCAATTTATTGTTATGAAACATAATCAGGGTGAAATTGAAAAAATAAAGAGATTAGGGAAATCTTTGAATGTAGATAAGGTATTTTTAAAGAGTGTTCAAATTTATGATGAAAATGATTATAATAATCTTCTCCCTTCAATAGAGAAGTTTAGAAGATATAATAAAGTCAATGGCAGACTGGTTTTAAAAAAGA
>JABXJV010000015.1 GCA_013375355.1 Candidatus Helarchaeota archaeon
AGTTCCCTGGAAGAGTTATAAAAATGGAAAATGGAGAAATTGTTTCTTCTGAACTACTCTCTGTGTAAAGAAAGGCTCTGCCACAGTGTATCAGCATTAGGCAGAAAAGAAACTTTATACTTAATTCAGATTTGAATGACCAGTATAATATTTTCATTTAAAGAAGGTATAAAAGGATTTAGGAGGGCAAAACTGTCCAGTTTTGTTTCAATTTTTGCTATTTTTATTTCTCTAAGTGCCTTAGGAATATTTACATTATTAACTTTAAGAATCCAGAAGATTTTAAATGAAATCAAAAATAAAGTGGACCTCGAGGCGATTATTGATGAAAAATTCGGAGAAAGTGAAATAAAAAAATTGACAAGTGAAATAAAAAATATCGAAGGGGTTGAAAATGTTGAATTCATCTCTAAAGAAAAGGCGGCAAAAAGATTTCAGGAATCCTTTGGAGAGGACATTAGTCAGTTATATGGAGATAATCCCCTCCCTATCTCTTTTATAATCAAGGTCAAAAAAGAGTTCCTGAATAAAGAATCAATGGATAAAATAGTTCCAAAAATTGAAAACCTTAATGGAATAACAGAAACAATATTTAAAAGAGAGTTATTCCTTATCATAGAAAGATACTGGAAAATATTTCGTATCGCTGACCTTGTAGGGGGGATATTGATAGCACTTGCTTCAATATTTATTATTTCTAACACCATTAAAATAACAATATATGCAAAATCAAAAACAATAGAAATAATGAAACTTATAGGAGCAACCGATAGTTTTATTAAAAGACCATTTCTATTCGAGGGTTTAACTCAAGGAATAATGGGTGGTATATTTAGTTGTATATTTATCTACTTATTGGTAAAATCTTTGGCATTTTTTCTTGAAATTTCGGTCGAAATAGGTGCAAACTTATATTTAGCAATTGTTCTTTCAGGAGCATTCCTGGGATATATCGGTTATCTATGGTCTGTTAAAAAATTTTTAACTTGACAAACTCTAAACAATTATTATATTGATTAAAAAGATAAAATACAAAGTATTATGGAAGAATTATCACCAAGGGAAAAATTAATCCTAAGATTTACCGTAAATAGTTTCATTTCCACTGGTCTGCCGGTGGGGTCAAGGGTTTTATGGAAGAATTATAAATTAGATATATGTCCTGCTACAATAAGAAATGTAATGTTTGACCTCGAAGAGACCGGTCTTTTAGAACACCCGTATACCTCTGCTGGACGAGTTCCAACTGACAAAGGTTTCAGAATATATATCGAAGACCTTGTTCAATACGAAAAACTGACCGAAAGAGAAAAAAGAACAATAACGGAATATATCGAATCAATAAAAAATAACATTGATGACCTCCTTAAAAAGACTTCGCTTGTTTTAGGGAAACTATCAAAACAGCTTGGCGTGGTTTTAACTCCAAATTTTTACGGTGGAATATTTGAAAAGGTTGAATTAGTTGATATTTCAAGCAATAAAATTCTTGTTATAATCACCTTAAAGGCTGGTCTTTTTAAAACTATTATAATTGAAATAGACTCCTATATACCAAAATCTGAACTTGAAGAAACCGCAAGAGTGATAAATGAAAGATTATATGGACTCACTCTTGGAGAGATAAAAAATACAATTGACAGGAGATTAAAAGACGTATCCGAAGTTAATGAAGGAATAATAAGATATTTTGTTGAATATTCTGAGCACATCTTCGAAATCGAATGGGAAGAGGATGTACATTTGGGTGGTACAAAAGACATCGTCGAACAACCCGAATTTACATCAAGCGAATACTTAAGGAAAATATTCAACCTATTAGAAGATAAAAAAACCATCATCAATATTTTCAAAAAACGAAAGAACGAAGACAAAATAACTGTTACAATAGGCAAAGAAAATGTTGATACAAATATTGACATTTTCAGTGTCGTTACCACGGTTTATAAAATAGGGGATGTTAAGGGAACTCTCGGAATTATCGGTCCAAGGAGAATGAGGTATTCTAAAGTGATACCTATTGTAAAATATACCGCCAAAATGCTCAATAAAGCTGTGAATACAAACTAAGTTTTTTAATAGTTTATTATCTTAATCTTTACCTGATTAAAAAATTCCAAAATCTTTTTTACCAGCCTTAAAACCCGATTAGGAGGAAATTATAGTATTTTAATCCTTTTGGAGGATTAATTTTTTAATGCTTCGTATTTTTGAATGAAAAGTCACCCCTGAGTATTTTAAAAAATTAATATCATTATTAAATCTTTTATTTTAATAAAATTATATGTTCGGATTCACAAGACAAGAAAAATCTGTAATAATATTTCTTATTATTACATTTACTATAGGAACCGGAATTATAACCATAAGAAAGCTATCATACAGAAATACGATAGAGCAGTTTAAATCGAGATACTCTGAAATGGATAAAAATTTTTCAGAAATTTCAAAAAATGACAGCCTTTTTAACATACAAAAAGAGAAAGATGCAAATCAAACAATAAATTTAAAGATAAACATAAACACCGCCGATGAAGATGAACTTATTAAACTGCCTGGAATAGGTCCGGTACTCTCTAAAAGAATTGTTAGTTACAGAAAGAGCGTGGGAAAGTTCAAAAAAACAAGCGAAATTATTAATGTAAAAGGAATAGGAAAGAAAAAATTTGAAAAAATATTACCTTTTATTTATATTGATTAGAAAGGTAAAAAAATTGAAGATTGGATAACAAAAATTTATTGACTTTAAAAAAAAATATAACTAATTTTATTCGACAAAAATTACACGCCTTAATTATATAACTTTTA
>JABXJV010000122.1 GCA_013375355.1 Candidatus Helarchaeota archaeon
AAAGAAAGAGCTGAGGATTTAGAGCTCCTCGATAAAGCTGCGGATGATAACATAATCATAGTTAAAGGGGTGTATGATAAAGTTGAATTAGTTATGGATGCTGTTGGCTTGGAATATATCTTTCTAGAGCAAGAAGCAGTGGGAAGGGTTGATTTTAGACCTGATCAAATCCTTATTATTAATTGTCCTGGGGGTAAAATTGATGAACAAGGTATTAATGATATACGAGATTTCGTGAATAATGGAGGATTCTTATTAAGTACAGACTGGGTTCTTAAAAATGTCCTTGAAAAGGCATTTCCTGGTTATGTTGAATTTAATGGAAACCAGACTGGTGATGAAGTTGTTGGAATTGAGGTTTTTGATAAGTCACATCCCTTTATTAAAGGAATGTTTAGCGATGTTTCAAATCCACAATGGTGGTTGGAAGGTTCTTCTTATCCGATTAGAATTTTAAATAAAAAGGCTGTAAAAGTATTAATTAGTAGTAAGGAAATGAAAAAAACCTATGGGGATGACCCAGTCGTCGTATTTTTCAATTATGGGAAGGGCAAAGTGATGCACATGCTTTCACATTATTATCTTCAACGCACTGAAACTAAAACGGCAAGACAAAAGAAGTCAGCAAAAGCTTACGCTGCTGAAATGAAGTTAAGTAAGGAGGATATCGACCTGGAAGAGCTGGAAGATATTTCACTTGGAGAAGTTGAATCAGCTTATACAACTGCACAATTTATAGGAAACTTAATTGTTGAAAAACAAAAAGAAAATGTAGAATTTGAAAAAACTGAAGATAAAAAGCCGAAGAAAGGTAAAAAAAAGAAAAAATCCTAAAATAATCCTTAATTTCGAGTTTTAGCTTCAAATTATCATTAAGAAAGAAAAGAAAGAAATATTCTTTCGTCTATTGATTAAGAAAAAAATAATTCCTTAATTTCTGAAATTACTAATATTGCACATGCACTGATTGAAAATCCCATTCCAACGTATGGTAGAGTCCAAGGTATTGTCAAAATATTTAATGCAGTAATAATATTTAAGTCAAGCAATATAAAAATAATTCCATCGGTAACGATCTTGGACCATTGAGCTAATCCTGCACCTGTTATAATTCCACTAAGAAGTGCAAGGACCATTCCAATCCATGGAATAGTTTTTTGTATTGTATCTTCTATCTTTTCTGACTTTATTGCGATTATTCTAGTGACCAAAAAAATGGAAAAACCTATGATTGGTAAAACTATTGCAATAATGAACCACCCATAATTATACATTAAATACAGGCCAAGAGCCCACCCAGCGGCAGCCGATGAAAAGCATACTGCAACTTCCCACCATAGTACACTTAGATTATAATGAGAAAATGCGATATATGATAAAGGTGTATTAAGGATTATCAAAATAATTGCAGTCCATCTAAGAATCATTACTAATCTGTCAGGAATTTCTACCATTTTATCCTTCATCTCCTTATTTTTTTTTATATTACAAATTTTTTATTATAATTCTTTTTTACTATTATTTTAGTTTTAATACGTTTTCATTTTTTATTCATAGAAAAAATTAGATGTAATTCAAGTTATTCTCTTTATAAATCTTTTTTTTAATTAAAAAAAAGTATTAAAGTATTTCTATTAAACTGATTAATTTTTACTTTAATTTAGTTATTTTATATTTACAAGAGGCGTAATTATCGCATTTACATTCAATTTCTTTAACTTGAACTTTTTCAGGTACGATAAATTCATCAATTACTCCCTTAAGTAACCCCATTTGAATCTCACATATTGATCTATATTCCTTATTCCCATCGCAAATACAATTATGAATTTCTAGAAGAAAGCTATCTTCCGAAAGGGGATCCAATTTGACCTCTGCTTTAACGTTTGCAATTGGATATGTAATTTCTACTGCCAAAGCTGCAAGCTGTGTGATATTTTCAAAACTCAATTCCATAGAATTAAATTGTTTGGAATATAATTGTGCAACACCGCTTTTTACCATCTCCAATCCAATTTCCCTAGCGAGTTTTTGATCTTTAAAATATTTTTTAAAAAGAACTGAATGAAGAAATTGATAGAATTTTACCATGTAAACGTTTCTTTCTTCAAAAGCTTTAGATTTACGAGCGGGATAAAACAATTTTGAAGTAGGTCCCTTTTCAATTTTGTATATTAAACCTTTTTCTGCCATATTCTCCAAATATTTCGCTGTTGAATTTCTATTTAGGTTAATTTTTTTAGCTACTTGTGATATTGTCAATCCCAGATCCTCGTTTTCCAATAAATTGAGGATTTTAATTTGTTGTTTTGAGCCACTTCTTTTCAATAGTAATCCCATTTAAAAAAATGTAAAACTTTTTGATTAAGTACCTAATGTCAAGACATTATAAAAAATATGTCAGTTACATAATTTTATCTTGTTTTAGAATTTCAAATAATTCAATAGCTGACATTGCTGCTAATTCAGTTCCTATACCCCATCCACCCGCATCAGCAGAAGAGAGGTATAATCCTTCAATCGGAGTTTTTTGTGACGGTCTTTTATCACCTACTTGATCTATAGTTTGCCCAATTCCTGTTCCTGCGCCTTCTTTACCCATTCTTTTTTCAAGGTAAACATCTGATACAAAATCGGTAAAAACAATATGTTCTTCAACTTCAGGCCATAGTGATAATAGAGAGTTCAAGCAAGTTGCCTCCCACTTTTTACTATTAGCCTCACGTTTAGCCATTGTTAAATTTGAAACCCCAAGAGTAGTGGTAACTGTGTGAATATTTTGGCAACCTTCGGGAGCTAATTTCGGATCATGATTACTCACTGGAACAATTAACAAAGCACTTTTCTCTGGAATTTCCATATCTTGATTATTAATTGCAGACCCATCAAATTTTCCTCTTAAGGTCTCTAAAATTTTCATATCCATCGGTGGGACATAAGTTATCATTTTTTGGTCTGTGATTATAGTGTCTAATGCTATTTTTTGGCTGCATACTTGCCCGCCCCAAGTCAGACCTTTAATGCGTTCTGTATATGCTTTATCAAAAAATTTTTCTCCTACAAATTTAAGGATTGTAGTTTTAATATCAGCATTTGAGATCACAATATCTGCCGGATAGAATTTATTATCAGAACCCGCCTCTATTCCATTAACTTTGCCATCTTCGACAATGATTTTATTTACTGTCCCGTCCTCACCAATTATGATTTTTCCGCCAGAATTTTCAATTGCTTTACAATAAGCTTCGGGGATAGCACCGCATCCACCAATTGGATAGCCCATCGAACGATTCATGCCATTAAGACGGACACAACGAACAAATTCTCCAGCTGAAGATACATCTGGAGCAGTGCCAAACATGACCCCACCCTGCATCATATACATCATTTTCGTCATTGCGTATCTTGAACTATCAGGAATGACTTCATTTAAATAATCTATTAATCTAACTTCATCTAATTTTTTTATTTCTTCAGGTGTCATTGCCATAAATTTTTGCATAATTTCTTTTCCAGGTGCAGGTTTTTTACTTTTAGTTGGTCGATCTTTTTTCTTCTTGACTTTTTTCTTCTTGACTTTTTTTCTTTGTCCAGAGTATGAAATCCAATTGCCCATAATGTTAATTCTTGGTCCAGGATTAACTGTGTGGCTCCATTCTACCGTTTGACCACATCTATCTAATATTTCACCTAGCGGGCCTTTTTCGCAGTTACTAATAATATGGCAGCCAATATCCATGCGCCAAGTTCTTCCTTGTTCATCCTTCTTATTATATGATGCACAGCGACCTCCAAGGATCGTGTTTTGTTCAAATAAAATAATATCCAATTTATTTTCTTTACTTAGTAACGCTCCAATACCTGAGCCACCTATCCCACTTCCTATTATTATTACTTTCATTTTTTTATCTCCATTTTCCAATTGTATTTTAAAATTTAATTATTTAGTAAAGGAGTACATTAATATCTAATTAGATATATCTTTTCTTTATATTCCATCTAAAATTCAATTGGGTGTTAATATGGAAGATTTATTTTTTTCTGACCATGAAATAAGATTACAAAGAGAAATTCGAGACTTTTTAAAAAAAGAATTAGAACCGATAAAAGAAAAAATTAATAAAAATGATGAAATTCCTCTTGAATTAATTAGAAAAATCGGAAACAAAGGTTATTATGGTCCTTTGATTTCTAAACAGTACGGGGGTACTGAATTAGGAATGATAAATCATATGATTATCACTGAAGAAATTTCAAGATTAAATGTTGCAGTATCAGTTACCAGAACTCCTTGTATTTTAGATGGAATAACCATTCTTAGGTACGGAACGAAAGAGCAAAAGGAAAAATATTTACCTGCTATAGCCAGAGCTGAAAAAATTTGTGCAATATGCATTACTGAAAAAGGGGCAGGAACTGATGTAGCTGGGATTGAAACTAAGGCTGAAAAGAAAGGGGGAGAATTTATTATAAACGGTTCCAAGAGATTTATTACGAACACTGGTTTAGCAGATTATTATCTAGTCTGGGCTTTAACCAATCAAAAGGTCAATCCACGTGATGGACTTAGTATATTTTTAGTAGAGAAAGATACCCCGGGCTTTAAAACTGAAAATCCTTATGGATTAATGGGTTTACGGGGTGTAAAAAATGGAACTCTTGAATTTGAAAATGTTCATGTCCCCGAACAAAATCTAATTGGAGAAGAGAATAAAGGTTTTCAAATGCTAATGAAAACATTTAATGTGGAGAGATTAACATTAAGCTCTGAATGTAATGGGATTTCTTTAGCTGCATTTGAGGCTTCAAAGAAATACGCAAAAGAAAGAGTTCAGTTCGGGAAAAAAATCGCTACATTTCAGGCGATTCGACTTAAAATTGCTAAAATGGCAACCGAACTCCACGCTGCAAGACTTTTAACGTATAGCTCATCCAAACTCTGGGATTTAGGAAAAGAAATAACGAAAGAAGCATCCATGTCTAAGGCATTTTCAAGTAAAACTGCTGTTGAAACTACAACTGAAGCTGTTCAAGTACATGGCGGAGATGGATATACAGATGTTTACCCAGTGGAACGATATATGAGAGATGCAAAATTTTTTCAAATTGGTGGAGGAACAAGTGAAATACAGAATTTAATTATAGCAAGAGAAGAACTAAAATAAAATTGGTTAAAGGAATTTTTTAACAAATAAAAAAAAATTAAATTGATGATCTTCTCTTTTTAACGACTATTACTATCACAATCACAACACCGACTATTACAGCTACCGCTATTCCAATGATAAGTCCTGTATTTACCTCACCACCCATAGTCATCAATGCTACTAGTATTAATGGATCTATTGCAGGGCCACCACCAGCGGCAGATGTAAGGTTCATCTCCCAAACCAAAACCCAACCTGTAGTATATGTATACCATCGGCTACAATTAACTATTCCTTTATCATTGATAACTAATTCTTTTCTGTGATCTCCATTAGTCATTCCATCCCATACTCTCCAGATTCCTTCAACATTGGGAGATGCGGGATTGCTTTGTGAGACTCCAGATCCGCCACCGCCATGATTTAACATTATTCCCCAAGTCGTGTTAACAATGGTATGATTAGTGTGCGTCCAGTTCATAGGAACACAAATCGGAAGAAAATACGTTAGCATATCTCCAGGTGTTATATTTACGTAGAAGTTATAAAGACCTAGACAATTCGAAATACCAAACATTTCCCATTGCCTAATTGACGAGTTGTACGCGCTTATAGCCCAAGGAAGAGGCATTCCCATCATGATATCATTAAGTAGTCTCCAACCAGACGATTTATTATAAAAATATACTTCGGCCAATAGGGTATCCGCATACCAAAACCAACCAGTCTCATCCCATAAAAGCCAAAATTGGTTATAACCATATAAAGCATTTATTTTCACTTTATCACTGATATTCATAGGAACAGATCCAAATAGTGTGTTGCCACCTACAGTACAATTGTATAAATAAGTTCTTTTTGTAGAAGAATCAAATCCATCAGCTCCTTCTTGCCAAGGTGGTGGTGGTACTTGGGCTGAAATTGATTGAAAGGGAAGAAGAAATAGCATCGTTGCAATCAAAGCAACTAAAAGAGGTAGAAATAAATTATTTTTTTTCATAGCTTTCCCTACCTGTTATATAAAGTTATAGACTTTTATTTATAAAAATATATACGAAAAACTTGTTTGTTTTTATACAAAAAAAATAATAGCCATAGAAAGTCTCACATTAAAACTTACTGGAAAAGGATTGCATCCCTATCAATAATGCATCCAAGTTTTTTGCATTATTTCATTTATTTTCCAGTTCTATTCTAAATCACCAATTAGGAGATAACCTCTTCCTTCTTCTATTTTTCCATCGATAATTATTTTCTTTGCCATAAATAGGAAATATGCCGCATCTTCATCTACAAAAACTCGCAATCCATTTATAGTCCCTAATAATTCTAACTCATTCAATCTCGATGAATCCTCGAAATGGATAGATGTCCAATATGCTCGTTGAGTGGAACATCAAGAAAAACGCTCGAATTCCGTTATCACTAATATTAAATTGTTTTTTTCATTGTTTTTAAGTCGTTCAGTGATCACAAGTTTGGCAAGGTCCGTCAACTCAATCTCTATAGTCATTCTAATTCAACTTTATATTCTTGTCTAGTTAATACTAATTAATCATTTAATAAAAACGAATTTGCAAATAAAAATTAGAAAGTCTTAGCGGAAAATAATTATATCTCCAATTCTCTCAAAAATCTGGTATCTTTACCCAATCCAATTGAGACGACTCTGGATTCATCAATTGTTTCATTAGGTTCTGTTTGATGAGAAATATCTGTAAAGACTCCTGTTCTTGCTTCATCGAAGTCCATATTAAAGGATTCTAATGTAATAACAGGATGTTTTTTCTTTACTACTTTTTTATTAATTCGAAAATCAAATAGTTCACGTTCATATGTTTCCTTTTTCTTTAATATTGGGGGATAATAATGGATGCATTCCATTGGCATCTGTATACCGACTTCTGGATTCTCCCATTGGTATTGAAATATGATATTGAATAGTTCTGGTATCTCTTCCATGCTCCAGTCATATATATTGTCTTCTACACCTTGACAATACAAATAATTCCCAAACATCATGCTTGCGAATCGGAGCCCAAATTCTGGACGCTTCATATACATGAAAGTTGTTAGAGTCGGTGGAGTGGGGTAATACCCAACCCATTCGAAGGGTAGTCCATATTCTTTGGGGTTAAAATAATCCCACAAGCTTACCATTGCCTCATAATTGCTTACGATGTAAATAGAATTTACACAACTAGACATCCAAGCTACTGCAATAACGTAAAATGAATCGCTCCATTGTGGAGTTCTTTCATTTCTGACATCTCTTAAAACATCTAAGATAGCGTGAGCCATTTTATTTTTATCTTTAAACCTTTTTGGAAAGTCTATTAATTTATAACCGAGTTTCATATGTCGTCTTTCTAATAAATCACGATCTTGCGGTGTCACAACCCAGAAATCTACCGGGATACCATCTTCTTCATGTGAATTTAACATAAAAAATATTTCATTTTTCTCATCATCAAGTATAACAAATGTAGTATCAACTGAATCTCCCATCATTAACCTCATAAAACCTTGACATAAATCGGCACGTAGGGTGATAACGGGAGGAAATAAATTGTAACTTAACATCCGTTTTGCATCTTCTGGAAGTATTTTTCCGTCAATTACTTCTTTAGCAGTAATAATTGAAGAATCTAATCTCGATTTTAAGAAATCATAGACTCCCCCTTCTTCCTTTGCAAGTCCATTAATACCCTTTTGCCAATATTCCCACCCCAATTCTCGCAGCCCCCTCCAGAGATGCCTACCTAGGGGAAAAAACGGTTTAGTTGTGAAATTATCCGGAATATCACCATAATGAAATACCATTTTGAAAACTTTCCATAGAATTAAAATGAATCGATATGAAATTTATCTTTTAAAATATTTTTGGTAAAAAAGCGATGGATTAAATTACTTTAAAATAATAACTCTCTTACACGAATAAAAGATTGAGAAAAATAAAAATTAGTTTTTAATCTTTTATACCAGGCCCTTTGATAACACTTTCATGGTCATCATAAGGGATTTGACGAATTAAAGCCCAATTTTTAACAGCTCTTGAGTAAATCCGAACATCTTTTATATCTTCATACGCCCCGATATAAACCACAACACTACAATCTTTACCCTTTTTAGTCTGGAATTTACCAGCTATTTTTTTAATGAAAATAGGTTCTTCTTCGATATCCATTTGAATTTTTGAGTTTTTAGTTAATAATTCAACTGCAAGCTCAATACCTTTCGTAATATCTTCTACTTTCATATTTTTTCTCTCCTATTAACTGATCTCCCCCAAATCTTCTAATTTTATATTTCTTTTTTGAGCTCCTTTATTAACCATTTTTTCTAATAAAGCTAATTTCTCAGGATCTTCTGTAATCAATACATAACCTAGTAGATTTTTCGCTTGATTGGTTGAATCCATGAATCTTCCGTCTAATTTTCTCATATAACATACGTCTTCTTTATAATCTATTTTAATTTTGGTATTTTTTAGTGTTTCTATAAATAATTCTATTCCTTTTTCAATATCCTCTTTTTTCATTTGACCAAACCCTCAAAGATGCTGAAAATGATATTAAAATTATATCTAATTTACTTATTCTTTAATTAAACTAACTCCTTTATAAAATTTAATTGAAAAACAATTCTACTTAATATAACCTTAGAGTTTTTTCATTAATTTTTCATATAATAACAACGCGCTGTCGGCCGCAAGTTCTGCTCCGATTCCGTGCATGCCAGTATCAGCTCCAACAACATAAAGATTTTCTATTGGAAGCTCCATAGGGGGTCTAAATTTACCAACTTGATCCACAGTTTGACCTATACCAATTACATTGCCACCTTGTCCAGCAAATTTTTCGATTTCGGCTGGTGTAGTAATTTCCTTCCACATTACATGTTCTTCCATATTTGGGAAGATATCCAATAAACCGTTATATATTGAATCTGCCCATTTATCATAATCACAATTTCCTTCAGATGGATTAGCAGGAACACCTGAACCACCAAAAATTAATTGTTTTCCCTCGGGAGCTGAGGTTGGGTCTAGATTAGATACGACTGGAACCATAATCATATAATGCTTTTCTGGAATATAATTTTTAAAAGCTTCGGATTTTAATATTTCACCCAATGAAATTTTTGACATTACTTCATTAGTTGAAATTTCTCCACTTATTATCTTAGAAACAAGCTCTTGATCTATACCAAATTCTTTACCGAATTGTTCTACTGCTCTTGGTAAATCATCAAAATTTACGTACATAAACATGTTTTCTTCTGAAATTTTTTCATCAAGGGCAACCTTAACCATTAAAGTGGCTGCAGAAAAGGTATAATCTTTTACTTTTTGAACAAATTCTTTTGAAAAATATTTTTCTCCAACTAAATTTAAAGTAGTTGCTTTAATTCCAGCATTAGAAATTACTATATCGGATTCTATGAATTTGCCATCTTCTAATTCAACGCCAGTGGCTTTATTACTTTCAACAATTATTTTCTTAACTTTTATTTCTGTTTTCACTTTACCTTTATCTTGAATTATAGCATCACAATATGCACTAGGAATAGCAATACAACCTCCTGTTGGATATCCGCTACTCCTATTCTGCATCATCTCTTTTTGACAAATGATGAATTCGCCAGTGCTAGTAGCTTGTTGAGTAACAAAATAAAGACCACAAAAATAAGAAATTAGTGCTTGTGCCTTGGGATCATCAGTATATCGCCCCACAAATTCATCAATGGGAACATACATTAATTTTTCAATTTCCTTATCTGAAAATTTCAATACATCACTATATAATTTAATAAAATTACCTAGATCTTTACTGCTGAAATTTAATTTCCCTACATCCCGAGGAAATTTAATAATTTGACCGTTAAAATGAAATTTAGGAAGCGGACGACAATAATTCCATTTAATAGAATTAGGTTTTTCAATAATTTGTGCTATCTTACCTAATCTACCCTTATCAGAATTCGCTATTAAATGGCATCCTACATCTAATTTAAAGCCTTCCCTCTCAAAGGTTGATAATCTTCCACCAATAAGCGAGTTTTTTTCAAATAATGTCACATCAAAACCAGAATGTTGTAATAATGCACCTACTCCACTTCCTCCCACGCCAGAACCAATTATATTAACTTTTAATTTCATCTTTTCATCCCCAAGTTTAATGATGTGGCTTTTGAGAAGGTTTAGCTTCATATTGAAAGACAATAGGTCTAAATGACATTGAAAAGGCAGCAATTGCTAATAAAGTAGCTACCATAGCAAACCAAGTTGAACCAAAAGTTCCAAGGATAAAACTACCTAATAATGGACCTATAATTTGCGCAAGATTGTCTAAGGAAGTGTTTAAACCACCCATTTTTCCTTGTTTCTTTGGGCTTACAGATCTGCTTTGAAATGAAATTAAAACTCCTCTTGAACACGACGCCGCATAGCTTACAAGCATAAGTACCAGAAGGAACTGTAGAAAATCTTGAACGAATGCCATAGCAAAAAAAGCGATAACAAAACAAGTCAAACCTATTTGGGATGTTCGTTTATCACCAAATTTCTTTAATGTAGGTTCGAAAATGTAAAACCGAATAATCAAACGAGCAATACCTGAAAGTGACATATAAAAACCTATTTCATCTGGTTTCATATGCAACCGAATATCTGCAAATAATGCAATATTCGAAATATAGACCATAAATGAGATTGTATGAAAAGCCCATTGAATAAGTAAAAACATTGCTAGTCCATTTTTCCAAATTGGTCGGGATTTAACATCTGGTTTTATTGAAGTTGGTTTAATAGGTATATTTTGAATTGGATTTTCTTTTTTAGGCTGAAAATGACTTTTTATAGGAGCAGATTCTTTAAGATAAAAAAATGTAACAATTATTGTAAGTAAAGAAAGACATGCAGAAAATAATCCAGGTGCTATTATCCCCCATCTAGTATAAAGAAAACCCCCTAATGCAGGTCCGAATAAAGATGCAAGAACATGTGCCACTCCTACATTAGTCATTTGCGGGGCACGATGTTTAGGAGGAACTACATCACCAATTACGGCTTTTGCTATAGGAAAATTTCCTCCAAATACCCCATCAATAATTCTTGATATTAATACCATCTCATAACTAGTTGAAAAAGCTAACATTACAAATGCGGATAATGTTCCAAATTGACTAATTAATAATAATGGTCTTCTTCCATACTTATCACTTAAACTACCTAAAATTGGACCAAAAAAGAATCCAAAAACCGCATTTGTTGCTAAAGCTATACCAACCATCAATGCTACAGTTGGTGAATAAGGAAATAAATCAAAGATCGGTTGTAGTTCGGGTACTGGTAGAGTTAATTCTTTAATGAAAAATGGAAGGAATGGAATAATAAGCGTAAAACCTAAAATATCAATAAAAACAGCTATCCATAAAGGAAATAGCCCGGGAAATTTTATTTTTGCTATCTTGATATCTAGTGGTTTTATGTCATTGATTTCATCATCCATAGATAATACCAAATTTTGACAAATTAAGATTTATTGAAATTCGAGAATGTAAATAAAACAAAGTAATTTTCTTAAAAACTTTTTCTTTAAAATAAGTCACATTTATTGTAATCTGTTTGATAATATCATTTTATATTTCTTTATATGTCAAAATAAATTAGTAAAATTTAGAAATAAAATGAGGATAGCCCTTAATGCCAAATTTGTCAAAGAACGGGAGTTTATCGCAAATTAATGAATTATTTCACAAAGCAAAGGAAGAAATAAACGAATCCA
>JABXJV010000123.1 GCA_013375355.1 Candidatus Helarchaeota archaeon
GCATATGATATTGGTCATTTAATAGTATTAGAAGTTGGGAAAGGCGATATAGCTTCCATAATTGGACCAAGGGGGAAAATAATCAGAACATTACAAGACAAATTTAAAAAGACAATTAGAGTTATAGAAAAAACAAATAATGTCAAAAAAATCCTTGAAGACCTTATAGCACCAGCACGAGCAATCGGTATAAATAGAATTTTTCTTCCAACCGGAGAAGTAGAGAGTAAAGCCAGAATTTATAAGTCAGATCAAAGAAAGATGCCAGCTCCCCCCGAAGTACTCGAAGATCTTATATCTAATTTAATAAATGAGCGTATACGAATTACTTTTGAATAATTTATAGTAATTTTAATTTATCTAGTTCAATTTTTTTAGCTTCTTCTTCTAGAATTGGACCTATTCCTAAAGCGGTTAATGTATTAGGAGGTAGTTGTGTTAACCCCTTATCATGAATTAATGAACAAGGTAAATCTACTTTTTGTGCTTCCTTAAAAAAATGTAATAACTCATCTTCTGAATTTACTTTCAAAATTACTTTTTTTTGACCTTCAAATAACCATTTTTTCCAAATATTCTTGTTTTTTAAACGAACTATCTCTTGGGCTGACACAGCTGCATGTGCTGCTTGTGCCGCAATTTTTCCTTTTGTCATTTTTAGGTCTATTCTAACTAAAATAATTTGTTTAATCTCGTTATCTTCAATTTTTTTTGGTTTAGTGTCTCTTTTTTTCATCAAACTTTTTTCCTTAAAATAAATTCACATTTCTTAGGAGTTAATTAAATGAAATAAAATTTATCTTAAATTCTAAATAAATAAATCTAAATCATAATTATTACTATCCTAACTTGAACTTTCCAATATTAATGGAGAATTTCTTTCTTGATGCGCCCTACCTACTTACGATCCTTAGGTTTAAGTTATTATTCAACAAAACTCCCAGGAATAGGTGGTAAAATTCGCCAAACCCTGAGAGATTTCATAGTTGAAGAAATTTCGTTAGATAATAAAATCTCATATTGTTTTAAGGAGAATTCAAGAATTAAATTAAACCAACCCACTCATTACCTTCGATTAAGTCTAGAAAAACACGGCGTGGAAACTTTAAGAGCGATTCAATTACTGGCTAATTCACTAAAAATATCTATATCAAATATTGGATTTTCGGGGATGAAAGATAAAGAAGCGATTACTTCGCAATTTATCAGTATTAAAGATGCAGACATTAATATTGTTAAAAATATAAAAATTGAGAATATTTTTTTGCGTAATTTTCAATATATAAAATCTGCATTGAATATAGGTAGCTTATTTGGCAATCACTTCATAATAACCATAAGAGACATAGAATTAAGTACTGAAGAAATTGAGGGGGTTATTGATTCTATTATTATTGAAATCAAAAAAGGCTTAATTAATTATTTTGGGTTACAAAGATTTGGTAAAATTCGACCTATAACACACCTAGTTGGTAAAGCTCTTTTAAGAAGAAATTATGAGAATGCTGTTAAAATTTATCTAACCGAAATATTTCCAGATGAACGAAATGATGCAATAAATGCCAGGACGGAATTAAAAGAGACATGGGATTTTGAAAAAGCGATTAAAAATTTACCAAGTCGTTTGAATTATGAAATAATGATGGTTAAATCTTTAATAAAATATCCAAATGATTATAAAAAAGCGTTAGAGGCTCTTCCAAAGAGACTCCAGAGTATGATAATTTATGCATATCAATCCCATATTTTTAATAAAATATTAAGTAAAAGAAAAGAACAAAAAGCTGCTTTTAGCGAATTAAGGATAAATGATTTTGTGTTAATTTTAGATAATCAAGAATTAACAACTCATGCAGTGGTACTGGCTTCTGAAAAAAATTTTTCACACTTAAAGCATTTAATAGAAATAAATAAGGCAGTAATAGCCGCTCCACTTATAGGATCTCAAACACAAATAAAAGAGGATTATATTAAAGAAATATTAAAAGAAGAGGGATTACAATTGAAGGATTTTCAATCCAAGATTCTTCATTTTGATCGTAAAGGAGGCTTTCGACCGATATTATTTTCTCCTTTAAATTTTAAAATAAAAAAAATTGGTAAGGATGAAATAAATCCCACGAAAAATAAAGTGATTATAGATTTTTCTTTAAAAAGGGGATCTTACGCTACAGTTTTATTGGATGAGATAATTAAAAATAAAAAATTAGAGAAATAGAGGTTACATTCCTTCTGTTTTTTTCCTCATTTCTTCCTTTTTCCTTTCATAATCTTCTTTTCTTTTCTTTTCTTCCTCTTTCTTACGTGCTTCTTTTTTCTTCTTTTCTTTATCTTTTCTTAATAATTCTTTCGATTTTGCAGTGAATTGTGCAGCTAATTTCTTCTGTCCTAAATCGACTGATCTGTCAGCGGCTTCTCTATAAAGATGGTATGCTCTCTCCCAATCCTCAGCTTCTTCCGCGTCGTCTGCTTTCATTAATATTTCTTTTCGCTCTTCCTCTAATTTAGCCCTTCGTGCCGCGAGCTCCTTTCTCTTCTTTTCTTCTTCCATTTTTAAGACAGCTTCAACTGCAGTCTCATGAATTTGTCGGGCTTTCGAATAATACTCAGTTGCTTTGTCTTCTTCTTTTAACTTCATGGATAAATCTGCTGCTCTCTCGTAAAATTTAATTGCTTGAATTGGTTTCCCTGTACGTTCAAAATTGTCTGCCTTTGCTAATTGTTTCATACGATTTCTTCTGAATTTTGCAACCGGCATTGGTCTTGCTGCAAGCATATACAATCCACCTATAGCGATCAGTGTGATTAAAAATAGATATGGAAACCATAAATACCAGGTCGACCAACCAATTGTAATTTCAATACCATGGAACATATCTGGGTCTAATAAAAACATTTCAGATGGAACGCCACCACCTGCAATAACTAGTAAGGATAGTCTAAAAGCATCATTAGCACTATATTGAGCTAAGGTTAAGAAGGAGAAAAATAAAGTGCAGCCTAAAGTGCAAATTATCATTATTAAAATTAATAAAATACCAGAAAAACTGACTCCTGCTTTTCTACGTACCAATGAGAAAATTAAACTGATTCCCGCAGGAAATAGAACAGCAAATGACATAGCATATGCTCTTTGTATATTAGCACTTACAGCTTGAAGAAGAAACCAGTTCATCATAAATAATATGTCATCCATCGTGCCGGGATATCTAATAAATAATGAAGAGCCACCAATGATAAAGACTAATGCAAAAACTATAGCACCTACAGAGCCTGCAAATCCAATCCATGCTCCCCGAACCTCATTAGAGTTCTTTTTTGCTTCAGACATAATAACACCGGTTTAAAAATATTAAATATGAATAATTAGTAAAACAATTTTCTTTAATATCAATTGTTTATATAAATTTTTATGAGTGTTAAATTTTTATTTCTCAAAATTCAGTAAATTTTGCGTTAAAGTGAAAAAGCTTGTTGTGGAGTGAAAAATATAGACCTTTAACATTGGATAACCTAATAATTGACCCTGAAAATATTCATAAATTAAAATCTTTTGTAAAACAAAAAAATATACCTCATTTAATGTTTATAGGACTACCAGGAAGCGGTAAAATGTCTACAGCTTTATGTTTTATTAGAGATTTATATGGAAATACCTATAAATCATATTATGATGAAATAGACACACAAGATTCTGCCAATTTTTATGAAAATTATAAAACCATGTGGTTTCAATTAGCTAAATACGAAAATAAGCGGAGAGGAAAAAGTAGAAGCCCTAATAGAATGCAAATTTTACTAACCATAATTCGAAATTTTCCAAAATTTAGAAGTTTTGGAAAAATTGGATTTCGTATATTGATAATAAATAATTCTCACCTATTATCTATTAATACGCAACAAGCTTTACGAAGAATGATGGAAAAATCTACTAAAACCTTTAGATTAATACTCTTAAGCAAAAATCTATCAAATATCATTGATCCGGTTCAATCTCGATGTATAAAAGTAAATTTTCCCAATTTAGAGGATAAAAGAGTTCTTCAAGTTCTTCGTTATATTGGTGAGAAAGAAAAACTTAAGATTTCAAATGATGCATTCAAAGCAATTTTATTTTATACTGATAATGATTTGACTAAATGTATTAATCTCCTTCAATCTTGTTCTTCATTTAGTTCATCAATTGATGGCAATCTTGTTTATGACATTATAGAAATGGTTTCACCAAATAAATTATTAAACCAATTATTTGATGGTATCATTAATCAAGATTTTAATGAGGTTAGAAGAAGAACTCGCGATTTATTTTTAAAATTCGGATATATGGGCAGAGAAATTTTAACTTTATTATACGAAAAATTATTATATTCACCAATTCCTGAAGCTTTAAAAATACAAATTTCGCAAAAAATTGGCGATATTGATTTTAGAATTGTAGAAGGGGCCAATGAAGAAATTCAAATTAGTTATTTTTTGGCCTACCTCTATTCATTACATAACCAATTGGAAAGTTAAGTAGAATGGAAAAAAATGCGATTTGGACAGATAAATACGCACCAAAAACTCCTAAAGAGATAGTAGGTAATCCTACTGCTTTAAATAAATTAATTGATTTTATTAAAAATTGGAATTCAAAAAGCAGAATTAAAGGGGTGCTTTTGGTTGGACCTCCAGGAGTTGGAAAAACATTGTCTGCACATGTCATTGCTTCAACTGGCTTCGATTTAATAGAGATAAATGCCAGTGATATTCGAAATAAAGATGCAATTAATCGTGTGGTCGGTTCTGCATCTTTAGAAGGATCTATTTTATCTTCTAAAGGTCGAATTATATTGGTGGATGAAATTGATGGTATTTCAGGAGTACAAGATAGAGGTGGTGTAGGTGCTATTAAGGAAATTCTATCTAAAACCAAACATCGAGTTATTATGACCGCCAACGATCTATATAACCAAAAAATAAGCCAATTAAGAAATTCAGATGAAGTATTAATCATAAGGTTCAATAGGATTAATGTTAAAACCATAACCAAAGCACTCCAAAATATTTGTAATCGAGAGAATATTAATGCAGAAGAGGGAGTTTTAGATAAAATTGCAGAAAGTGCAAAAGGGGATTTGCGAGCAGCAATTCTTGACCTTCAAGCTGTTGCTCAAGGGAAAAAAGATTTGAAATTAACAGATTTAGAAGCATTTAAATTTTATAGAAATAGAGAAAAAGCCATTTTTGATTCATTACAAACTATCTTTAGTGAAACTGACAGGTATAAAATCAGAGAAGCAGTTGACCAAGCAAATTTAGATTGGGGATTATTCTTACAATGGATAAATGAATGCATTCCAGATCATATGAAAGATAATCAAGAACTTTTAGACTCTTTTCATTATCTTTCACGGGCAGATATATATTTTGGGAGAATAAGAAGAAAAGCAGAAAAAGCGGGATGGGCTTTATTGCCGTATCTTATTGAATTAATGTCCTTAGGAGTATCATTTTCAAGAACGAAAACTCCATATAAATATGTGAAATATTTTCAGAAATTCCCACGTTTTTTTTTTCCAAAATGTAGGTAAATTTAATAGAGGAAATTTAGCATCTGTCGGAATGAAAATCAGAGCCAAATGTCATGTGTCGATTGATAGGGCAATTAATGATTTCCTCCCTTATTTACATATAATTTTTGAAAATGAAAGAAAAAAGAGAAAAGAATTTGCAGAATGGTTCAATTTTGAGAAAAAAGAAGAACAATTCATAAAAAAATTTTCATTCAATTCCTAATTTCTACTATTTCAGCAATAAGTTGGTATGAAAAATGAAAGTAAGATGTCCAGGATGCAAACAAATTAATCAAGTGCAACATAATGCAATAAAATTTACATGTGCATTTTGCGACAGATTAATTAAGATAGTCAGAAAGAAAAAGAAATGAACTACTTAAAGACCAGTTAACACTTCACAACCATCGCTAGTTACTACGATCGTTTTTTCCGCTTGAGCTACAACCCCCTTTCGTGCTTCAATTAAAACAGGATAGGCATGAAGAATTCCTATTGAAGTTAACCGTTTGATGATATCTGATGTGTGATACTTTTCAGGTAACCATCTAAGACAGAATGGAAGTCTGTTAAATTTTCTTCTTATTTCATCTGCTGGCTGAGCTAAGAATTTTATTAAATTCTTTTTTCTTTTTATGAATTGATAAATATACGCTTCATTACCTGATTTTACTCTTCCTGCAGCTGATTTATCCGTCACAAATGGTTCAAGCGCATAAACCTCATTAATTTTAAAATATCCTTCTTCATTTGACTTCACACTTGGTATAGATTGACCAGCATGTAAATTATATTGTTTTAACTGGTGACCTGATAAATTACTTATTGGCTTTAAATCGTAACTTTTAATTTTTTTCTCTACTAATTCACCTATTAAATCTACTTTAACTCCAGGTTTAATATGATTAATAGCAGTTGCTAAAGCAGCTTCTGCAGCTTCTATATATTTATCATATTTTTTTTCCCCAAAATTGATGGTAATTGCCATATCATTGATATAACCATTGATATGAGAGCCTGCATCTATTTTTACAACTGAATTATCTGGAATTTTTGATTTATCGTTTGGAGGACTCGTATAATGTGCCCCGATTTCGTTAATATCAATATTTGCAGGAAATGAAGGTTTGGCTCCTAGTTTTTCGATTTCCCCTTCTATAAATTCACAGATTTCGAGGATATTAATTCCGGGTTTTATTAAATCTCTGGTTTTATTAATGGTTTTTGCAAGAATATTCCCAGCTTTATAATATTCCTCTGGGATCATAAAATTCCACTTAAAAATGTTATAAGTCTGTTAGGCTCATCATAACTGTCTCTGCCCGCTGAACTCCATTAATATCTCCTAAAACTTCTTCAATTTTATCTGTGATTCCATCTTCATTAGGACAAAAAAGTCGAAAGTTTAGACTTTCAAGCCCAAATGCAATATATTCTGTTTTAAAAGATCCTTTTTGTAATTCGAACCCCTCCGGTAATACATTCTCTATTACATTTTTTAGATTTTCAAAATCAACTTCTGTTGATTCGGGAAGGACCTTCATAATAGCTAATATCCTTTTTGCCAAAGTATTTCATCTCATTTTTTGATTTTATTTTCAATCTTTTATTTTGAATAATATCTTTTAAAATTTAATTCAATTTTTAATAAATTAAAAAGAGTTTTATAGTTTAAGGACCGATAAAATCGCATTTTGCACAGCGATAGCTTCTACTAAATTTGCGACACCGCTCACATCTCCAAATTTCGAATTCTCCACAACTGGGACAACTAAATTTAACGGCTTTATTGGTAGATTCGATAATTCTGCCGCATCCACTGCAATTTAACTTAATATTATGCATTTCCATTGTCAGTCCTAAATACTTAATTTGTAAAAAGTAAAAAATCTTAATAAGTTTTCTATTTTATTAATGCAACAATATTAATCAAAACCATAAGATTAGGGGAAAATTAAAGCATAAATGAATGAGATTAACAGTTTAAAAATTCTTGGTGAAAATAAGACTTTCTTTAGGAGGGATGATTGAAGATCCATGTCACCTATTTCTTCTACTAATTCGACGATATTATTTTTAGATATTACTTCGAAACCCTTATCCAAAATTTTGTCCGGAACATTATTTATTAATAATCGCAATAATTTTTGGTATTGAAATTCTTTTCCAAACCTTTTTCTCCATATTTTATCATATTTCATTAAAAAATTTTCAGATGTATCATTTTTATCTATTGATTCTGCTGCGATTTCCCCAGCTATTTTAGCACACAAACCACCTAGAACTACACCTCCTCCGGTTGTGGGTTTTACATGTCCAACAGCATCTCCTATTCCTAGAAATTGATTTGAATAAGTCTTTTTTATTGGGCCACCTATGAGAATAGAACCTGCTGAAATTTTATCGATTTTACCTTTTTGTAATTTTTTTGACGCTATCGGATGCTTTTTAATGAAATACTTGAGATAGTCTATCGGTCTTCCATAATTTGTTGCAACTGCCACCCTTGCAGTTTCTTCGGATGTTGGTATAATATATGAAAAAAAACCAGGAGAGATTTTCCTACCAAAAAACATCTCAACAAAATCGTGTATTATATCCACTTTGCTCATTTCATATTGGACAGCGGGTAATATATATGATCTTTTTACTTTTCGCAAACCAGCTTGACGAATAAACCTTGCTTGAACACCCTCCCCATCAATTACAATTTTAGAATGTTTTTCGATAATTTTTCCATCCTTGTTTATTTTTATTCCAAGGATGCTATTATTTTTTCCTTTTAATAATTCTAAAACTCGTGCCTTTGTATGAATTTTTCCATCCAAATTCTCTGCACTGCGAATTAGATAATTATCAAGATTACCTCTATCAATCACTAAAGCTTGAGTTGATTTTCTTTTAATAATTATTTTATTATTATTTGGCGAATAGATAATAGAGCCTCTAACTTTATTTTGAATACAATCTTTTGGAACTCTAATTTTTAGACGTTTAAAACCAGAAAGGCTTATAAGACCTGCACATTGAATCGGAACACCAATTTTTGAATGTTCCTCAAAAATTTCAACTTCTCTTTTCTTTTTTAATGCCTCGATTGCTGCGAAGGCACTTGAAGGACCCCCACCAATAATCGCTATATCAGTACTACTTGAATTTTTCAGTTTTTTTTCCATCCATTTTTTTAAAAAATTTGATTTTCAATAAAGAATTAACAATATTAAAAATTAAGAATTATATTATATGGTTAGAATTCAAATTTCCAGTTTTATTGTAGATATTTAGAAATTTGAAAAACTTTGTTAGATAATAAAATAAAAGTTAGAGTGCCGGAAGCGAAATATAGAGATTTTGGGCATGATATTATATGATTAGAATGTAATACTATTGTATATCAGATATTTAGAAGGTTGAAAAACTTTGGAAGATAATGAAATACAAGTTAGAGTTGCAGAAGCAAAGCAACGTGATGTTGGACGTTCAATCGTTAGAGTAGATAATAAAATCATGAATAAATTAAATATACAAACGGGAGATATTATTGGTATAAAGGGGAAGCGAGTTACGGCTGCGATTGCATGGCCTGCATATCCAGAAGATCAGAATAGAAGTATAATTAGAATGGATGGCAGATTACGTAAGAATGCTGGAATTAGCTTGAGCGAACTTGTTTTAATTTATAAAGCTGAAGAAAAAATAGCTAATCGTGTAATTATATCTCCGACAGATATTAATGTTCAATCAGATTCTTACCTAGAGACCTTTATAAAGAGAAAATTGCTAAATTATCCTATTACAAAAGGAGATATTTTGTTTGTGCCGATTGGAATTTCTAAGAAAGTTCCTTTTAAAATTATAATGACACGTCCTCAAGGTGTTGTGGTTATAAAACCAAGTACTGAGTTGAAAGTCAGTAAAGTAATTGAGGAAGAACTTAAAGGAGTTTCTGTTATAACTTATGAGGATGTAGGTGGACTTAATGAAGAAATTAAGAAAATTCGTGAAATGGTGGAATTACCATTAAAGCATCCCGAACTATTTAGACGACTTGGGATTACCCCTCCTAAGGGAGTTTTATTAAGAGGACCACCAGGCTGTGGTAAAACTCTATTAATTAGGGCTGTAGCCAATGAATCTGATTCTCATTTTATTCCAATAAATGGACCAGAAGTCATGTCTAAATTCTATGGCGAATCAGAAAAGAAACTTAGAAGTATTTTTGAAGATGCTGAAAAGAATGCACCTAGTATAATTTTCATCGATGAATTAGACGCAATTGCTCCAAAACGAGAAGAAGTTACAGGTGAAGTTGAAAGAAGAGTAGTAGCACAATTGCTCGCATTGATGGATGGCCTGCATGGAAGAGGTAGAGTTTGTGTAATTGGGGCTACAAATAGACCTAATGCCCTCGATCCCGCTTTGAGAAGACCAGGTCGTTTTGATCGAGAAATTGAAATTGGTGTTCCTAATAAAGAGGGAAGATTAGAAATTTTACAAATTCATACTCGAGGAATGCCACTTTCAGATGATATTGATAAAAAAGAGTTTGCAAGTATAACCCATGGCTTTGTTGGTGCAGATTTAGCAGCATTGTGTAGAGAAGCGGCAATGAATGCTTTAAGACGGTATTTACCACAACTCAACTTAGATGAAGATGAAATTTCCAACGAAATTTTAAGTTCATTACTTGTTAATTCAAGTGATTTTTTTTCCGCTCTAAAAGAAATTCAACCTTCTGCTATTAGAGAAGTATTAATAGAAACACCAAATATAAGTTGGTCGGATATTGGTGGATTAGAAGCTGTTAAACAAGAATTAAGAGAGGCTATTGAATTACCTTTAAAATCTCCTGAGGCATTTGCTCGTATGGGAATTGATCCTCCAAAAGGAATTCTATTATTTGGTCCTCCAGGGTGCGGTAAAACATTATTAGCAAAAGCTGTCGCAAAAGAAAGTGAATCAAATTTCTTAAGCATAAAAGGACCAGAGATACTATCAAAATGGGTAGGAGAATCAGAAAAAGCAATACGTGAAATCTTTAGAAAGGCTCGAACTGCAGCACCAGCAATTGTATTTTTTGATGAAATTGACGCAATTACTCCAAGAAGAGGATTCGATATCGGAGACTCACATGTAACATCAAGAGTCATTAGTCAAATCTTAACTGAAATTGATGGTTTAGAAACCTTAAAAGACGTTGTAGTCATTGCCGCAACTAATAGACCCGACTTGGTTGACCCCGCACTCATTAGACACGGCCGAATTGATCGAGTGATACTAATTGAACCACCAAATGCCAATGCACGTCGGGAGATTTTTAAAATATATACAAAACCTATGCCGATCGATGAATCGGTCGATATCGAGGAGCTAGTAAAAATGACAGAACATTTTGCTGGTAGTGATATCCAAGGGTGCTGCCAAGAGGCTGGATTATTAGCTTTAAGAGAAGATGTACAAGCTAAAAAAGTAACATTTAATCATTTCAAAGCAGCTATTAAAAAGATTCGACCATCATGTCCTCCAGAAATGCTAAAGCAATATAAAGATTGGGATTCCAAATCTAAACAAACAAAATTTGCTACAGGATTAGAAAGGTATATTCAATAGCAATATTTTTATTCATTTGAGAATGTTCATTCATATAAGATTCTATTTTTTCTAAATATCTTTTTTTTATTATCAAAACTTCTAGGTATTTAAATTGAAAGAGATTAAATGGAGAAATTTACCGTTAAAAAACACAATAATTGAAATTCTCTTTAAAAATAAAGGAATGATGACTGATACAGACCTCTATAATCGGTTAGCAAAGGAAAATAAGAGCCTTTCTAATTCAGATCTCAGTAAATGTATAATGGCACTCGAAATAGAAGGATTAATCAACGTAACAAAAATAACTAAAACGAAAAATAAGGTAGAATTAATAAATACTGATCTTTTGGCCATGATAAAAAAATAAAAAATTCTCAAAAATTTGTAAAATTTGTAAAAAAAATTCAATTCTAAAATAAATTATTAAAAATTTCTTAACCAAAAATAATTAAGATTGAAAAATATTTAATAAATATTAGAAAAAAGTATCTAGATTATATAAAATTTAAATAATACAAACAGTTAGCATTATTATTAAAAATTATTTAATAAAAATTAGAAATGTCAGTCTTAAGTTAAGAAAAAACTGGTGAAAAAAAAAGTGGCTTTGGATTACGAAGGAGCAGTGAAAAGGCTACTTACAGCAAATAACACAGTTACTGCAGTTACTGTTGTAGATGGTGCTGGTGGAGTTTTGTTCCAGACGAATAATTGGGACATTACTTCAGATATTATCACAATTTTAAATTCATGGAGACAACAGCAACCCAGTATAGTTGTACAGGGAATTAAATATTCGACTTTGCAGTGTACTCAAGAGAGATTAGTAGCTACTAATATAATGGGTCAGGGACACATCGTTTGTGCAAACTTTCAAGATCAACACATAACTATAGCATATGTAACACCAGATGGAGGAGCAGGAGTTGCCTATATGGATGTAGCTCGTGCAAATGATTCTATTATAGCGGGTGAAGCTCCTGCAGAAGCAGCCATTCCTCCTACTGCTCCAGTCGTTCCACAAGCAGAGGTTGCACCAACATACGAACAAACATATCAACAACCCACACAAACTTATGAAACTACAGTACAACCTACAACGCCTGTACCCTCATCTTCTTGGGCCACAACCTCCCAAGACACAGATATGAAGAATTTATTATGGGAGTTAGATGAGTTCGCAAAGTTTGTAACTAGGGGGGAGTTTGGACAATTTCTACAGAATATTTTACGCGAAGGCGATCAAGTAAAATGCTGGGAATTACTTAAAGTCATCCGATCTATGAAGTCATTTATGGAAAGAAACCCTTAATTCCCCGCTTTTATAATTAAATTTGTTCCTAATTTTTCTTTGGTGATTAAGGTAATTAGTCCATGTATTAAAGAAGTACTTCTTTTTAGTAAAGAGGATGAAAAAATTAGGTGTCTTACATGCGAACACCAATGTTTATTGAAAATTAACCAATTTGGTCGCTGTAAAACACGTAAAAATATTAATGATATTTTATTTACCATTATTTATGGTGATATCTCCTCAATCTCTTTAAATCCTATTGAAAAAAAACCATTTTTTCATTTTTTTCCTAATTCTTATGCACTTACAATAGGTAGTTACTCATGTAACTTCAATTGTCCATGGTGTCAAAATTATGACATCTCTAAAAGAGAGCCAATCCCAGATGCCTGTAATTATATTTCACCTGAAAAATTAGTTAAATTAGCATTAAATCGTACAGCTCAAGGTTTAAGTTATAGTTTTAATGAACCCACGCTATTATTAGAGCATTCTCTGGAAGCATTTCGCATAGCAAAGACACATGGATTATATAACAATTATGTTACTAATGGATATATGACTCTAGAAGCTTTAAAATTACTAATTGAAAGTGGATTAGATGCAATGAATATTGATATAAAGGGAAATGAACAAGCTGTGAAAAAAAATTGTGGAGCGAGTGTTGAAAAGGTTTATCGAAATGCTAAATTCGCCAAAGAACATGGTGTTCATGTAGAAATAACAACTCTAATTATACCTGAAGTTAATGATTCTGAGGAAACTCTAAAAGATATTGCTTCTAGAATAAAAAGAGAGTTAGGTGAAGAAACCCCTTGGCATGTCACGAGATATTTTCCCCAATATAAATTTACAAAACCTCCAACTCCTATAAAAACTCTTGAAAAAGGAAAAGAAATAGGTATCGATGAAGGCCTTTTATACACTTATCTAGGAAATGTACCAGGACATTCTGGAGAAAATACTTATTGCCCAAACTGCAAAGAATTATTATTAGAACGATTCATCTTTGATGTTACAAAAAATAAGTTAACAAAGGATAATAAATGTCCTGCTTGTGGATTTAAAATTGCATTAATAAACTAATTTTTAATAAATACAAACAGCTTTTTTACTTCCAATTTCATTATATATTTAAAAGAGAGTGGTTATCTTGAAAAAAGAGGCTTTAATGTGGGATAAACGGGCTAATGAAGTAGTTCGTTGTTATTTATGTCCAAATTATTGTGTTCTCAAACCTAATGAGATGGGAAAGTGTGGCGCACGCAAGAATGAGGGAGGAATATTGTTTTCATTAGTGTATGGTGGGCTCTCAGCAGCAACTCCAGACCCAATAGAGAAAAAACCATTATTTCATTTTTGGTCAGGTACTTGGGCATACTCTATTTCAAGTGCAGGTTGTACTCTTTCATGCCTAAACTGCCAAAACTATGATATATCACAAATAGATGCAGAAAGGATGCAGTTAAGGGAATTTACTGCTGCGGAAATAGTAGAAGAAGCAAAAAAAAGTAAATGTAAATCGATTGCTTATACATATAATGAACCGATAACATTTTATGAGTTTATTTTAGATTGCGGTAAACTGGCACACGATGAGGGATTATTTAATGTTCTAGTGACAAATGGATATATTACACTTAAAGCATTAGAACCATTAGCCTCTGTACTTGATGCAGCAAATGTTGATATTAAAGCAATAACCGATAAGTTTTATAAGGAAATATGTGGGGTTCCAAGGGTTAAACCAGTTTTGGATGCAACTAAATATATGAAAGAAAATGGAGTATTCATTGAATGCACCAATTTAATAATTCCAGGATATAATGATTCACCAGAAGAAATACGTAAATTATCAGAATGGGTCCTTAAAGAATTAGGACCAGATACTCCCTTGCATTTTAGTCGTTTTTATCCAATGTTTCAACTTTCAAATGTTCCTCCAACTCCTGTAGAAACGGTTGTCAAAGCTCGTAAAATTGCTATGGATTTAGGGCTTCAATATGTTTATTGCGGTAATATTCGCGGGATTGACGGAGAAAATACTTATTGCCCAAATTGTGGAAATAAAACAATTGGACGAGTAGGTTTTTCAATAGATATATGGGATATTAAAGACAATAATAAATGTAATAAATGCGGTCATTCAATAAATATTATAGGGGAATATTCTTCTCCTTAAATTTAAGAATTTCTCAATATAAAAAAAAATTATACATTTTTTAAACCCATAAAACTTAAAAATTCGTCAAATCCCCTATCTTTGTATTTTTCATTCCAAATTTTAGCTTTTTCCTTATAAACTCCAATTTCCTGCCATGATTGTCTTATAATTTTTCTGACCGAATCTTTCTTTTGCGGTTCCCAATTAGAAGGACACAATATTTTTTCTAAATGTCCGAGATTACCCTCACCATCCATAGAAAATGGGTATGTACCACATACCATCGGTTTAAAATTATGAACTTGGCATAAACCAGTCTTCATATTAAAAAAATGACAAGGCCATTTGTTTTGATCTTTTAATTCTTCTGCGTATTTAATCCCAAGAACAGCTTCATAACCGTTGATTATGACTATTGGATAATAACCGCTTTTCTCCACCTTACCTTCATAAAAAGTCAAATACTCAAATGGAGACATATCTAAATTTTCTGAAAGTCGAATGGCATCTTCAGATGTAATTAATACTACGTAGGACCAACAACAATGTCCGTCGCATTTGGTGCTACAAAAATCTTCTTCCGTATTAATCGCCTTCTTCTTCAATCTCTATTCGTTTCTTTGTTCGACCTTCAACCCAAAATCGAGTTTTAATCGTCTTTAATTTTTCATTAATTTTTGATAATTTATGTTTGACCCTTTTTTCAATTTCTGGTTTTAAGGGAGGGATTTCTTTTGCCTTTGATATTTTTATTTTAATTTCTTCAATAGTAATTGGAATTTCTCGAATTGAGATAGCTGGAAATTGTTTTCCTGATATTTGTTCTATAGCCCTCAACCATGAGGAAGTCCAAGGTCCAGTTTCATCCCCAGTATATTTGATTTTTTCTCGCTCTACTTTTATTAACTTTTCAGGACATGAAAGTTCACAAGCACCGCAGTATATACAATATTCTTCTTTATGAATGATTTTTTCTTTTGATGATTTGGGAGAATAAAGTGCTCTAGTAGGACAAATTTGATAACAAGCTACACACCCCACAGGGTCACATTTTTCCATATTTGTGAGTTCTAATTTACCTTCAATAGCTTTTTGAACTTCTATTGCTTCTGTAGGGCAATGAATTTGGCACCAGCCACAAGAAATACATTCCTTTTCATTAATTTTAACATCTGCCTTTAATTCAGGTTCTAAAATTTTTCTATCGACATCTGTAAAGCACTGAACTTTAAAGACATCAGCAGGACAAACTTTTTCATGGGCACAGAGTCCGCAAAAATCACATTTGTCCAGATTAACACGGAGGTTTTTTCCTGGTTTTGGGTATTCAGTCGTAGGTTCTACCTCGTCTATATCTATTGCGTCACAAAGAAGAACGCAGTTCATGCAATAAATACAATTTTTTTCATCAATATCGATTTTTCCTTCTACTTTTGGAGGTTCACCTTGATAAATCACCAAATCTTCTTTTTTAGGGACTTTTAAATCAATTTCTATAGCGTCTCTTGAACATAAAAGCTCGCAGAGTTTGCAAGGAAAGCATTTTTCTTCTTTAAATTCAATTTTTTTATCCAATTTTAAGCGATCTAACATATCTAATACTGGTTCACCGTTAAATGTAAATTCAATTGCGTTGACTGGACAAAGTGCACTACAAAGAGCACAATAAATACACTTTTCATGATCGAAAACACAATAAGGGGCTTCAAGGTTGCCCGTTGCAATTTCAGGAATAGGCATTAATTCGATAGCTTTGGTAGGACAAATAATCGAACATATTCCACATCCTACACACTTATCATTATGGAAAATTAGAATTTTTTCGGATTCATCGGCTATCCATCTTAAAATTTGTCTATTCTCATCAGGAATATCAAGTTCAAGAGTAATTTCACCCATTTTTTAGACTTACTCCTTTTTTTTCTTGGTATCTCTTTCAACATCGATCCTTATAATCTCAGAACCTAAAGGACCTAATTTCTCTAATTCTTGAACAAAATCTGTAATAATTTCCTTAAATTTTATTCCCTCCGAAGCCGATGCACTTTCAATACGTAATCTATTACTGTTAATCCCCATTTGTTCCAAAATATCTTTAAGAGCTTTTACTCTTTGTGATGCTTTTGAGAATCCAGTTCGATAATGACAATCATGTTCATAACAACCAGCAATTAAAACTCCATCTGCGCCGTTCATAAATGCTTCAGTTACATAAGATGGACTGACATTACCGGCACACATAACTCGAATTGCCCTTAGATTTGTAGGATATTCAATTTTACTAGTACCTGCTAAATCTGCTGCTCCGTAAGCACACCAATTACAAAGAAATCCCACAATATACGGATAATCTGTCCTTTTTAAAGCTCGAATTTGGGCGACTATCTGTTGTTCAGTAAAATTCGGAATGGATAATGCCCCCTCAGGACAAGCAGCAGCACAAGCACCACAGCCAATACATCCTGCTTCATTTATTTTTATTTTATCATCTAAATATTCAATAGCTTTTGAATCACATACCCAGACACATAATTTACAATTTGTACACTTTTCATAATCAATTCGGGGAGCAATTGGATCTATCATTATTTCTTCTTTTTGAATGATGGAAGCTGCTTTCAATGCTGCTGAGTTTGCATGTACAATAGAATCCTGTATATCTTTAGGGCCTTGTGCAGTTCCAGCTAAGAAAATACCAGGAAAAATAGATTCTTCTGGTCTCAGTTTTAAGTGACGTTCTTGCACAAATCCATCTTCAGTCGTAGAAATATTTAAAATATTAACAAATTTATCAGTTTCCTTAGAAGGACCCAATCCAACTGCAAGTACTACTAAATCCGCCTCAATCTCGACATGCTGCCCAATTAAGACATCCTCTGTCTCTATAAATAAGTTCTTTGTAATGGGATCCTCTTCGATTGAACTAGGTTTACCTTTTATAAATTGAATATGTTCTTCCCGTGAACGTTTATAAAACTCTTCATAACCTTTCCCTTGACAACGAATATCCACATATAGAATACATACTTCTGCATCAGGCACTTTTTCTCTAATCTGTATCGCTTGTTTTATTGAATACATACAACAAACTCTTGAACACCATGGCCGACCGATAGACTCATCCCTACTACCAACACATAGAATAAATGCTACTTTTTTAATAGGTTTGCCATCTGAGGGGCGAACCAATTTACCTTGAGTTGGACCGAATGGAGTTAAAATACGTTCCATTTCTAAACCATTAATCACGTTTTGATATTGAGAATAACCATATTCTGGAGAAAGAGAAGCATCATAAACATCAAATCCAGTGGCTACTATAATTGTACCAACTTTAATTTTAATTTCTTCTGCTTTTTGAGTAAAATCAATTGCATCACGCTTGCAAAAAACTTCACAATTTTTACAACCAATACAATTATCTTTGTCAATTACTGCCATTAATGGAACAGCTTGAGGAAAGGGGATATAAATCGCTTTATGGGATCCAAATTTATCAAAACGATCTGGTACTTCAATAGGACAATTGGTGTTACAATCTTCGATGCATCCTGAAGTACATTTTTTTGGATCGATAAATCTAGGATTTTTTAAGATGGAAACTTCAAAATTTCCAATATGTCCTGTTACTTTCTTCACTTCAGAATAATCTAGAATTTCAACATTAGGGTTTAATGAAGTTTCAACCATCAAAGGAGCTAAAATACATATTGAACAATCTAAAGTTGGAAAAGTCTTATCGTACATAGCCATATGACCACCAATACTTGGATTTTTTTCCACAAGATAGACTTTAATTCCTAGATTAGCAAGGTTTAAAGCTGCACTAATCCCGGCGATTCCTCCTCCAATAACTAATGCTTTATTTTCAACAGGAATTTTTACTTTTGATAAAGGCTCAAGTTTTTTTACTTTTTCAATGGCTGCCCTTATTAAATCGATTGCCTTAGTTGTGGCTGCTTCTGGTTGAGATCGATGAACCCATGAATCTTGTTCACGAATATTTGCTATATTTAAAAGAAATGGATTAATATTTACCTCAGCTAACATATCTCGGAATAAATTCTCATGCATTTTTGGAGAACATGCAGCTATTACTACACGATCTATTTTATGTTCCTCAATAGCAGATTTTAGGTCCAAAAGTCCTGATTCACTGCATGAATAAGGGTTATCAAAAACAGTGACATTCTTTTCTTTCCTTAAACCTTCTTTGACTCTTTCGATATTGACTACTCCGCCAATATTAGCTCCACAATGACAGATAAAAACCCCTATTTTCATTTTTATCGACCTTTTATTCACTTTCCAATTAAACAGAAATATATTTTCTTTATTACATTTATTGATGATAACAGAAGTTGTTAATATCACATTTTTACTATGGGACGATAATTACGAGATTAATGATATCAAAATCCTCATTAATCCTAATTTAGTTGGAAGTTACATTGATGAACAGTTTTTAAAAGGAAATTTAGATACTATTCCAGCAAATATTGTATTGATAATGCACCATACGAAATTCCTATAAAATTTTCTATCCCTAATAAAGTGAAACCACATTCTTTTTATATTCATATAATGCCTGAGAAGGATTACCCCAAAAATTTAAGAAAAGAAGGAATTATACTTGTTTTAGGAAGTCCATGGGTAGAGATGACTCAGTATCCAATCGAATAACATCAAATTTTTAGAAAAATGAGGTAAAAACTTAATAAAAAATAGAAATTTAAATTATATTGTTAAGGGTAATAATTTAACAACTTGAACATTTTTCATTTTATCAAATTCGAATTGATAAATAAATTTAGTCTTTTTTCCAGAAGGAAGAGAAGTCATACTAATTAATTTACAGAATCCTAGAGTTGCCCATTTATTTAGAACTTTTTTAACTAGGGTGTGATATTTCCTATATTTTTTACGGGATTCGTGTAAATTCTTTAATATTGCCTTGGCTAAAGAAGAACTTGGAAAAATATTGCTATTCCATCGTCTATTAATATCGGTTACATAATCATAGAGTTCCACTTCAACAATATTTTGAATAAAGTCCCTTCTTTCCGGAATATAATTTATAGCGTCCATAAAATTACCCTAAGATGATTTTTCTAAGCTTTTTCACTTAATATTGTTATAAAAATATAATAAAAAAAAGACTTCGGAATTGGCATAAAAAACATAATATGTTAACGTATCAAGATATTCTAACAAAAACTTTCCCTCTTATAGGGAATAATAGAAATAAATTTCCAATTAGTAGAAAAATAAATACATTTGAACCAATAATATTTATAAAATGTTGATTAAAAATAGAGAAATTTTATTAGAAGTATCTAATCCTAAAACTAGAGAAATACGTAGGAGAATGTTAGATTTATTAGAAATTGCTCTTCAGTCAATTAATGTCTCAGAGTTACTATCAAAATCAATGATTTTTAATAAGATTCCAAATTTTGACGATTATAATAATATATATGTTCTAGGATTTGGGAAAGCTAGTGGAGGAATGGCTGAACAAATTGAAAAAATTTTAGGAGCTACAAATATTACAGATGGCATAGTAATTGTGCCAAAGATTATAAAACAAACCATAAACGTCCAAAAAATAAAAATTTTAGAGGCAGATCATCCTATACCAAGCAGAACAAATATTGAAGCATCAAATCATCTGATAAACGTTATAAAAGAAATTCCTAAAAAAAATAGCTTAATTTTTATATTAATCAGTGGAGGGGGGAGCGCTTTATTAACACTACCTTATGAAGGAATTAAACTAGAGGATATAAGTAATTTGACCGAATTACTTTTAAATTGTGGGGCTGATATTAAGGAAATTAATATTGTTAGGAAACATATTGGTAAATTTAAGGGAGGAAAATTAGTAAAAAAATTATATCCTGCAAAAATAATTTCCTTTTTAATATCAGATGTAGGTAAATATCCCCCAGAATTCATAGCTTCTGGTCCTACATACCCAGATCAAAGTACATATCAAAATGCCATGGATATCCTGAAGAAATATTCAATACTAGAACAAACACCTACTTCTATAATAGACAATTTTAAGAAAGGGATAAGAGGTGAAATTCCAGAAAATCCAAGTGAAAATGATCCTTGCTTTTCAAAAACAGAAAATATTATAGTGGGAAACTTAAAAAATGCTTGTAAAGCTGTTTATGACTATGCAAATAAACATAATATCACTCCGTATATTTATCCTAAATTTATTGAAGGAGAGGCAAGAGATATCGGTAAAAAATTAATCGATTTGGCTAATGAAATCTATGTAACAGTTCCAAAGTTTGGAAAACCACTCCTATTTATTGCGGGGGGTGAAACAACGGTTACAGTAAAGGGTTCTGGTAAAGGGGGTAGATGTCAAGAGTTAATCTTAGGTTCTATTGAAAAATTAGAAAATTTCAAACAAGCTGTAATGTTAGCTATTGGGACAGACGGAATAGATGGGAACAGTGATGCGGCTGGTGCCATTATTGATAATAATAGTTTTTTAATAGCAAACAATATGGGTTTAAAAGTTGAAAACTATTTAAATAATAATGATTCGTATACGTTTTTCAAGGAGTTAAGACATAACCTTATATTTACAGGTCCTACAGGAACAAATGTGAGTGATTTAGTCTTATTATTACTAAATTGATTTTTCTAAGGTTAAATGTCTATAATTTTAATATTAATTAGATTTTACATTCTAGAGAAATATTATTATTGGAGTCTTAAATGAATTGAATGATCAGGAAGATGAAGAATTAAAAAAGCTTCGTTTAAAGAAAATGGAACAAATTAAAAATCGCATTCAAAATCCACAACAAAAATCCACTATGGGGGTTATGGAACTTAATTCAGATAACTTTTATGAAGTAATTAGTAAAGCAGAATTAAGTATTGTTGATTTATGGGCAGATTGGTGTATGCCTTGTAAAATGATGGCTCCTATTTTTAAAAAGTTATCGAATTCTCCAGAATATAGTAATAAAATATTATTTTGTTCTCTTAATGCAGATTTAAACCAACAAATATTATATAAATACGGTGTGATGGGAATTCCTACATTTTTAATATTTTCCAAAGGTAATTTGATTGATAAAGTAGTTGGAGCAGTAGGGGAAGCAGCTTTAAGAAATGTTTTGAATAGTATCTTACAAAAATTCAAATCAAAATAACTATTTTTATTTAGAAAAGGACAAATTTCAATTATATATTTTTTTTAACAAACTCTTTTTTTTTCTAAATTTTATTTAAAAATATATTAAATAGAGAGGATATTGATAGAAGAAGTCGAAGACTATGTCAGTGGAATATAAAGGAAAACCCTATTATGTAGAATCTGATAGGCTTAACCTTGGGAATTTAGGAATTCAAGATATATCAGAAATAAAGGGGTTAGAAAACCTAATATATTTAGAAAAGCTAGACTTATATGGCAATAAAATCACAGAAATCAAAAATTTAGATAATTTAACAGAATTAATTGGGTTATATCTTGGTAGCAATAAAATTACAGAAATTAAGAATTTAGATAATCTAACTCAATTGCATACCTTAATTCTCGAAGATAATCAAATTACAGAACTCAAGAATTTAAAAAGTCTAACAAATTTATTTCGCCTAAGGCTAGCGAATAATCAAATTAACGAAATCAAGAATTTAGAACATCTAGGAAAACTCACACATTTATATCTTTATAATAATCAAATTATGGAGATTAAAAACATAGAAAATCCTTATTTAAAATCCTTAAGATTGTCTGGTAATAAAATTTCAGAAATCAAGAATTTGGAAGAACTTTATCGATTAGAACACTTGGAACTTAGTGGAAATCAAATTTCAGAAATCAAGAATTTGGAAAGCTTAACTCAATTGCAAGAGCTAGCATTAGGTTCTAATAAAATTACAGAAATCAAGAATTTGGATAATTTAACAGAATTAAAAACGTTAGCTCTTAGTAGCAGTAAAATTTCAGAAATAAAAAATTTGGAGAATCTGACACAACTCAAAGGATTATATCTGTCTCGCAACTATATTTCAGAAATGAAGAATCTAGACGAATTAACACAATTAGAAGAATTGTGGCTTAGTTTTAATAAGATTACCGAAATCAAAGGTTTAGAAAATCTTACTCAATTAAAAGAATTAATACTTTGTTATAATCAAATCACAGAAATTAAGAATTTAGATAATCTAACGCAACTCGAAAAGTTAGAGCTTCATGAAAATCAAATTTCAGAACTAAAAAATCTGCAAAATCTTACAAACCTCAAAAGTTTAAATCTTCTGTCCAATAACATTCCAGAAGAAATGGCTAGAAAAAGTATTAACACTATAATTGAGTATTGCAGAAAAAAGAATGATTTAGTTGAAGAATTGGAATCAATAACAAAACAAATGGAAAGTCCAGGACTTGAGTTGAAAGACTTGCAGAAGTTAGATCAAAGGGTGCAAAAGATAATTGATGAAATGAAACATTATAGACAATGATATTTCTCTTAATTTCAATTCATTATAAGTTAAATGGAAATTCGGGATTAATTCTCATTAATCTTTGATAGAAGACAATAGAAAAGACTAAAAATAAATGGAAATTAAAAAAATTAACGTCTTGATCTAATGAATCTCGTTAATGAATATGAAAAAATTATTTATAAAAAAGTAAAAGACTGCGCAAGTAAGCCGACTTGTAAGCCGGACTTTGATGCGGAAACCTTGAATAATGCGGTATTAGAGGGGCTGGCAGCGGGGAGATTGGAATATGATACGAAATATTTTACTCAGTTGGATAAATTTTATCCTGATTTAAAATTAAAGGAGTTTATATAAAGTTTAATGGGGAAAAAAAATGGATGATAAAAAGATCCAACGATTCATAAGGGAATTTAATAAGACCTATGAATTAATAAGAGATATTTATGAATCGAATAATATTTTATTACAGATTGAATTCAAAGAATTACTAATAAAAAAAGATTTAATAATTTCTGTATTAATGTATTATACTGGGAAAAATGAATAGAAATTATAAGTTTATTGATAAAATGAGCTATGTGTCAGGTAAAAAACCAGAAAAATGTATTTTCTGTAATCCTTCAGACTTATTACTTTACGAAACAGATGACATTATAATACTATTAAATAAATATCCTTATAATCCAGCACATTTATTAATAGCTCCAAAAAAACATATTGAAAAATTTGAGGATTTATCAGATAAAAACCTTTTAATTGTTATGAAAACAATCCAAAAATCCATAAAATTGTTGGAAAAAGTCTATTCTCCTGTTGGTTTTAATTTTGGTCTAAATCAGGGGAAAGCCGCTGGAGCAAGTATCATAGAACATTTACATTTTCATTTAGTACCTCGATATGAAAATGAATTAGGTTTTATGGATATAACCTCTGGAACTCGAATGATTGTCGAGAAATTAGAAGATACTCTCAAAAAATTAAAAGCGAACATTAATATGTTGAAATAATAGAAAAGATTTAACTCACTTTTTCTTTTATTATATCTAATTCTTTTAATTGTTCCTTTAATTTTTTAATTCCATCTTTAATTATATCTTCAGTTTTTGCACCAGCAATTACAATCCTTCCCGTACTAAAAATTAAAAATGCAACTTTTGGTTCAGTCATTCGAAATATGAGACCTGGGAACACTTCTGGTTCATAAATGGCTCTTTTTAGAAGAATAGAAGCTAGATCAAGATTTATCTCTGATCCTAAGTCGCCACTTGCCACTACATTCTGTATTTTTATTTTAGGTTCTGATTTTATTGCTATACCAGCATTTTTTATTTTTTCAACAATACTTTTTGTAACTTCATCAATATCTTTTTCTCGAGATAGACCAGTAACCACCATTTTACCAGTGTGGAACATTAAAATACATGCTTTGGGCTTAATTAATCGCATTATTAATCCGGGAAAGCGTTCTGGGTTCCACTCAATATCTTTATATTTTCTGGCGATTCTATATAAATCAATCTCATCATCTATTGTTACCGATGCCACTACGTTTACTACTTTATAGCTGTCTTTAGCCATCGTTGCCTCTCCGATTACCCTCGATTGATTTATATAAATAAATGGTTTAACACCTTTAAATAGTTTATATTAAAGATAAAGCGTAAGATTAATTTAAATCAAATTTGAAAAGTTAATAATTAATATATTTTGTAAAATATTAACCTCATTTTAATATTTGGTGAGAAAATGAGTAAAGAGGATATGATAAAGGTAATCGATGAGACTACAGTACCGGGAAAGAGTTCTGTTATAATTTATACGAAAGATTATATCTATTGCTTGGTTTCTAAGGAGCCAGGAACTTGGAAGGAGGCAGTTTTTGAGTTTCCAGATTCTTTTTCAGTTAAAGATATTCCATCAAATAAAGCATTATTATTATTAATTGAGGAACTAACGAAAGGCCTGCCCGGTTACTTCGATACTATACCAATAGTTAAAGATCCTGGTGAAATAAACAAAATAAAAGATATGATTAATAAAGGTAGCGCATAATAGGATCTAATAATTTTATTTCTTTCTCCTTCTTAAAAGCTAATTAATTTGCAAAAAATGTCTAAACATGAAAAATTTATCGAAATAATAGAAAATGGAGCAGAATTGCTTCAAGGGGAATTAAATAAAGATTCAAAATTTTATTGTATCTCACATTTGGATGCAGATGGCGTAACTGGGGCAGCAACTTTAACTAAAGTTATTAGATCTCATAATGGACAAATAAATTATAGATTTACACATTCTTTGAGAAATGATCTTATAGATTCTATTACTGAGAATCAAAAACTTTTTGATTTTCTTATATTTTGTGATTGCGGTTCCACAAGTTTGGATTATATTCTTTCTAAATTTCAAAATAAATGTATTTTGGTAATAGATCATCATAAAACCGCTCAAGTAATTCCTTCAAATGAAAAAGTTGCTCATATAAATCCCTGGCTTGTAGGTATTGATGGTACTCAATCAATTTCAGCAGGAGGTTTGGCCTATTTAGTTGCAAACCGAGTTGAAAAACATATTGAGATGTCACCACTTGCAGTAGTTGCAGCAATTGCTGAATGGCAGGATTCAAAAGGTGAATTAATAGGTTATAATGATGAAATATGTCAGGAAGCGGAGGCACAAAAATATATAAAACAAGAAGAAGATATTCGCCTGCTAGGAAGACAAACCTATTCTATGTTGAATCTACTATTTATTTCATTTCCAGTCTTACCATCATTAACTGCTGATTTAAATGCATGTAAAAACTTTTTATCAAGTTTAAATATTAATGAGAAACAAAGATGGATAGATTTAGAGGAGGATAAGAAGAACCAATTTTGGGAAGCTCTTAAATCTAGAATGAAAGGAAAGCTTCCAGAAAACATAATCTCAAGTTTATATGGTACTGTTTATACATTATTAAAAGAAAAAGAGGGAACTATGAAAAGAGATGCCAGAGAATTTGGTTTCTTAATCAACGCATGTGGTAGAAGGGGTCAAGCCAAAATTGGGCTTGAAGTATGCTTGAAAAGTGATTATGAAACATATAAACGTGCTGTTGATCTATTTGAAGACGATACAAATAAATTGTTTGTAGGCATAAAAGATGTTACTGATTCAGTAAATGAAAAAGAAAATGTGACATATTCGATTTCTGACAAAATTGAGCCTAATTTAATCGGTACTGTTTGTTCTATGGTTTTATCAAGTAGAGTTTCAGATCCTAATAAAATTTTGATTTGTTTAGCCCAAACTGAAGATAAAGTTAAATTTTCTGCTCGATGTCACTCACCGCTTGTAAAAGAGGGTATTAATCTGGGAGATGCATTAAAAAAAGCAGCGAACATTGTAGGTGGTTATGGTGGAGGTCATACTAACTCTGGTGGCGGTTATATTAAAATGGCTAAATTCGAAGACTTCATAGAAGAATTAGATAATATTATTGGCTTACAATTAAAAAAAGATTAATTTTTTATATTAACAATAATTATTCTAAATATTTTAGAATTTGAAATGCTTTATCAACAACCTCAATAGCAGAATGTCCAAAAAGTCGAATCATTGCTTCTTTCCCTAATGCACCTTCATCAGCAATTAGATCTGGGATTTTACCATCATTTAATTTTGCAGCTTCTTCAATAATCCAACTCATACTTTTTCCCTCAATTTCAGCTTTATCTTTAGGCTCTTTTGTTCGGTCAATTTTAATTATAGATAACCCAGTTTTTTGACAAGCACGAAATATTTTGGGAGAAAATCTAATATTCATTGCGGCAGTAATTAATGGGTCAAATTTTTGAGCACTTAAAATTAGTCTCGGGACGTGATGAATGCCACCAAAATGAATTCTACCTATTGCTTTTGGATAACCATTTACAACAGTAATTCTGCCTTCTGTAGTTGCAATATAATCTGTAGATTTAACATTAGGAATTGTCATTGCGATATTAGTTCTGACTTCCGGAATTAATTGGGTAAATCGTACTTCATTTTCAATTATCTTAATAGCTAATTTTAAATTTTCAACAATATCAAACCTTGCAGATTCCAATTCCAATTTCGCAAGTGGATTTACTGGAAATATTTCCGTTTTTGTAATAATTGGATATTGAATTGCGAAATCAATAAAATCTTCAGCTTTAACTACCGATTCTTTTAATGAATTTTCTAAAGTCAAATATGCAGTAATTGCTGCGGATAAAGTACAACCAGTTCCATGTAGCTGATAATTTATTTTATTTTTTTCGAAACTCGTAAATGCATCTTCAAAATATAAGATATCAACAATTTTTTTACTTTTTAAGTGCCCTCCCTTTATTAAGACAGCTTTTGGTCCAAGTTTTATGATTTTTTTTGCAGCTTCTTTCATATCATCAACATTCTTAATCGAATCTCCAATTATTTTACCAGCTTCTATGATATTTGGAGTAATTATTAATGATTTTGGAAATAATGATTTTATTAAAGATTTTTCAGCTTCCTCTTTTAGTAATCTAGAACCCGAACCAGCAAATATTATTGGATCAAGAATTAATTTGATTTTATATTCTTCAATTTGCTTTGAAATTAATTCAATTGTATCTTTATTATAAAGCATTCCTGTTTTTGCAAAATTAATTTGAAAGTCATTCAATACAGCTATTAATTGTTTTTCGATAATTTTTAAAGGCACTTCAAATATTTCATATACTTTTTTTGTGTCTTGAGCTGTAATGGCGGTTATAACAGATGTACCGTGGACTCCTAACGCAGCAAATGTCTTTAAGTCTGCTTGGATTCCTGCTCCACCACCACTATCTGAACCAGCAATTGTTAAAGCTGTCTTTGTTAGATCAAGCAATGATAAAATCTCCAAAATGCTTAATTTTTAAAATATATTGGTTATTTTTATTTTCAATAAGTGATTACATTTTAAATCTAAAAAATATTAATGAATTTAATAAGATGTTGGAGAAGAGAGAATGTTTAATTTATTAGAAACTAATCTTGGAGATAATGAATTAAGGGAAAAAAGAAGAATTTTACTTACTGGGACTTGTTTAATA
This sequence comes from Candidatus Helarchaeota archaeon, assembly GCA_013375355.1. Next base: position 28,177 of record JABXJV010000123.1, read on the forward strand.
CGTAGATATCCTGATATTCTAAAAGATTTTTTAAAGAAATTTAACTCACCAGCTCAGCAGCACATTTGTTTAGAAACTCACCATATGGATCAAGTAGGTTATAAATTAACTTTAATGATCCGTTATTCCAGTATAGAAGAATTAACTATACTTACAATTGATGGCTCTCCGCATTGTCTCCAATTGCATTATCTTGCAGAAGACCAATGTAAATTCTACCCCGATTTAAAAATTAATCATTTTGTAATTGAGAAAGGTACGGTTCACGAAATTGAATCTAAAGCTGTAAAAATCTCTAGACATCTTCATAAGGTTCAAAAATTAATAAAGCAATAAAATAGAATTGTTTATTCATTCCAAATATAAATTTTGAAATTAAATAATAATTAACAATAGAGATTTAAAGGATTGATGTTCTATTTATAGTTGTTAATTTGAGGGTTTATTATGCCACAGCCACTCACCTATCTTACAAAAAAATTTGCAGTTACTAATTCAGCTTCAGAATGTGTCGAAATTATCACACAAACCCTTTCTGATTTTTTAAAAAAGAAGGTAGAATATAAAAAAACCGAAAAAGGTTTTCACATTAAAGCTCGTAAAGGTCTGATATATGATCCTGAATTATTCGAATTCAATATTTTTCCAAAAGCAGGTCTTAAAGATTTTACAGTCATTGAAATTTCAAATGGAATAATTCCTCGAGGATTTGGAAAAAAAGCGGCAAAACTCACAGAGGAAACTTTACAAAAAGGTCTAGATGAAATATTAGAAGTCATGACAGTTGATTTAAATCTTATAGGCATTGACCGAGATAATATTTGTCTTAAATGTGGGAAATTAAATTTCCCAATGATAGGATTTTGTGTAAAATGTGGTGCAGAATTAGAATCTCCTATAAAAGATATTTCTTTGAAAGAAATTACTTCAATTGTAGAAGATGTTGGTATTGTAACTAAAGAAGAAGAATCTTTAATGAATAAAGAAGTGAATATTCCGGAACTTATGGATACAATTACGGATATAATTGATGGAAAAATAGATCCTGTAACTCTTAAAGAAAAAGAAGATAAGGTCTCTTCATGGGAAATTGGGCGATGCGTATATTGTAATTGGACTCTTGATGAAAAAGCTTATAACTTTCATAAAAAAGGTTATGATGTGAACTGTGGAAATTGTGATAGAATCCTTGATTGACTGGTTTTTAAAGATTTAAATTATAGAACTTTATTGCATTCTTTGTAGTTATTTTTGAAACTTCTTCTACATCTATATTTTTGATCTCAGCAACTTTTTCTGCTGCAAATTTTACGTTCATTGGTTCGTTACGACCTTTTTTAAAGGGAGATAAAAAAGGTGAATCTGTTTCAAGCAACATTTTCTCTAAAGGACACATCCGAGCAACATTTTGATGAACCCCGCGATTAGTAACAGAAGTGGGGACCGAGATATACCAATCATTTTTAATTACTCTTTTTGCATCAGGGATGTTTCCACTAAAGCAATGCATCAATACTTTTATCGGTGAATTTTTCTCTAATATATCAATTGCGTCTTTATGAGCATTTCGGGCGTGGATAACGATTGGTAATTTTAAATCTTTTGAGAGATTTATAAATTCTACAAATGCTTTTCTTTGTCCTTCTCTTTTTTTAGGATCTTTTATCCAATAATAGTCAAGCCCAACCTCGCCTATTGCTCTAATCTTATCCACATTTTCTTGGATTAATTTTATTGTCCTTTTTACTGAATTAATATTAACACGAGGCGGGTGTAAACCTAGTGAAATAAATACAAATTTTTTAAATATTTCCAAGTAATTAAGATTTTTTTCAAAATTCTCAAAAAAAGAAGCAGTTACAATAGCAACCAGACCATTTTCTTTTGCCCTTTTAATTACGTCTTCTATATCCTTATTAAAGGACTTCCAATCGAGGTGGCAATGACTATCAATTAACAATAAAAATCCCAAACTTTTTCAGTTCATTTTTTTAATTCAAATTTATTTAGAAATACATAGTTAATATTCACAATTAGACCTATTGATTGCTATAAGAAAATTACGATTTTATATGGTTTGATATCTTAATTGAATTAATTTGTGAGAATACGTGAAAAATAGATTTCTTTTAGGACTTATCGGAATCCCAAGTGCTGGTAAGACTACGTTTGCTAAAAATTTAGCAAGAAAGTTTAAAGATGATGGTTATCCTACAATAATTGTTGGTTCTGACAATATTAGAGCTATGATCCCAGGATATAGTGAAAAATTCGATCCAGTTCATGAACCAATTATTAGAAAAATCACTTTAAATATAATTAAAGATAGTCTCGCTCTTGGTCTTAATATTATTAATGATGATTTGAATTATTATAAATCGATGCGGCATAATTTATTTGAAATCGCAAATACCTTTAATTTTCATTTTCTATTAGTCTTTATTAAGGTTCCATTAAAGAAAGCAATTGAGTGGAATGAAAAAAGGGGTTTACCAATTCCAAATTCTGTTATTGAAAATGTATATGATAAATTAGATGAACCAGGAGAATATTCTTGGGATATACCCATAATTACTTTAGAGACAATAAACTTAAAAGATCCTGAAATAATAAATTCGGCCTATTCGCAAATTATTTCCAAAATTGAAAAACCGATAAAGCATAAACCCCCATTAACAAAATCTAAACCTGGAAAATCAGAATCATTAGATAAACTTACTAGACAATTAATTAATGAAACTGTCAGCAAAGAAGTACATAAGAAGTTTAATAAACAATTAAGTTTAATGCGAAAGCAGTTTCTGATAGAAGTTAAAAGAGAAGATTATAGTCTTGAGGAAGTTAAGGAGAAATTTTCAAAAAAAATTTTAGATTTTATTAAAGTTCATCAAAAGGAAGTATAAATTCCTCACCCACTCCTGACCCCACAACCACCCGATGGTATATATCACCCGTTCTTGTATTTTTAACCTTTTCTAACATACCAGAGACTTTCGCAATTTGATCTTTTTGAACTACATCTCGAAATTCTCCAATCATAGAAACTAATTCAATCGGTTCTTGATCTTCTTTTAATTTGGAACCAGGATTTTCTGCCATGAAATCCTTAAATCTATATAAAGCAGGTCTAAACATTGCAAGTGAACTATCGATAATTTTACACTGAAATTGAATTGATTTAATCGCCTTATATTCGAATATTTTGTAATTATTCCTTATTTCCAAAATTTTTCTAATTGCGTTAAAGACAAATTTTTGATTTTCAAAAACTCCTTTATTTTTACGAATTTTATCCGTAGGAATTTCAAAGAGATATCTGATAATTTTCTCTTCTTCTAATTTCTTTACAGTCTTTTTTATTTCCTTAAAATTATTAGCACCATATACTGCGATATCAATATCACTCGTCTCAGCGTGCATCGAAGTTAAAAGCGACCCATGTATTCCAAAGTCTGTTAGGGGAATTTTTGAATAATCCGAAAGAGTAGTAATAAGTTTTATTGCTTTTTTTTGCAGAATATCTTTCTTTTTAAGCTTAACCAATTGATTCAAACCACTTTGTGGAACAAATTCCTTCTTTATTTTATCATAAGGAATGGCAAAAACAGTTTTATCCCAATTTTTGGAAAAATAAAGATATTCTGGAAAATGAGTAACAAATGTAGTCTCTATTGATTTAAAAATCTTTGGAGAATAAAGTTTTTTAGGTCTTACATATTCTCGACCTAAAAATTGCCATTTAAGAGGAATCCAATCTAAATCAAAATGATTTTTGGCCATAGCTGGAATATATTTTAAATAAGAGATTACTCTATCTTTAGGATGATCGTATCCCATAGTATAAAATATGAAAAAATCATCAGTTAATATAATATCTCCATCTCTTGGGTATTGCCAATCAGATTTTTTCATCTCTATCAATAACCAAACATTATTTTTTATTTATATTCAATCTCATTTTTACATTCGGATAAATTGATAAATTGATCACAGATTTTGATTAAAATTTCTGCACATGAATGTTCAAATGCAGCAATATATACCCATTTTCCTAAATCTTTTATTCTCTCGATTACTGGTAAAAAATCTTTGTCCCCAGTACATATTAAAGCTAGATCGTAGCTGTTATTATATCCAAAATATAATATATCTGTCGCAATTTTAATATCTATTTCTTTTTCCTCATATTTGCTATTGATTTTTACGATGTCTTTGATTTTTAATTCATAACCAAAGTTTCGTAATTTACTATGGAATATTGGTTGAGTACTATCCTTATCTTCTACTGTGTAATAATAGGGTCTTACTAATCTAAAACCATTATGTTCGAGAAATCTTTCTAAAAAATGCTTGAATTTCTTATAATCAATTTTAAATCCAAGGTGTTCTGCTGATTTGTTCATATTTGAAGCATCAATAAATATCATTGCTTTAAACAAGGAATATACCCCATATTATTAATAATTCTATTAGAAATTAATAAAATATTGAATAAATCTTTTAAAAATAATTATCTTAATGAAAATATTATCATTGAAATTTAGGAGAAAGTGTAAAGTATTGAAATTTCGAGACCGCGACTTTTTAATTACAAATGAGAGGATTATTTTTCGGGTTTATGGATATTGTCATCCAGATAATGCATCAATTTGTGACGTAGAATATGCCCCAAGTGATATTTACAAATCGGATGACATAAGAGCAATTCGGGGAAAAAATCAATATTTTAAATTCTATTTTGATGGCGGATTAAAATTCATTCAAGAAAATTATCCCCAATATCAGGTTTTTTACCGCCCATTAAATGCGAAGCTTGTAGGATTAACTTATAATCAAGTCTCGGAGGTTCGGAAACCAGAAAAAAAACTTCAAACAATTTTAGCAAGTTATCCAAAGGATATATTGGTTTCTAAGACTCAAGAGTTAATTGATTTTATAACACAACATTCAACACTTAAATCAAAAGATTTTGGGGTTTTTGGTTCAATCTTACATGATTTTTATCATGTTGAATTTAGTGATATCGACTTAATTATATATGGAAGAAAAGAACTTGAAATTTTAAGGGAGATCCTTCGGGAATTTTATAAAAAAAAATATTTTGACTTAAGAAATGAATTTAATCCTCCAGATAATGCGGTATATAAAAAAAATTGGCGTTATACAAATTATTCATTAGAAGATTATATACGAGATAATGCAAGAAAGCAGATTTATGCAATTATAGATTCAAAAGATATAGGTAGAAAAATAAAGATTGAATTTGAACCTGTTAAAAAATGGAACGAAATCGAAAATGAATATAATAAAATTGATAAGATCATACCTGAAGGGTGGATAAAAGCAACAGCTAGGATTACTGATTCTAAAGATGCTTTTTATATACAATCAATTTATGAAATAGAAATTGAAGAGATAATTTTAGGACCTCAAATTGATGATATAAAGCGAATAGTAAATTATTTAGAAGAATTTCGGGGTCAAGCACAAAATGATGAAAAAATATTAGTAGAAGGTCATTTAGAAAAAATTATTACTAAAAATGAGGAATTTCATCAAATAACACTATCATATGCTTCTTCATATCATGAGCAAAATTTGAAAAGATTAGAATAATTGAAATTTTAAGTTGATTTTTTAAAATCTTCAAGTTCTTTAGTCATTTTAAAAAGTTCTATCTTAGATTTTCTATCATCGGGATGAGTAGTCAGAAGTTCTTGTAAAAATATTTCCATTTCGACATTTGATAAGTTTGGAATTTCCTTGACTATTAAAGATCTTAATTCTAATTCTTCGGATTTACTTTCTTCTGTCGGGGTAACCTCCTTTTCTTCTACAATTTCTTCAGTTATTTCTTCAATAGAAGCCTCTTCGGCAGATAATTCTTCTTCTGTTACTTCAGTGCCTTCTGCTTCTTTTGCAGCTATAATTTCTTGTATTTTTTGATACCTATTTTCTGGTGAGATGAGCATAATATCATCTACACATTCTAAGATTTCATCTGAAGATAAATTTGGACAAGCAGCTAATTCTGAACTTATTAAAATAATTTCCTCTCTAGTTTTTTCCAATTCTTCAACTCTTATCCGTAATTTTTCGTTATACTCATCCTCAAGGGATTTTATTTTAGATTGAAGTGTTTTAGTTGATTCATCACTCAAAAGTAATTTATCTACTTTCTCTTCAAGCTCCCCGATTTTTTTATCACGGGTTTTGAGCATCATTTTTAGACCTTTAATATCTTCATCACGATTTTTAAGTAAATCATTTTTATCGGCTATAATTTCTTGGAATTTATCTTGTTCAATTTCAAGATCTTTTTTAGAATCAAGTAATTGTTTCATTGAAATCGTTTCTTTTTGTCTTTCGATGTTCTTTAATTCGTCCACGAATTCTTCCTTAAAAGAAACGAATTCATTCTCAAGCTTATCAATTTCCGCCGACTGGTTTTTAATCATTTCATCTTTTTTCTCTAGTTCTAGTTTCATTTTGTCTTTATTTTTTTCAACTTCTTTTCGTATTTCCGAAATTTTAGATTTTTTTTCTACTAGCTCTGATTGTAAAGATTTGATTTTTGAAATTGCTTGTTTCATAACTTCCAATTGTTTTTGGTCTGTTTTTGAGACTGGTTTTTTCTTTAAAATTTCCATTTTTTTCTTGATATTTTTTAATATATCGTCTCTTCTTTTGATCTTTAATTTCAATTCCTTTATTTCGGCGCTTTGTGTTATTTTTGTTGGAGAAATGTCAATGCCTTCTGTTTTATTCTCCATTTCAAGAACCTTTTTCTGTGCTTCGGCAAGTTTTTTCTGTGTCTGATAGTTGATTTTTTCTAATTCCATAATATGTTCGTCTTTTTCTGCTAGCTCCTTTTTTAATTCTAACATCTTTTCATTCAATTTAGTTCATCCCAAAGCAGACTAAAACTTAGTGTATATTATTTGAGTTCCAGTTATTATAACTTTATATCAAAAAGACGATGAACAAAAAAAAACAGTTATATGAAAATTGGACTATTTTTTAAATTTCTTAAAGGTTCTGGAAGTGGTAAGAAGGTTTCAATTGTTATCTCTTTCTTAATAAGATCGATAAAATCATTTAGAGTTAATTCCGAAATTTTGCCCCTCTCTTTTCGAATTCTAACCGACAGGTTATTACTCTTTACTTCCTTTTCACCTACAACAATAATGTACGGAATCCATTCTTGCCCAGCATTTCGAATTTTCTTACCTACTGAATCGGATCTATCATCCAGATCAACACGTATTTGATTTTTTTCCAAATTTTCAATAATTTTTTCAGAATACTCAATGAATTCATCTTTGACAGGAATAACTCTCACTTGAGTTGGTGCTAACCATAGGGGAAACATCGGAACATTTTCCTCTTCAATCAATTTCGCAGCTTTTTCCAAAGTAGCATAAACAACTCTTTCGAGGGCTCCACTAGGACTACAATGTAATATTATTGGATGAACTTTATCTCCGTTCTCGTTGGTATATTGGATACCATATTGTCTTGCCATGTCCACGTCAATTTGAATTGTAGGAAGTGCAGCGGCTTTTTCTGTGAAATCAACAAAATTAAACTCGAATTTCATGATCCAATAGGCAGTTCTTTTAGGATATATCTCGATAAGAGCAGGTTTATTAACTTTTTTAATGAGAGACAATATCCAATCTTTATGTACATCCCAAAATTCCTTTACAACTCTAAATCCAACTTCATAGTCAATTTCTATATCATTCATGAAGTTTATACAAATTCTATACTGTCTTTCGAATTCTTCTACTGCGCGTTCAACATTTTTGCAGAGTGTATGAAGATCAGGCATCGTAAAAGCCCTTAATCTTCGTAAACCTACGACTTCTCCACTTTGTTCATGTCTAAAACTGTATTTAGTTAGCTCATACATACGCATTGGAAGGTTTCGATAGCTAATGTTTAAATCGGATAACAAAAAGAATAAACCAAAATCTGAGGCAAACCGTAGAAAGAGTGTTTTATCACCACTTTTCACTAAATATTGTCGTTCTGCCCATTTTTTCAAGTGTTGTTGAATTATAGGATGTTTAGTGGTAAACATTACGGGAGTCTCAACTTGCATCGCCCCGATTTCTTGCATTTTTTCAGATAAGTACTTGATAAGTATATTACGTATTAGCTCACCACGCGGGTACCATCTCATATGCCCGGGATCTGCTCTAGATTCATAATCCACTAATTCTAATTTCTTCATTAATTTTGTATGAGGTGGTTGAACAGTTACTTCCCTTGATCCTGATACCTCATAATTCATAAATCTTTGAAGATCCTCATAACCTTGATAATTAAAACTTTCATAGGGAACTAAATTTCCACTTAAATCTAGAACATGAAATGTGGATTTTTCGACTTCAACTATTTCTTCCTTTCTTTTTTCAACATATTCATCCACATTAATACTTCTCAAGCTTTCTGCGCGGCTATGACCAATATTATTTATTTTAAAAGATTTATACCAACCAAACGGAATTCTATAAACATCAAACCCTGCATCTTTAAGCAGTTTTTCCATATCATGTAGGATTTTTATTGCAGTTTTGCTACCAGCTAAAGAGGTTGAAAGATGCGCATAAGGGTAGAGTATAATCTTTTTTTCTCCAATATCTTTTGCTAACTGCCCTATAGCATCGGATGCCATAATTCCTGCTGCTTTTACATTAGATTCATCTTTTTTCTCTATAGTAGTAAATGCAACTAGAACTTTATCATCAATTTTCATAACTTTTTCTTCTTCTATGATATCCTCAGCTAATGCAGTTGCCTTTTCACGAGTATTAAAAGAAAAGCCTTCTGAATGGATAGATAAAATCTTCAAATTGCTCACTTACTCATCGAAATTTTTAGAATGTAAAATTTAACATTGTATAAAAATTTGAAATAAAATATAAAATGAATTAGGATTGAAAAAAGTTTTTTATTTTTATTGTTCTTAAATAATAATTAATCTAAATTTAAATAAAGACTAAAATTAATTATTGCCTATTAATGAAGCTAATTTTATGATGGGTGAGAAGGATTACAAAAAAAATGGAGAAAGTTTATAAAATAGTTATGCTAGGCGATGAAGCAGTAGGGAAAACTTCTATAATTGTTCAACATGTTGAAAAAAGATTCGAAGAAAGCTATAAAATGACCATCGGTACAGATATTTCTGCTAAATTAATGGAGCTCGGCGGTCAAAATATATATTTACTTATCTGGGACATCGGTGGTCAGAAGAAATATAAAATTCTTCGGGATTCGTACTTAAGGGGGGCATTCGGAGCAATAATAGTATATGATGTTACTAATAAAAATACCTACAATCATATTATTGATTGGTATGATGAAGCCGTACAATATTGCGGTACAATTCCAGTAATTCTTGTGGGGAATAAAATCGATTTATCAGACGAGAGGCTATTGTCTAAAGAAGACGGATTAAAAAAAGCAAAAGAAATAAATGCAGAATTTTATGAAACTTCTGCCAAAACAGGTGAGAGTATAAATAAAGTTTTCGCAACATTGGTAGACAAAATAATAGAAAAATAATCAAAGTATAAATCTATTTTCTAATAATTCTTTTACTCCTTCTTATTTTATTTGTTTTTACCAAATCTAGTATTCAAAAATTAAGCAGGTAAATTGAAAAATTTGAGACTTTCTATGAAGAAGAACTTGAAAATTGGTCTGGAGACCTTTCAAGATATGACTCAGAAAAACTTCATAATTGGATATACGAGATTTTTAGATAATACCATTACTACAAAAAGATAAAAAAATTTAAAAGGGGAAATATTTATCAAAGCATAACCCAATTATAGAATTTTAACTCTAGAATTCTATTCATAAGGGAATATTGAGAAAAAATTTGTGGATAATTATGAATGAGCTTATACTGATACCAATATTCATAATATATATTCTTTATATTTCGATACTTTTTAGAATTTCGGTACAGTATCTAAAATATCATACTAAAATAAATCAAATACTATATTTTTCTTTTTTATGTTTAGGATATGGAATACTTTTTGATTGCTACAGAATAATTTCATTAGTGTTTTTTGGATTTGTTTACGATCCCATAGATAAATCAGGTTTTATCGTGAAATTAATCTTTATTTTTCTTGGTATATCCGCTATATTTTATTTAATTAATAAAATCATTGAACAAAGTGGTCATAAAATGAAATATGATAATATTATAAGGACTTTTTATGGTCTTGTAGTAATAGGAATGTTGATTTTAAACATATTTACATTTTATAAAACTGATGTAGATGAATTTGGGTTTTATACATATCAAATTGATCTAATATTATGTTCAGTTCTTCTTCTGATTTTACTTCCTCTTGGATTTTATTTTTTAAATATAACTAGAATTATTCTAAAGGAAATAAGAAATGAGAATATTGCAAAGCAAATAAAATTTTTTAGACTTCTCTTTTCGTTTTTTGTAATTGAAAGAATATACAGTTTGTATTATTATTATTTATTTCCTTATTTTATTCATAACTTTTTGACTGATCTTTCAATGATATTATTAATCTCTATTGGTAATTTTCTATTCTTTCATAAATATCCAAATTTCTTGGAAAATATTAGCGCATATTTTTGTGTTAAATCTATCTATTTAGTAAGTGTTAAGGGTGTTATTATTTATGATTTTGATTTTCAAAAAGAAAGTTATAAAGATCCTTTTACTACAAAAGAGTTATTGACAGGAGGTTTTTTGTTTATTTTGACAAGGGGAATTGAAACAATTTTAGATTTAAAGGGAAGAATTAAAACAATGAACTTCGGAGATATAAATATAATTTTTAAATATAGTAAATATGTGTTCGGATTATTAATCGTCACAGAATATACTCCAATTAATATCGAAAAATTAAGCAAATTTATTGAGAAATTTGAGACTCAATATGAAAAAGAACTTGAAAATTGGTCTGGTGAACTTTTTATATTCGATTATCAAAAACTTCGAAATTGGACAAATGAGATTTTCAGATGAAATTATAGAATTAAAAATAAAATGAGATGAAGTATGCTAAATGTTATAATTATTATATTGGTCAGTTCAATAGTAGTAGTTTATATTTTGACACTCATACGTAGTTTGAAAGAATATTTAAAACATAGAACAGAAACTAGTAAACTATTAATGATAATGTTTATAAGCTTGGGGCTTGGAATAACATATGATAGTTTTAGGATTTTGACTATATTTGTTATTGGATTTTTAAATGATTTTTTGGATCGATCTGCATTTGTCCTTAAAATTTTTCTAAATTTTATAGCGTACTCCGTTATAATTCAATTAGTTTTTAAATATAATGAATTAAGTGGACATAAAGTAAAAAATAAATTGTATATTAAGTATTTTTATGTATTTATGATGATTATAATTTCGGGTTTAAATTCTTTTACTTTTTATCGATCTTATTTTGGTAATCCGTTTGGATTTTATATCTATATGGTTGATCCCTTACTACGTATAATTACATATTCCTTATATTTTCCTCTTTCTATTTATATCATTATTAAAGCAAGAGTTATTCTAATGGAAATAAAAAATGACATCATGCGAAAAAGGTTAATCTTAACTGTAAGTTTACTTGCAATTCTAACACTTTTGAGATTATTAAATCTGGGATATTTTTTTCCGTTTTCTGAATCTATTTTGACCTTCATTATAGATTTTTCATTGACATCAATAACCTTAGTTTGTTTATGTATTTCTGTTTTTAAATATCCAGAAACATTTGAAGTAATTATTAATTATTTCAGTGTGAAATCCGTATTTCTGGTAAAAACTGATGGCACTTTGATATTTGAATTTGATTTTCAAAAAGTGGATTATCAAGATCCCTTTACTCCAAAAAAAGTGTTATTAGGGGGTTTCATATATGCAATAAATAAAGAGTTAAAAAGAATGCTGGAAATTAGCAGAGATATTAATACTATAGATGTTGGAGATTCAACTCTATTATTTAAACATGGTAAATACGTATTTGGCATATTAATAGTAACAGAATATACCAAATTAGTTATTGAACAATTAAATATATTTGTTGAAAAGTTTGAAAATTCTTATGAAAAAGAACTTGAGAATTGGACTGGTGATCTTTCAGTAACCACTTTTGAAAAAATTCAAAGTTGGGTAAACGAGATTTTCAGATAAGATATAAAAATTCTTATTAAGATGAAATAAGATAATTTTTTTTAATTCTATTTTTATATTGATAAAAAAGTAATATTAAATATTGAACTCTTTAAAGGGTCGTTTTAGATGGGTTTAATAAAATTAAAAGAAATTACTGATTTTTCTAATGAATATACTCCCCGTGAAATAGACGACGAAACCTTCTTTGAAAAATTAAGAGAACAAATAATTTTATCTCAAGAAAATAAATTTTATATGGATTTATGTCAAAAAAATGATTACACAGTTCCTGAAGAAATCAATGATGATAATCTTCAATTTGTCCCTTATTTTTACACGAATAATTATAAAATTACCAAAAAATTATTTCCTAATCTAATAAAAGTCCCCCAAAAAGACATTATAGTATGGAGCAGTTCTTCTAGCACTACTGGGGATCCCTCACTCGTAGGTAGGACGTATGAAGACCTTGAAATTATTCAACACAATGCCTTAAAATGTTTTGAAGAATTTTTCTTTCGAGATAAATTTAAGAATACAGGGATGTGCTTTAATTTTGCTCCCAGTCGAAGTTTATATGGATCTTTAGCAAGACGTATAGCATCGAAGAAAATGAAGCAGTTAAAAACTTATACTCATCAACGTAAATTAATAAAGAAATATAAACAAGAAATTCGTTTTTTTACAAGTCTCATGAATAAGCCATGGGAAACAATTCCTACTCGCTCACATTATTTGATTAAATTTAAAATTTTAAAAACAATTTGGGCAATTATCTCAACTTTTGGTGTTCGTGCTGGATTGGTTTTAGATTCAAAATTTATGATTAAGCAAATAAGAGAATATAAACATGAAAGTATTATGTTTGGCGGAAGTCCACTTTTAATGAATAATGTTCTAGTAAATAAGATGATTAAAGAAAACATTAAGATAGATTTGAGTGAAACTGGTTATGTTGGATCTGGCGGAGGAGGATGGGATGGGGTAAAGGGGCATGCAAAAATGGAAAAAGTGGAAAAATATGAATTTATTGAACGTTTTAAAGATGTTTTCAATATTGAATCTGATAGAATGAAAGACATTTACGCCTTTACCGAATCTCCTGTATTATATGGTGGACATTGGTCCAAGAAATACCAAGATTATTTACACCATTGTCCCGATTATGCAAGAATAATTGTAAGAGATTTAGAGACTTTGGAGCCAGTAAATGAAGGAGAGAGAGGTGTTTTAGAAGCAATTACTCCATTTGGTGTAAATGGTTCTATTAATATAGCCGTAGTTGTAGATGATATAGTAGAATTAGTTTCAAAGAAAAAATGTCCTGATTGTGGATATGAAGGTGCGACATTTCGAGTTATTGGAAGAACAAAGGAAGCCCCTGGTCAGAGCTGTTCATCCATTATAGATTGGTTTTAAAAAATTTTTAAGATCAGTAACTCATGATATAAAATTGGGATTATTTAGTTGAATACAATTCTAATCTATCCCCGACTTGAATTTGCGAAAGTTCAAACACCCATGATACCCTTTTCCATTGTTTTTATTGCTGATTACTTACTTAAACGTGATATTGATGTAAAAATCTTTGATTTAAGACATGATGATATAAAACAAGTATTGGATAAAATTTCAGAAGATGAGCCAAAGTATGTTGGCATTTCTGTTATGACTGGTCCGCAGATTTACAATGCCCTTATTATATCCAAATTAATTAAACAAGAATTTAAAGAAGTAAAAATTGTGTGGGGAGGTATTCATTCAACAATCTTACCTACCCAAACCCTTCAAAATAGGTTAATCGATATTATTATAAGAGGAGAGGGTGAGAAACCTTATTATAAATTAGTTTCTGGCAAAAAGATAAGTCAAATTAATGGACTTTCATTTAAAAAGGATAAAAAAATAATACATAATCCAGAAAATAAATTATTAGAAAGTTCTGAATTGAATAAATTGAGTATTCCATGGGAATTGATAGATCCAGGGCGATATATTGAAAACGGAAATTTTAATATGATAACAAGCCGTGGATGTCCATATAAATGTGCATTCTGTTATAATGCATTATTAAATAATGTTTGGAGAGGGTGGACTCCAGAAAAGTGTATGCAAGAACTAGATAAAGCCTTGGAGTTTGGTGCGAGAAAAATTTTTTTTTATGATGATAATTTCTTTGCGAATCTGAAACGAATTAAAGCTCTTTTTACCTATTTTAAAGAAAATAATATAATATGGAAAGCAGAATTGCGTGTAGATCGCTTAGATTATGAGCTTGCAGAGGAAGCTAAAAAACACGGCTGTAATCAAATGTACTTTGGTGCAGAATCCGGATCCCAACGCATACTTAATATTTTAAACAAAAATATTTCAATTACAGATATAATTAGAAGTGCCAAAATTACAAAAGAATTGGAGATCATCGCAGATTATAGTTGGATGATAGGTATTCCTGGTGAAACTGAAAAAGATCTAAAAATGACAATAAAATTAATAAAAAAAGTAAAAAAAATTAACCCCAACTCCGAGTTTTCTATAAAGATTCTATTTCCTTATCCAAAAACAGCAATTTATCAAAAAGCATTAGATATGGGATTTAAACCTCCTTCTAATCTTCTAGAATGGTCAAAAATTCGGAGAGAACAAGCACAAGATTATCTAAAGAATAAAAATCGTTTAGAAATGATTGCAATTACGAGTGCTGTGGTTGGAAGGAAAGTATTTGAACAATTGAATTTTCCACCTATAAAAATACTTAAATTTATAGCAAATACTAGATGGAAAAGAGGATTTTTTGGTTTTGGAATTGAAAATTTGTTTTTTAAGCTTTTTAAGAATTTGATTGAAAATAGAATGGATAAAGAACGTTCTATAAAATATGACCCATTTCTACATAGATTGGTCTCAGTAGAAGAAAATTAATTATTGAATGACCAAATTATTTATTAAATTTAAATCTATATAAAAAGCTACTTATTGGGTGTTTAATTAAATCTGATGGAATCCAATAACCTGGTTTAAAACAATCACAATAATTGTATTTGTATTTTCTAATTTCTTTAATTCTTTTTTTTGACGGCAGCTTAAGAAAATCCAGAATTGAAAGTTTAGTACGAATTTCCTCGCATAACATCATTTTTCCATCATTATCTATACTATAATAATAATCCCCAGCATCACAATTCCAAAAATAGCGTTTATTATACCATTTATCCATATAATGATAATATCGTTTCGTTCCCCAGATTTCAACATTTTGTCTTTTCAGTCTAAATATAAGATTTACCAAGGCATTCATTTCTTCTTTTTTTAGCAATAAATTAGGACAGTAATTTCTATAGAGATATTGTTGATTTGGACTTAATGAAGAATGCACAGGATCTATTGAGAATGCACAATCTATTTTTTTATTAAGCTTCTTTATCAATAATAATAACTGATTCAAGTTTTCTCTAGTTATTATTATATTAAAACAAAGGTCTATTTTAGATGGATATCTTTTTTTAATTTCACTAAGTAAATCAATAAATTCAGAACGATATATTTTTTGCGAGGATTTAGTTGCAGAAAAATTATCGATGCTAATACCTAATATAAAATAACCATTTTTTACATATTCTTTCAGCATCTCTTCATTAATTGCAATTCCATTTGACACAACATGAGTTAAAATTCCCTTTTTTGTACAATGTTTTATCATTTCTGGTAAATCTGAACGAATTGTTGGTTCTCCTCCGTAGATTGTAATATGACGGCAACCCAAATCATTTAAGAGGTCTATTATATATTTCCATTTTTCTATGGATATATCTTGTGTTGTAATATTTTTGGATGCCTTGCAATATGAACAATTTAAATTGCATTTTCGAGTAAAAAAAAGGCTGACATACGTAGGAGCCTGAGAACTTTTAAATATTCTTTTAATATAACTTAATCCTCTATTTTTTAGTACAATACTTTTTGAAGTCAAAAACGTCCCACTCTAAAAATATTAACAAAAAACCTACTCTTTTTATATAATAAATGATTTAATTTTAATTATAATAATATTTTTAAATCTTCCAAGTAAAAAATAAGAATATGGGGGTAGATTTAATTTTTAAACCCGTCTCAATTATTGTTCCTATAAAAAATCGGGGATCCTTATTACCCAATTTAGTTCGAAACCTTTTAAAAATAGATTATCCTAAATTTGAAGTCATAATTATAGATGATAATTCGACTGATGGAACAAAAGAATTATTAAAGAAATTACATGCGTCAAAAAAATTTTCCATAAGGTGTATTTTATTAAAAAAATCTGTTGGTTCAGCAAAGGCTAGAAATATTGGTATTGTAAAGGCAAAATATGATATTATTGCTTTAACAGATTCAGATTGTATTGTTTCTAAAAATTGGTTAAAAGATTTAATTCCTTACTTAGAGAAATATGATTTAATTGGCGGAAAAGTTAAATATATGGATCAAGCAGAAGATAAGATGAACCCTTTTCAAAAAATTAAAAAAATAATTTCTATAAAACAAAATTCACTAATCAATTTCCTTAATACAAATAATCTAATTTTTAAAAGAA
>JABXJV010000124.1 GCA_013375355.1 Candidatus Helarchaeota archaeon
ATTCTACATTATTTCCATTCAGGTATTTATCAATTACCTGGAATTCATTTTGAATTTCTTCCATTGGAGCTCTTATTAGACTGATGTTCACTGATATTTTTACTCCACCTCATCCAATAGATCTTCTGGTATAAATTGCAAGTGCTATGTCGTCTAAAGATTCTTTGTTTTTCTTCAATGCGTCATCAATAAATTTGTTTGCAGAATTTGTGAAATTTATCTTCATTTTAAACCTCGTAGGATTCTTTATGATAATGAATGTATGCATCATTCTTATTTTTTTTTCTTTAATGTCATACATAAGGTAAAATTTATTTTTAAAGATCACCCTTTAGGTAAAGACTAGCATATTTTTAGGGTAATTTTAGAACAAATTTTTCAAGATTGAAAAAAATTAGATATTTTGGGATGATTAAAAAAAATTATAAATGGGAATCGAGCCAATCAACAAGGTCTTTTAGTACGATTTTTCTATCTTCCTCAAGTTCATTATAAACTTCGTGATATAATCCATCATAAATTTTTATAGTTTTATCCGAAATTTTTAACAATTTTCCAACCTCTTCAGCTTCAATCACTAATTTATCAGCTGAGCCCGACTGAATTAAAGTAGGCACTTTAATATTTTTGGTCATTTTATTTGCTTTTTTAAATCCTTTTAACAATTCCGCCCCTAATCGAATTGTGATTTTCGTAAATACTAACGGATCTTCTTTGTAAGCTTTTACAACTTCGGGATCATGTGAAAGTGTTTCAGGATCTAATTTAGGATCAACCATTCTCTTTGGACTTAATACTGAAAACATTCTAACCATTGCCTTAAGAAAAGCATTTGCCCCAGCTCCCTCTTTTTTTCCAGTACCAGATAAAATCAAACCTGTTAGACCTTCTGGATAGGTCGCTGCATAAACCCTAGCAATTAATGATCCCATAGAATGACCAAGCATAAAAATTGGCAAATCTGGTGCTCTTTCTCTAATTAAATCAAAAAGAATCTTTTGATCTTCTACAAAATAATCAAATTTTTTCGTATATGCTTTTAAACTTTTAGTTTTTCCATGTCCCCGGAGATCTGAAGCATATATAATGTATCCTTTTGGGACTAATTCGTTTACAACATTTAGGTATCTACCAGAATGCTCTGCTAGTCCATGAACTATTTGAACAACAGCTTTTGGAGTTTCGTCAGGTCTCCATACTTGATAATATATTTTTAAACCATTTATCCCTTCATAATAATCTTCTTCATGTTTCATTTTAACAAATCACTTCTATTAGCAATTTCTTTTATTTCAAAATTATACACTATCAAAAATATAGAAAGATTAATTATACATTTTTCTAAAAACAAATGAAGTTCTTTACAAAATTTTTAATGTATCTGTGTAAAATTTAATTTAATTAAACTCAACTCTTCCAGTGAATGAAAATGGACAAATTTAATCTTATGAACAAAGAATTAATCAAGGATATCCAACCAGAGAAAGATGGAAAATTAGTATCTTTGGGTGGCTGGGTAGAAAGCATTCGTGATATTGGTAAAATAAAATTTTATTTATTGCGAGACGTTACTGGTACAATTCAAATAACACTCCTTAAGAATGTTGAAGAAAACGTTAGAGAAGCGTTTAAAAAAATAAAAAGACACTCTGTTATAATAGTTAAGGGTGAGGTGAAAAAAAATAAGATAGCACCAGGAGGCGTAGAAATATTACCAAGATCTGTTGAGTTATTAAATTCACCAATTGAATCAATTCCGCTCGATCCCAAGCAACCTGCAGATTTAAGTGTACGTTTAGATTTTCGTCCAGTAGATTTAAGAAACAAAAAAAATTGGGCAATTTTTCGAATTCAATCCAAAATTGTCGAAGGGATGACGAATTTTCTAATTAATAATGAATTTGTCCAAGTGTTCACTCCTTGTATTATGGGAATACCTTCAGAATCGGGAGCAGAAGTATTTCCTATTTTCTATTTTCAAAAAAATGCGTTCTTACGTCAAGATCCACAGTTACATAGGCAATTAGCAGTTCTTGGCGGATTATGGAGGATTTTTGATATCGGACCGAGTTGGAGAGCCGAACCCTCATATACTCCAAGGCATCTCACGGAACATCGAGGGTGTGCTGTAGAATTTGCACCTATAAAAGATGAAACCTCAACTATGAAACTAGAAGAATTATTAGTAGTAAGTGCATATAAGCAAGTTATTAAAGATTGTTCTGTAGAGTTAGAAATTTTAGAAATAAAACCTGAAATACCAACTATTCCATTTCCAGAAATACGTTTTCCAAAAGTATATGAGATCCTTGAAGAATTTGGAAAAAAGATTCCCTTTGGAGAAGATATAGATAGAGAATCTGAAAAATTTATTTCGGATTATATTAAAGAGAAATTTAATCATGATTTCGTATTTTTAAATAGATTCCCCTCAAAAATCAAACCTTTTTATGTAATGTATATCGATGAAGACCCACAATGGGCCAGAAGTGTTGATTTAATCTGTAAGGGTCTAGAATTGAGTTCTGGAGGGCAGCGAGAACATAGATATGAGAAAATTATAGCTCAATTAAAAGAAAAGAATATGTCATTAGAAGATAGTGAATGGTTTACCAAATTTTTCAAATATGGAGCCCCTCCACATGGGGGTTTTAATATTGGAGTAGAACGAATGACAATGCAAATGCTGGATATGAAAAATATTCGTGAGGTTACTTTATTTCCGAGGGATCCTACTAGATTAGTGCCGTAATATTTACAAATTTTATTTTATTTTCCTTCTTATCCCTTTTTTCCCTTTTTTTCCTCTTTATTCTCTTTTCGCTCTAATTCTACAATTTTTAATAACAATTCTTCTAATTTTTTATCTTTATTGGCAACTTCGGCAATGTAACGCGACTGAACCTCGGAAAGATCTTTATTTTTTTGCTCCAGTATTTTCTCAACGGCTCTCACTTTTCGTTCAGCTTCATTCACTTTTCTTTTCCAGATGCCCTCAATTTTTCCTTCTTTATTCTCAAAAATTTGAAGCTTTTCTTGTAATTCCTCTATCTCTTTTTTCAAATCATTTCTTTCATCAATTATTTCCATTGTTTTCTGCGAATATTCCTTAAAATTTGCACTCATCTCTGTAATGATTTTATCTCGTTTTTCGACCTCAGCCTTATAATTTACCAAGGCTTCGCTATCGGAAGTAGATTCCTCTAACAAGGCCCCTGAAGACGGTTTAGTTAATAATTGATCAGAGGAAACTGGACTTAATAGAGTTTCGGATGAAGGATTTTGTCCTTGCTTATTATCTAATAATTTTTTCAATTCATTTTTTTCATTGATTAACAACATGGTTTTTTTAGTATATTCTCCTAATTTCCTCTTCAAGTCATCGATGGTTTCGTCTTTTTTTTCGCATTCTGCTTTATAATCAATCAAACCTTCTTCAGGTTTTTCGCCCTCAGATTCCAAATTTTGGTACTCCCAACCAAATTTAATAAATTATTTTAGTTGAATGCCACAATAAGGACATAGTTTATAGTCCGCACGGACATCTTTATTACATGCGGGACATGTCAAGCGTTTTAATTGGAATGAGCAATAAGGACAATATAAAAATTGGCCATCAATAGCCGAACCACATCTAGAACATCCCTCGCCAGGTGCTGCTGCAGTTGGTACACTAACACTAGTTGTTGATGGAACTGAACTTGTACTAGAAGACAAACCTGAGTATTCAGAGGCAGGTTCGTATCCTGGAGGAGGTCCCATACTTGGTTTTGCAGTTAAGGGTTGTCCGCGTTCTGCTTGACGAATCAACATCTTAATATTTTGACTAATTTTATAAGGATTTAACATAGGAATAGCTGTCGCCCGCATTATAAATGCAATCATTAAATTTCCATTTAGTTCAGGAAAAGCTTCCGTGTCCATTACCTCTTTTCCTTTTATCAATCTCACGATCCATCCCGGATCCGATTCACTAGATTTACCAATTTGTGCACTATAGCTTGTACCTGCTATAGGAATTGGTGAAGAATAAGGAACAAAATTTTCTTCAGACATTATTTTCCTCTTCAAATAATTTTCAATTTTGTCGACAAATGTTATTATTTAATTTTCTTAAATTACTTATTATCAATAAAAACTTTTTAATTTATTGACTATAAAAAATTAAAAAATATATAATTCATTATTAAAATTAGATTTTATCAAGTATAGAATTTTTAAAAATCAAATTAATTTAAGATTAACAAAAATCTTAGCGCCATATGAGCTATTGAAGTGTAATCAATAATATTAATGGGTGAAATTTTTGGCAAATTGCTCTAAATGCGGAAATGATTTGTATATGCCCTTCTCTTGTAAGTACTGTGGCAAACAATTTTGCAGTGAACATCGTTTGCCAGAAAGCCATAATTGTGAAAGAGCTGACCTAATAGAAGAAGAAAAGAAGAGAGCTGCTCAATCAATAGATGAAACTCAATATGTTACGCCCCAACCACAAAGTGTACCCACTCAAGGGGGGAGAACATCAGATATTCCAGAAGGTGCTGAAATATATCAAGAAAGATATGATCCAGAGACTGGAGATACCATAGTTCAGTATTATATGCCAACTGTACAAAAACCTGATAAACCATTACTTGGCATAACTTCTGGAAAAGAATTAGGTCATTTATTAATTGGCATTATTTTAATGTTTCAAAGCGTTTTCTTAATGTTTGTAATTAGTTTTATGGATTATCTTCATAAATTTCCAAGAATTTACATATTAATTACATTACTTGGTGGATTAATAACAATCGGTTTTATTGGTCATGAGTTGTCGCATAAATTCACTTCCTTGAGATTAGATTATTGGGCAGAATTTAGATTGGAAAAAACTTATGCTTTACTTACTGCAGTACTGCCATGGTTTGTAATGCCAGGTGCAGTTCAAGTAGGCTCGTCTAGAGCTTCAAAAGATGAGATGGGGAAAGTTGCACTAGCAGGTCCA
>JABXJV010000125.1 GCA_013375355.1 Candidatus Helarchaeota archaeon
AAGATATGTGTAAAAAAGATTATAGCTGCATTCGAAATTTTTACTGTCCTGCAATAATGATTGATGAAAATGATAGAAAAACCATAATTT
Source organism: Candidatus Helarchaeota archaeon (assembly GCA_013375355.1). Next base: position 91 of record JABXJV010000125.1, read on the forward strand.
CAACAGAATTATGTAATGGATGTGGAGTATGTTCAAATCTGTGTCCACATGGTGCAATTTATAAAACGGAAGGAGGAAATTAAATGGAAAAAAGCTTTAATTTAATCATTAATGGAGTAGGCGGACAAGGAATACTTCTATTATCAAATATTATTGGAAATGCATGTGCACCAATCGAGAAAAGAATTATAACTCAAGAACTACATGGACTGGCACAAAGAAGTGGACCAGTTATTACTCATGTAAGAATTGGTGAAGAAATTTATTCTCCTCGTGTTCCAATTGGTGGTGCAGATGTCATTTTATCAACTGAAGCAATTGAATCATTGAGAAATATTGAACTCTTAAAACCCAAAACTCCACGTGGAGAAAGTAAAGGAACAGTTATATTGAATTCTCGTATCGTTCCTCCACCGATTTCTACGCTGGAAATGACTAAAGACAAAGAAAAAAAATACATCGAATTAGATGAAATTATAGGTTACTTAAAGGAATGGACCGAAAATATAATCATAGTCAATGCTTTAGAGCTGGCTTTAGAAGCGGGAGCGACAATCACAGAAAATATTGTAATGTTAGGAGCCTTAACAGCCTTGCCCGAGTTTCCTTTGGAAAAAGAGTTAATTGAACAATCATTAGTTAAGACAGTTCCTCAAAAAGCGATTGAAGTTAATAAAAAAGCTTTTCAGTTAGGCTTCGATTTTGTTAAAAAAAAGCTGTAAAACCGTATAATAAGCAATATAAAAAATTTAAAGCTTTAAATTAATTTTTTTCTTTTTTTTCATAGAGTCCTATGTTGAAAGAGTTACTTTTATTCCCATAAAACAAATTTTTTAATAATACCGTTTCTTTTTAATTTTAAACTAATGAAAAATTTTAATTTAAAAGAAATTGTATCAATACTTTATAATAAAGTATCAATTTCGTATTTTACTTGATTTAGAAAAAGAAGAACTCAACAAACGATTTAGTGATTTAATGAGCAAATCATTAAAAAAAGGTCAGTTTAACTGGAAATGGGTAGTAGTATTATTCCTCCTTATTGGTGAGGTTTCATTTTACCCCAGTCTATTATTAGGGTACATTTTTTTTACAGAATATGGTATAAATCTTAATAATTTAGTTGATATCGCAATAACTTTAATATTTTTTATTTCAAATTATTTTTTAATCCTATTTTTATCTCTTGGGATTACAATATTTATTATTTTTCTTATAAATTTAAAAATTCCTCCAAAATTCGGTTCTTATGAAAATTCCATAAATAATCCAAATTTGTATGCCTGGCGGGTTAAAAATACATTAAGATCTTTTAGTCGCTGGCTTTGGGAGATGAACCGCTTAAGTATTTTTAGAGTTTTTTACCTAAGACGAATGGGTCTTAAAATTGGGAAGAACGTAAGATTAGGAAAATATATCTTAGAAGATGACTTCATGGAAATCGGGGATAGCACTTTTATGGGTAAAAATACAATTATTTCAGGTCATTTAATTGATCCATTTAAGTTTACAGTCTATAAGACCAAAATAGGAAAAAATTGTATATTTGGAAATTGGACCGGATTAGTAGGGGCGGATATAGGGGATAAATCAATAATATTAGGAAATTTAAGCAATACATCTGTAGGTTTGAATGGGATTTCTTGTAAAGGAAATGGAATCTATCGCGGAATGCCTATAAAACAAATTGGACAATCGAATCATCTTACTACAAAGCAAATACGCAATATAAAAAAATTAATTAAAAATCAAGAAAAATTTAATTTTTACGAATCTACTATATCAACTATAAAAAATCCCAGTGTTAAAACTAAAATAAAATTAATTTTGGGGAAGGTTTTTATTACATTTGGTGGGGTAATGTTTTCTTTTTTAATTAATTTCTTGTATATTTTTTTAATAATCTTTTTGGGGTTTCCTACAGGTGATACTTTATTAGATGCTCTCTATTTAATACCAATTCCAATGATATTTATAGTTTCTTTAGGTTTTTTTATCGCTGGTACTGGGGCTACTACACGTCTGCTTATAGCTTTTCACCACAAATCAGCAGGACAAATAAAAGAAGGAGAGTATGATTTAGATGATCCTAAATTGAAATCATGGAAGACCGTATACCTTTGGAAACAATTTAGTCTCGATTTAACACATAAAACTCCTTTGGGATATGGAGACACTATAATTCTCCAAACTTACCTTTGTAAAATCAATAGAAATGTTCAGATGATTAAAGCTCTTGTTGATCCTGAATTTCTAAAAATTGGTAAAGATTCGCAATGTGCAGCATTTGCAATTATTCGATCTCATTATATTCAAGATAATAAAATAATCTTTAAGCAGACTGAGATTGGTGAAAATGTAATGATAGGTTCATTGGCTTATATCGGAGCGGGAGCAAAAATTGGGGATAATACTGTTATCGGTATTGGAGCTTATATTCCAGAAAATACAGTTTGTGAACCAAATTCGCTTTATATTGGAAACCCCGCACGTAGACTTCCATTATCAGCAATTAGCAATAATAATAAAGGATAAATTTAGTATTTACATATTGTAAAAACAAAGTTGGATTATTGTTAATACAATTAAGCTTGAATATTTATATTCTAGAAATTTCATTAGTATAAATAAAAATAAAATCTACTTCTTTTAGGAAGGTTTTTGAATTGGGAAACGTTGAGAAGCTAATAAAAAAATTAACAGATAGTAAAGCAGAAACACGTAAATTAGCTGCTATTGAATTAGGGAAATTAGGTGATTTACAAGCTGTAGAACCTTTAATTATAAGATTAAACGATGATGATGAAAGTGTCCGTATGTGGGCAGCGGCTGCTCTAGGGAAACTAGGTGATGAAAGAGGACTCGAACCATTAGTAAAAGTTGTTATGCAAGATTCTGAAATAGTTAAAAAAGAGGCTGCAAGGGCGGTAGCTAAAATTGTTCCTTCCTTTGATGACGTCAATATTGATGTTGTTATCCAAAAAATTGAAGGAATTTATCAAGAATTTGCTATAGATCAAGAGCGAGAACAAGAAATAGTAGAAATAGAAAAAGAGCTAAAGCGTGAAACAGAAAAAGAATTAGAGAAAGAGACTCAAGAGAAAGTTTTTGACCAAATAAAAGAAGTTCAGATAGAACAGGAAGCCAAAAAACCTATTGAAAAAGAAGTTCCCCTTGAGACTTTATCCTCCGATGACATATTTCCAAAATTAGACGAAAAATATGCAAAAAAACGATTCTTATTTAATGAAGCACTTTGCTTTCAATTTGCAGATGGAAAACATAATATTGAAGAAATAAGTGAAGAAAGTTTAATTCCTATAGTAGAAGTGGAAGAAATTATTGAAAAGTATAAACAGAAAGGTTGGATCGAAATATTTTCCAAACGTCAAATTGAAGTAAAAAAAGAAATTAAAAAAGTTCCTGCAGAACCAAAACCTCCACCTCCACCTATAGAAATTTCTCCAGCCGCAACGATTAGATTAAAAGAAGAACTAAAAGGACCTGAAGAAGTAAAAGAAGAACCTTTAATCGGATTTGAAGGATTCATGGCTGCTCTGAAAAAACAACCTATTGACGATAGAGTAGAGGAGATAAGTGATATTTTAACTAGAGTAATGGGTATTTTTGTAACAGCTATTGATGATATTCAAACAAGATTAGGAAATTTAGAGAATTTTGTTCAACAAAAATTCCAAATTCTAGAAGCAAAACCTGAAGGAGTACCCGCAGTATTTCCAAGCCAAGCTACTGTTCCACAAAAAGGTCCTGAATTAAAACCTCCAAAACCAATTTCTACATTTTCAACCCGGGCTGCTTTAAACGAGGAATTGAAAAAAGTTCTACTAAAAAGAAAAATTGAAGATTGATAATTAGATTTTTAGAATTCCTCTCCATTGTTTTATTGCCATAATTTCAATTTACTCATATTTGAAATCAATTCAAAATATTTTTTCAAATTAGAAATCTCACATCTTATTAACTTATAAAACCGGAATTGCTTAAAAAAATGGAAGAACTTTGCGAATACAAAGATGTTGAAAGGAAAAGACTAATTCTTTCGATGGTAATTACCGGTATAGTCATGGTTGTTGAAGTAATTGGAGGTATTATCACTAATAGCTTAGCTTTATTAAGTGATGCGGGTCATATGTTTACTCATTTCTTCGCATTATTGATGAGTTTTGTGGCCATTAAAATTGCGACAAAATTACCTTGCCATCACCGAACTTTTGGTCTTTATCGTGCGGAAATAATTGCAGCCCTTTTTAATAGTTTATTTCTTTTTGGAGTAACAGGTTACATTTTTTATGAAAGTATTTTACGGATTCTTCAACCTGAGCCTATTTTAGCATTCGAAATGTTGATTGTAGCGATAATTGGTCTAATTGTTAATATTATAACTGTTGCAATATTACATGAAAGTTCTCATGAAGATTTGAATATTAAAGGGGCATATGTCCATATGATTGGCGATACTGCATCATCAGTAGCAATTATAATTGGAGTTATTATCTTAATTTTTACCGAGTGGTATATTATTGATCCATTATTGGCAATTGGTATTGGTGTTGTAATAATGATATGGGCATTTAGACTTTTTTCAGACTCAATCAAGATCTTACTTGAATATGCTCCAAAGGGCATAACGATTGATGATGTAAGCACTGCATTAAAAAAAGAGATATCCGAAATAGAAGAGATTTATGATATGCATATTTGGGTAATTACTTCAAATATGTATACATTCACAGCTCGTATTGCACTTAATAATACAAAATACGAAAATTTTGGAAATATATTAAGTAGAATTAAAGAATTCCTTAATGATAGATATGGAATAATACATACTACGATAGAATTTGAATTTTAAAATTCATTTTGAATTTAGTACCTTTCTAAAGCCTGTTAAATTTAAAAAAAGATATTTCTAAAATTTTTTTACTATTCACTTTTAAAGCTTCATTACTCATTTTTAAGCCCAAATATTTCTTTTTTAAGAATTTAGATTAATTAATTCTTTAATTCATAATAATATTTCGATCTGTATTGGACTAGCGATCAAGGGGATAACATACTTCTTCACGTCCAATACAAAATTCTGCATAATGAATTAAAGCTTTAACAGCATTTACCGTTCTCTTAGGATTGGGAAAAGTGGGAATTTCGTTTTCTTCCATCATTTTTACCATCATTTGAGTAAATTGACCCCCAATCGTACAAACAACGATTGGTTTCTTATATTTAATTCTTGCAGCATGGATTACATCAATAATATCACTTTCTACAAAAGAAAGCGAAAGAAGAATGATTAAAATGACTATATCGACGTTATTATCTTCCAGGATTTTATTTAAAGCTATCTTATACCTTTCCGTATCAGAATCACCTATTAAATCTGTGGGATTAGAGATAATAACTTCATTTGGCATTTTAGATTTTAAGAATTCGACTGTTTCTTTAGATAAAGTTGTCAAATCAAAGCCCTGCTTTACTAATTGGTCGGTAGTTAGAACACCAAATCCTCCAGCATTTGTGATTATAGCTATCCTTCTTCCTGTTGGGAAATGAGATGAGCTTAACATCCTTGCCATATCAAATAATTGTAATGCATCATCAGCTTGAATAACATTAGTTTGTTTAAATACCGCTTTAAGAATATCTATTTGGGAAGAAATACTACCCGTATGCGAGGCAGCAGCTTTCTGCCCTTGTTCTGTTAAGCCTCCCTTTAATATAATAATTGGTTTTTTTAATGAAATCCGTTTTATTACATTATAGAAGTTTTTTGTTTTTTCCTTTTTGGTTCTTAGTCCTTCTATATACACCATTATGCAATTTGTATTTTCATCACTTTCTAAATATTCCAAAACATCAATTACATCAACATCTATGGCATTACCAATACTTACATATTTTGAAATGCCCACTCCTTGACTTGCAGCGAAATCTAAGAGTGCAGACCCGAATGCTCCGGATTGACTAATAAACGATATTTTTCCCCGTTTTGGTCTCATTAGACGGTACCGTGGTAGAAATAAGGTATCTACACCATAATATGGATCGTAAATTCCTATAACATTAGGTCCGATTATCCTGATATTTTTTTCAGAACCAATTTTTAAGATTTCATCTTCTAATTTTTTTCCCTCTGGTCCAATCTCTGAAAAACCACCAGCAATTATTATCACTCCACGAACTTTTTTTTGGGCACATTCTTCCATAACGTTTAAAACAGCTTTTCTAGAAATTGCAATTACGACAAGATCAAGTGGTTCTGGTATGTCTAATATTGATTTATAACATTTATAACCCAATATATTATCAATTTTAGGATTAACTGGGTAAATCTTTGCATTGATATTGGATTCCATAAAATTTTTAAAAATTACATGCCCAAATTTTCTTGTTTGAGAGGATACACCTACAACTGCTACTGTTTTCGGTTTAAAAAACATATCTAGGTTAGAATTAGCTGAACTCAAGGCAAAATACTCCTTCATTATAAATTATAAAATTTAATTATTTTTTTTAATCTTAATAAATTAAATTTATTATTTCGTTACTTCTAGTAACTCTAGCATTTTATCTATTTTGATTGTTGGGGTTTTACAAAGATAATTAGAACAGACGTAAGCTGTTGCTTTTCCCTCGATACTGGATTGGGATTTAATAAATTCAACAAATTGGAAAATTTCGGGTGTTTTTTGTTCTGTAGGGTTTAGAATTATAACTTTATTCGGAATAAAATGATTTCTTATTGCCTTTATCATTGCCTCCGTGTCATCTCCTTTAGAATTACCAGCAATAACTACTTCATAAGATGGACCAATTGCAAAGTCCAAAGCTACCATCAATTGTGTATAAGCAGAAGGCATTTCCATTATTTTCCTTGAGAATGCAATCCCAATCTTAGCAGCTTTATCTTCATAATCACTGTTCCCAGTAATACGCCCTAAACGTAGCAAATTTAACATTGCTACAGAATTCCCCGAAGGTAAAGCTCCGTCATAAATTTCTTTCTGTCTGAGTAAGAGTTCTTCACCGTCATCAGGTGTAAAATAAAAACCACCACCTACTGAGTCCAAAAAATGCTCTAATAAGTCTTTGTTAAAATCTAGGGCTAATTTAATATATTTTAAATTAAATGTTGTTTCATACAATTCCAAACAACCCCAAATCAAGTAAGCATAATCATCCAAATTAGCCAAAATTGCGGTTTGACCATCCCTGTAACGGTGGAGAAGTCTTCCATCTGATCTAATCATTTTATTTTCAATAAATTTTATAGCTTTTTCAGCTTTTTTAACATATTCAGGCTCATCGAGTATACGAGCAGCTTTAGCTAAAGCTGCAATCATAAGCCCATTCCAATCGGTTAATATCTTATCATCTTTATGCGGATGTGAACGATTTTCCCGGATATTAAATAATTTCAATCTAATTTTCTCCAAACACATTTCCAATTCATCTTTAGAAATATTCAAATCGGTAGCTAAATCTGAAATAGATTTTTTTAAATGTAAAATATTTTCCCCAGTTTTCTCGCCAGTTGCTTGTTCTAAAAAATTACCACCTTTTTTTATATTAAAAATGTTAATAATCATATCTTTTTCTACGGATTCAAGTTTTTTTTCAATTTCTTTCATTCTCCATAGATAATATTTTCCTTCAACCATATTTCCTTCCTCATCTTTACTGTCAGCATCTTCTGCAGAATAAAAACCCCCTTCTGGTGAAGTCATATCACGTAAAACATAAGTTAAAATCTCCCTAGCCGTTTTTTCATATTCCTTCTTTTTTGTTACTTGAAAAGCTTCCGTGTATGCCATTAACAGTAAAGCTTGATCATATAGCATTTTCTCAAAATGCGGTACAAGCCAAAAAAAATCTGTCGAATATCGATGGAATCCAAATCCAATATGATCAAAAATCCCTCCTAGACGCATAGATTGTAAAGTTTTTTCAACCATCCAGAGAGCTTTTTTATTGGATGAACGTTTCCAATAACGAAGTAAGAAGAGAATGTTATGTGGAGTTGGAAATTTTGGTGCGCCACTAAATCCGCCTTCTTTTTCGTCAAATCTACTTTCGAGCTCTTTATATGCAATATTTAACGTATTTTTTCCTAATTTTTCACCTTTCATTTTATTAGAAACATCTTGAACTGCCACTGAGATTTTATCCGCAGATTTTTTTAATTCTTCACGTTTATTAATCCAAAAATTTTCAATTCTAGGAATTAATTCTAACATCCCAATTCTTCCAAATCTACCTCTCTTAGGAATGTATGTACCTGCAAAAAACGGTTTTTTATCCGGTGTCATTATTATTGTAAGTGGCCAGCCACCACTTCCCGTTATTGCCTGACATATAGTCATATATACCTTGTCAATATCAGGTCGTTCTTCACGATCTACTTTAATAGAAACGAAAACTTCATTCATTAATTTAGCCACATCCTGATCCTCAAATGATTCCTTTTCCATTACATGACACCAGTGACAAGTAGAATATCCTATTGATAAAAAAATTGGCTTATTTTCCTTGCGAGCTTTTTCGAATGCTTCATCTCCCCAAGGATACCATTGGACTGGATTATAAGCATGTTGTAATAAATAAGGACTCTTTTCAGATATTAGTTTATTGGGAACTCTATCATTATTTACTTTGGAATCATTGTTTAATCCTAAAACCTCCATCTATAGTTATACAAATAAACCAATAGAATTTTATTATAAAAAATAAATTACTAGAATTTTTTTCTCAAAAAACCAAGATAATAATGATTCTTATCTATTAAAAAAATTTTTTTGATTTAATCTAAAAAATAATATTAATGAGAAGACTTTTTGATTTCAAATTATAATAAAATATTCCGAATTAAATCTTTCAAATAATCCAGATTCATTTTAATTAGTACTAGGTTTTCTCGGTGCTCAACAATCATAATAATCAATCCTATTCCATTTATTGGACTTATCAATATCGGAGTAATATAATGTTCAGATTTTAAGTTATTCAAATCAAATTTTTCAATTATTGTTTCTAATACAATACTTTTTAATTCAGTTTGTCTTTCTTCTATATTAATTTTTAAGAGCTCATTAAGATTCTTTGAAGTTAAGGGTTCTAATATCACTTTTTTCATAAATTCAAGCCCAGTATCACATAATTTACTCCCATAAGCACCTAATTTTTCTTCATCTATATATTGAAAACAGCAGTAATAAAGCCACTAAAAGTGGTCCTTCAAAAGGTTCAATTCTTCTTTTAAAATTATAAGAAAAAAGGCATATTCCTGCTGAATTAATAATATATAAAAATATTTAAAAAATAAGGTTTGTTCAATTAGTGATCCCCAAGAATTTTCTAAAATTTCTATATCACCCTATTAACCTGATAATTCCGTTTTTAGCAGCCCAAATTATTAGTTTTGATATCGTATCTTGTTCTCTTTTATAAATAGATTCCAATTGCTCAACTTCGAGATTTTGAGGTAATTGTTCCAAGAAATCTAGTGCCCATGTCCCAAAATGATCGTAGATTTCAGAAATTTTATTTGAAACATTAGTTCTAAAAGTACTGGTTTTCAATGGTATCATTTTCTTAACTTCAGCAACTTCGAATGTCTGAGAAATCGTTTTGATTTTTGATTCATAGAGTTCTTTAAGAAAACTTTTAATATTTTCTGCACCGCTATAGAATAATAATTTTTCATTTGTCATTTGTTCTAATATTTGATAATATTTGTCCGGTTTTATCTCTTGTGTTTCCAGAATAATTCCAATAATAATTCTTCTTAAAAAATTGTTTTCAATCTGGGGAACATAGTGTGATACTAAATTATATTTTGAATACTGAGTAAACACTTGCTTTTGTGCCTTATCTTCCGTCCATCCTGTCGCAGTGTGAAGTAGAAATATGTTTAAATATTCAATATCAAAGTCTAATTCTGTTTCCGTATATTTTGCTTTCATTAGGGGGCCGTGGGAACTATCCCAATCCAATAAAATTATTCCAATTGGCATTTAATATCCTCACCTATTTATTTATCAGTTGTTGGATTAATGAATTAAATCCTTGATTTACATTTTCCCCAGTTTTTGCCGAGGTTTCGAATTTTACATTTATATTCATCTTTTTTTTTTCAATAACCTTTGATATATTGTCGGTATTTATTTCTCTCTTACTTTTTAAATCATTTTTATTACCAATTACCACACAGGGTATATTATCAGTAATTTCAAGGACGTCTTTATACCAATTAATTATATTTTCAAGAGTAGATTTTCGTGTCAAATCATATACAATAATAAAACCTGCGGCATTTTCGTAAAATGTTTTTCGCACTTTTGCGAATTTTTCTTGCCCTGTGATATCCCATATAGTCAATTCTACTTCATTTCCATCCAATTTAAATGTATTTTTAGTAAATTGAACTCCTACTGTAGGGATATACATTCCTCGAAACGTTTTTTCCGTGTAATTAATGATTAGAGTCGTTTTGCCAACCGCGTAGTCGCCAACAACTACAATCTTAAATTTATAAAGTGTCATTTTGTTTCCTCATTTATGATATAAAGTTTGGAAGGTTTTTTTCGAGATTTACAGTTTCATAAATTTCTTTATTGTTAACTATTAAGTCTTGTAACCCATCTTTCAGTATTTTTAAAGAAGAATCGCTTCCTACGAGCATTGTCAGTGCTTTATTAATAAGTTCTAAGATTTTATTAAAACAATCAGCAACAATTTTTTCGGTATAAGTTGATTCTTTTTCGCTGTAATTTTTATAGACTAAATCGAGCTGTAATTTGTTTTTACTATATCCAATTCCTTTTAATAAAGAAACTTCCCCGTTGTTCGTTACCTTCTCTGCTTTTTTTATCAATTTAACTATAAATTTGTCTCCAAGGATTCCTTTGCTTCTGGAAAATATATTATCAATCAAAATTTTATAAGATTCGATTAATTTTTTACTCATTTTATAATCCTTCTGATTTTAATAATATTTGAAGAACTTGGTGACAGATTTCCAAATTCTGAATATCAGTTAGTTTTTTTGAAAGCATTGAACCCAATTGAACGATAATCTTATTTACAGGTTTTGTTCCCATCAAATTATAACAAGTAGTGGTTAGACCATCCAGAATTTCATGTAAGAAAGTTCTTAATTCAATAATTTCGATTTTGTTTGCATCTACAGCTTCAAATGATAGCCCATCTTCGCTAATTTTAATTTCCTTAAGGATTGCATTATTTTTTACAAGGTCATTAACGACATTTGATAAAGGTGTTTGAAAATCTTCATCTAATACTTCAGAAAATGCAAGTACTTTAAGGAAGAACTTATTAATTAATAGTTTATAAAAATCTATAAGCCTCTTTTTATTATTTGTCTCCTCAGCCTTTTCTTGCTTATATTCGAATACTACTTCATCTAAAGTGTTTTGGTAATTATTAAAATGTTCAACTTGGCCCGATTTTGCTAATTCTTTTAAATAGTTTTCCCAAGGTTCTTCTGCAAATTGATTAAAAAACTTTATTCTAGCTTTATATAACATTTCCCTGATTTCTGACTCGGAATCTTCGGGATCTACAGCAACAGTAAAAAGTACTCCGCAGAAATGGTCATATAAGAATTTATAATCCCCCATTTTAATGGATTCTATGCCTTTCTGGTCAAATTCTGATTCGGCTAAAGTATTTATAGAACTTAAAAATCCTGAAAATAATGATTCATCGACTTCAACACTACCATATTTTTTATGATATAATGAAATCCCACTTTTTTTTGTGAAAACCCAAACGTGATATATGACCAATTTTTTTCAACCTCCTTATTTTTTTAATATTTTTTCTTGTTTAACGGATTTTTTAGACATTTCAATCAACAATTGATAAGATTAATTTATTTCCATTAAGTATAAATGATTATTTAAGGAAATTCCAACTTTCTTATATTATTGTTTAAGCCTATCAATGAAAACTAGTTAATAAATGTACAAGTTAATTAGATTTTATTAATTAGGAATCAATAACTAAATCTAATTTAACTAAAACAAATTTTACTTAAGGTTTATTTAGTAAAATTCGGTTTATTCAAACATAGAACATATTTCTTACGTTGTAGGGAATATCAATGAAGATATTAATTGTGGATGATGACAGGGTTTTCTTAGAAACTATGAGAAATATTTTAATTTTAGATAATCACACAATAACTACTGCAGTTTCAGCTGAAGAAGCATTAGTAAAACTTGATGAGGATAAATTTAATCTCATCCTAACAGATTTAAAAATGCCAGGATTATCTGGTGTGGATTTAATAAGAAAAATAAGGGAAAATAGAATCGATTCGATTATAATTGTGATCACTGGCTATGGAACTATTGAATCAGCTGTCGAAGCTATGAAGCAGGGGGCATATGATTATATTTTAAAACCTTTCGAAGCAAAAACCATAAGAAATAAAATTTCACAAGTCGAATTAGATTTAAAATTAAGAAAAAGTCTGCCTCTTTCAAGTTTTGCTGAAAAACCAGTGATAAGTAAAAAACTTGAATCAATTGACACTGATAAGAATAAAGGTCCATTTTTAGTAATTTCAGATCAAAATCCTAATGAAATTATCAAAAGATTTAACCTTTCTAATGGATTTCCAATTTGGCTAAAAAGGCAGAATGGAAAAAGTGATACTATTTCAATTAGTTTCTATTCTTTGAAAACAAATATAAAGGATTTTGTTGAAAATCATGATAAAGGAACTATTATATTTCAAGGAATTGAAGAATTTTTAAAAATTTATGAGTGGGAGGAACTTAAAAAATTTATTTCTTATTTATTATCAGAGATAATCACAGCAAATTTCTCCCTAGTACTCCTTATTAGAGAAGAGGTTGATTTTTTAACCAGTTCACAACAGACTTTATTAAAAAATATACTTTCACTTTTTATAGATCCTATTATTAGTAAAATTATTAATTTACTATCTCATCCTTTGAGAAAAAGTATTATTACTCTTTTAAAATCAGAAAAAAAATTGAATTTTAATAAAATTGTTAAAATGTTAGAAGTGAAGAGTTCTGCTAACCTTGCATTTCATATTAATAAACTAGTTCAAGAAAATATTCTTAAAAAGGAAAAAAATCTCTATGAGTTGTCCCCAGTGGGACTCTATTTTGTTGATATTATTTCTCAATTAGAAAGTATAGGTTTTTCTTATCCTCATTCTCAAATAAAAGTATTTAAAATATCTGAAAATTCCCAAAATTAAATCATTTTTACTTCCTAAGTTTAATATATTCAGCATTCCTTAATTCCTTTAAAGGAGGCATAATATGGGTAAGCTCGAATTCCAACAAAATGAGGCAAAATATAATAAAATTTTCCAATATTTAAACGAAGCAATCTTTATACATGACTTAGAAGGGCATATTTTAGACGTAAATGATACTGCATGTGAAAGTTTAGGCTATAGTAAAGAAGAATTATTGCAGATGACTCGTAATGATATAGATACCCCCGAATACGCTGTTAAAGTACCTGAAAGAATAAAAGAATTACAAAAAAAGGGTCGATTCATTCTTGAAACTGCTCACGTAACAAAAGATGGAAGAGTCATACCAATAGAATTGAGTAGTAGTATTATTGAATTCGAAGATAAACCAGCAGTTTTAAGTATTGCAAGAGACCTTTCAGAAAGAAAACGAATGCAAGAAGATTTGCAAGAAAGCAATAATAAACTTGAGACTCTATTTGGTACTATAGAAGATTTCCTATTCATACTGGATTCTAAAGGACTAATCCTTCAAGTTAACGCAATAGTAGAAAAACGTTTAGGATATTCAATAGAAGAACTATATGAACAGCACGTCACTAAAGTGCACCCCCCAAATCGACATGAAGATGTTAAAAAAATAATCTCTCAGCTAATAGCAGGTGAAATTTCGGTTTGTCCTATTCCATTAATAGCTAAAGATGGATCAGTGATCCCTGTTGAAACAAAAGTCACTCAAGCAAAATGGGGAGACAAAGATATATTGATCGGAGTCTCCCGTGATATCACTGATCATTTACAAGCTGAAAGGGAATTAAAAGAAAGTGAGGAGAAATTTAGTAACCTTTTCCACCATTCAAATGATGCAATTTTTTTACATGATTTAGAGGCAAATATCATAGATATAAATCAAAAAGCATTGGATCAATTTGGATATTCAAGGAATGAATTATTATCACTTAAAATTTCTGACCTTCATCCGACTGAAGATCTTGATAAGTCTAAATGGGCATTTGAAACAATTATTCGAGACGGATTTGTGAACTTCGAGATTAATTTCCATAAAAAAAATGGTGATATATTTCCAGCTGATGTCTCATCAAGCCTATTTGAAATAGGAGGAAAAGAGGTTATTCAAGGTGTAGTTCGAGATATCACTGAACGTAAAGTAGCAGAAAAAAAATTGAGAGAATCTGAAGAAAATTATCGATTGATTTCAGAAAATGCAAATGATTTAATTACCATATTTAATTCTAGACTTGAATACGAATATATCAATGAAGAGCCCCATTTTAAAATATTAGGCTATTCAAAGGATGAATTAATTGGAAAGTTCATAGCGGAATTTTTATATCCTGATGACCTTAAGCATCCATTCACCTCTTATGAATATGATTTTGAAAATATTGGTAGGGATCTAAGATACAAACGAAAAAATAACACATATATATGGCTAGAAGTTAGAGGAAGAACTTTTATTAGCAAAGATAGAGAAATAAAAGCAATTTTGATTTGGAGAGATATTACTGAACGTAAGGAAGCGGGAGAGCTAGTTAAGGAATCCGAAGAACAATTTAGAACAATTACAGAGCAATCATTAATGGGAATTTGTATTGTGCAAAATAATTTAATTAAATATGCAAACGAGACAATGTCAGAAATTGTTGAATACTCCATTAGTGAAATGATGGAATGGAAGCCAAATGATTTATTTAGATTGGTTGTTCAAGAGAATTTATCACATACAAAAAAAGAAGCAAAAATAGTACAAGATAGAGAACGTGATGACATAACATATGACCAATATAGAATAGTTACAAAATCTGGAAAATTAAAATGGGTTGACACTTATAGTAAAACTATCAAATATCAAGGAAAAAATGCGGCATTAGTTACATTAGTAGATGCTACTAAGAGGATAGAGGCAGAACAGAAACTGAGAGAATCTGAAGAAAAATATAAAGAGACTTTAGACTTATTACCTGATATTGTTTTTGAAACTAATACTAATCTGGATTTAAATTATGCTAATCAAGTTGCATATGAAAAATTTGGATATACTAGAGAAGAATTTGAAAATGGGTTAAATTTTTCTCAAATAATTTCTCCTATAGACTTAGAAGAAACAGTTAATCAAGTTAAAAAAATTTTTAACGGCGAGAGCCTTGGGCCAGCCGACTTTTTATTAAGAAAGAAAGACAATTCCGAATTTTGGGGTAGAATTCATTCCAGTCCCATTTATAAAGATGGAGAAATTATAGGGATGCGGGGGGTCATTAGTGATATCACCAATCGCAAAAAGGCTGAGGAAAAATTATTAGAAAGTGAGGCTAGATTTAGGGCAATTTTTGACAGAACAATTTATGCAGTGTTTATTCATGATTTTAAAGGTAATTTCTTAGATGCAAATGATACCGCTTTAAAAATGCTTGGCTACGAGAGAGAGGATATCACATCCCTTAATTTTGCCTCGTTCCTTGATAAAGATCAACTATCAAAAGCCTTTGAAAAACTTGAAGAAATCAAATTGTATGGATTTCAACAAAAAACTAGCGAATATAAACTAAGAACTAAAAATGGCGATTTTATATGGATTGAAACAGAAGCTTCCCTTATATACCGACAAGGAAAACCATATGCTATTCTGGGAATTGCTAATGACATTACTGAACGTAAAAAAGCAGAACATAATTTGATGCAAAGCAAAGTTATTACCGATAACATAAATGAAGCCTTAATGTTATTTGATACAGATGGGACAGTCTCATTTATAAATCCAGCTTATGAAAAACTAACGGGATATAAAAGTAGTGAATTAATAGGAATAAACGGGGTTGAAAGTGCTAAAAAAACTGTAGTAAAAGATGAGTTAGAAAAAATTATAGAACTTTTTGGAAATGCATTAAAAGGAGAAAAGTTACCACCTATATTAACTTATTTAAAGCATAAAGATGATAGAGAAATTCCAATAGAATTTAAAACGTATTTTGTCAGAGATGAAACTGGAAAAATTGTTCAAATAGCTGCAGTCATTACCGACATCACTGAGCGTAATAAAGCAGAACAACAATTAAAAGAATCAGAACAAAAATATCGAATTATAACTGAAAATGCAAATGATATGATTTCTGTTTTAAACATTAGATTTAAATTTGATTATATTAACTCACAAGTTCATAAGAGAGTCCTTGGATACGAAAAAGATGAATTAATTGGTAAAGATGCCATTAATCTTATTCATACTGATGATCAAGGGAGAATTCTTGAGGTATTAAAAAAAGGCAGGGAAACGGGAGAAGGAATAGGAGAATTCAGATATAGACATAAGAACGGAAATTATTTATGGCTTGAAACAAAAGGAAAAATATTTGTTGATATAGACGGAAATGAAATAGCATTAATGGTTTCTAGGGAAATTAACGAACGTAAAAAAGCAGAACAGCAACTTAAGGAATCTGAAGAAAAATATCGATTGATTACGGAGAATGCAAATGACCTGATTACTGTTCATAAGGGCAACTTTAATTACCTATTTTGTAATGAAGCCACATTAAATACTCTTGGTTATTCAAGAGATGAATTATTGGGTAGAAATGGGAAAAAACCGATGAATGGATTAGATTTAATCCATCCTGATGATTTAGATAGACTTGGGACAATCTTTTATGAGAACTTTGGACTTGATGTCTCACCATCGGTTCAATTTAGAATCAGAAAAAAAGATGGAAATTATATTTGGCTCGAAACGCGTGGAAAGCGTTTTACTGATGAGACAGGTAAAAATAGATTATTATTTATCTCCAGAGATATTACTGAACGTAAAATAGCCGATCGACAACTGAAAGAATCAGAAGAAAAATTTAGAAATATTACTGAACAGTCATTAGTTGGAATATGCATTATCCAGAATAACTCCTTAATATATGCGAATGATGCAATGGCAAAAATCAACGATATTTCTATTCAAGAGTTAAATACATGGTCACTTAGGGACCTAATGGGCAGAGTTCATCCAGAACATACTTCAAAAGCATCTAAGAGATTAAAAAGTTTTAAAACTAAAGAAAAAACAAAAACTTTTGATATTTATAGAATGATTACAAAATCCGGGAAGGAAAAATGGGTTGAAATTTTTTCTAAAACTTTCAATTATAAAGGAACTAGTGCAATATTAACTAAAGTTATTGATATCACTGAACGTAAAAAAGCAGAAAAAAAATTAATAGAATCTGAAGAGAAATATCGACTTATAACAGAAAATGTAAATGTTCTGCTTGTCATTTTAAGTTCAAAATTTAGAATAGAATATGTTAATGAAGAAGCTCATCAGAGAATTTTAGGATATACAAAAGCTGATTTAATTGGTAAAGATATTCTTCAGTTATGTCATCCAGATGATATTATAAAAAATCTTGAAGAAGGACTGAATAGTTGGAAAAAAAGAGAAGCAATACTTGAAACTAGAATTAGGCAAAAAAATGGAAATTATATCTGGGTAGAAATAAAAGGAAAAAGATTCTTCGATGGAAAAGGCAAAGAAAAACTTTTATTTGTTGGTAGAGACATTAATGAACGCAAAAAAGCTGAGCAGGAACTCAAAGACTCTGAAGAAAAATATCGGCTTATAACTGAAAATGCTAATGATTTAGTATCGGTCGTAAATAATAGAGGGAGATACGAATATATAAATGCACCAGCTTTTTCTAATATGTTGGGGTACTCGATAGAAGATTTGATTGGTAAAAGAATCACTGATTTTTTACATCCAGATGAGATAGATATAATAATAAAAAATATGGCAAAAGGATTAGAAAATAGTGAAGGATCAATTGAATCACGGTTTAGGCATAAAGATGGGCATTTTATCTGGTTGGAAACTAAAGGAAAAACATTAAAAGATGATAAAGAGAAGATTAAAGCTATTTTTGTCTCTAGGGATATTACAGAAAAAAAAGAATCCGAACAAAAACTCAAAGAATCCGAAGAAAAATTCAGAACAATTAGCGAACAATCTTTAGTAGGAATTGCTATTATTCAAGATAATTCATTAAAATATGTCAATAAACGTGCGGCAGATATGTTTGGATATACAATCGAAGAAATTATAAATTGGAAGCCAGGGGAATTTCTTAAAGTAATTCACCCCGATTATAGGAATTTCATTGCCGAACAAGCATTGAAGAAACAGTCGGGTTTAAAAACCGATTTATTTCAATATGTGGTTCAAGCTATTAAAAAAACAGGTGAGCCAATTTGGTTTGAAAATTTTTCTAATACAATAACTTATGAAGGTCGCCTTGCTGATCTAGCGGTTATGATAGATATAACAGATAAAATAAAATCAGAACAAAACCTCAAGGAATCCGAAGAGAAATTCAGGACAATTACTGATCAATCATTTATGGGAATAACTATTTTTCAAGATGGTCAATTCATATACGCAAATGAAGCATTGTCAAAAATATTTGAATATTCTGTTCAAGAAATTATAGATTTTTCACAAGAAAAGATATCAGATATAACTCACCCGGATGAAAGACATATAGCTCTAGAACGACTCCTATCAATTCAATATGGAAAAACCTATATCAACCCATATTTTTCTTTTAGAATTACTACAAAATCGGGAAAGAAAAAATGGCTTGAAACATTTGATACTATTATATCATACGGCGGAAAATCCGCGATCTTATCTTCACTCTTAGACATTACCGAAACAAAAGAGGCAGAAAAAAAACTTAAGGAATCTGAAGAAAAATATCGTTTAATTACAGAAAATGCGAATGATTTAGTTGCTGTTATTAATGATGAATTCAAGCAAGAATATTTGAATTTTAATGTTCATAGGAAAATGTTAGGCTATACAAAGGATGAAATATTAAACTTGAGTAATAAGATTGTTCACCCAGAAGATCTTCAGAATCTTTTAGATAATTTTAAAAAAATATTAGAAACTGGCGAAGCAGCATATGAAATCAGAGTTAAGCACAAAAATGGTCATTACATTTATCTTGAAGTAAATGGAAGAGCATTTAAAGATAGTAATGGAAAGATAAAAATGCTTACCATTTCGAGGGATGTAACTGAAAAAAAAGTATCTGAACAAAAGTTGAAAGAATCAGAAGAAAAATTTAGGACAATTTCAGAACAATCATTGATGGGAATTGCAATTATACAAGATGGCGTTTTCAAATATGTAAATGAGGCAGCATCTAGAATTAATGGATATACGACTCAAGAAATGCTACAATGGTCCCCGGAAGAATTTACAAAAGCAATTCATCCAGAAGATTTATCATTTGCATTAGAACAAGCGAGAAAAAAACAAGCAGGGGATAAAGATGTAGTGGATCATTATTCTTTAAGATTAATCACAAAATCTGGAAAAATAAAATGGGTTGACCAATATTCAAAATCTATTACATATAGAGGCGCTTTTGCAGATCTTGTAACTTTAACAGATATCACTGAAAAAAAGGAGGCGGAAATGGAATTGATGGAATATCGACATCATCTTGAAAAAATGATAGAAGAAAGGACAAGTGAGCTAGTTTTATCGAATAAACAATTACAAATGGAAATAAATGAACGTAAAAAAATAGAGAATGAGTTAAAAAGAAGCGAAGAAAAGTTTAAAAGTATTGCAGATCTTTCTCAAGATTTTATATTACGCGCCACTATTGACGGAAAAATTACATTTGCGAACCCTACGGCTGCAGAATTCTTACAAAAACCCGCAGAACAGCTAATTGGAGTACATTTTACTGAATATACATATCCCGAAGATATAGAAAAAACAGCCAATGCTCTAAGAGAAATAATAAAAGCCGGAAGCCCAAGGATTGGGTTTGAAATCCGATTAATAGTCCCAAAGGGAATTAGAATAGTTAAATTTAGCGGTACTGTAATCAGAGATAATACTAGTAAAATTGTTGGAGTCCAAGCTACTGGCAGAGATGTGACAGAACTTCAAGAAGAACTAATAGAAAAAGATAAATTAGCAGCCGTAGGTCAACTTGCAGCTGGTGTCGCTCATGAACTCAACACACCACTTGCAAACATTACTCTTAAGGCTGACTATATTTCAGCTATAGTTAGTAATGAAAAAACTCCTCTTAATGTTGATATTCTACATAAAGAAATTTCGGCTATTAAGGATCAAGTTAAATTCTGTGCACAAATCGTGAAAGATCTGCTTCAATTTTCAAGAAAAATGGATCTAAATATAAAAAGGTTTGAACTTTATCCTCTATTAACTGAACTCAAAGAAATTCCTGCTATATCATCAAAAATACAAGAAAAAGATATCGAAATTATCATTGACAAGGAAAAAGATGTTTTTTTAGACGCAGATAAAGTACTTCTCTTTCAGGTTTTCCAAAATTTAATAACTAATTCTATGGACGCTTTAGAATATGTAAAATATAAACCAATGATTAAAATAACATTTTCAAAAGTAAATAGCAATATAGAAATTAAAGTTATTGATAATGGTATAGGAATCAAAGAATCCGATTTACCAAGGGTTTTCGAACCGTTCTTTTCTACCAAACAGATTGGTAAAGGAACAGGTCTTGGACTTTCTATTTGTCGCGGTATTATTGAAAAACATGGAGGAAAAATTAATATAAATAGCACCTTTGGAAAGAGAACTGAGGTTATTGTTACATTACCAATAAGACGTTCTACTTAAAGCAAAACAATTATTACTTCTAATCAAATAATATTTAGACACTAAAAAAAGGTTTAAATAATGAAGGATCGTTTACCTCCAAATCAAAGAAAAGTTAATAGGTTTCCAGTCTTACAAGCAGGGGGAATTCCTTACGATTTAACAAAGGAAAATTGGAGTCTTGAAATTTATGGGGAAGTAGAAAATCCCAAGACTTATAAATATGAAGAATTTATTAAGTTACCTACAAAAAAAATTAAAACAGATATTCATTGTGTAACCAGCTGGAGTTTATTTGACACAAATTGGGAAGGTGTACTCTTTAAAGAAATTTTTAAAATTGTCAAACCAACCGAAAAAGCAAAATATGTGATTTTTGAATGCGCAGATTTGGGAGGTTCATTTACAACCAGCTTGCCCCTAAAAGAATTGATGGGAGATGACACAATGTTAGCATTCAAATATGACGGAGAAGATTTGGATATTAAACATGGGGGTCCAGTGAGGAGTTTGGCTCCTAAAAAATATTTTTATAAAAGTGCAAAGTGGGTTCTAAAGTTAAGACTTGTGGAAAAGGATGAACTTGGTTACTGGGAACGGGGAGGATATAGCAATACGGCAGATCCATGGAAAGAAGAACGGCATTCTTAAATAAATTTTATAAATCTTTGAATTAAATATTTATCGATTTTTAAAAATAAACCATCGATGGGAAAAAAATGGATTATAAAACTGTTCCTGGTAAATATAATAAACATAAAGTAAAAATCTATACAATTTCTACTTGCATGTGGTGCACGAGATTAAAAAGGAAATTAAATCAGAATGATATTGAATATACTTATTTAGACATAGATTTATTAAGTCTCTCCGAAAAAACTGAGATAAAATCTCAATTAAGACAATACAGACGCATATTAGCATTTCCAATGATGTTTGTTGATGATAAATTTATTGAAAATCAATATATAGATCAAAAAATACAGGATTTGGTGAAAGATGCCTGATATTGAAGATACAAAAAAATATGTAAAGACGGTAGCTGAACATAGAAAATGGGTTTTGCAACCAGATGAAACAATGTTTAATGACTTAGTTGAAGGTCTTGCAGTAAATAAAGAACGTTTTGGATATCGGTCCTGCCCCTGTAGATTAGCCACTGGCGAAAAAGAAAAGGACCGTGATATTATCTGCCCTTGCCAATACTCTGAACCAGATATTAAAGAATTTGGTCATTGTTTTTGCGCTTTATTCCTTTCTAAAGAGTTCATTCAAAGCGGTAAGGAATCTAATAAAATACCAGAAAGAAGACCTCAAGAAAAATTATAGCAAAAATTTCAAAAATTTACAGTTATATGTAATTTTTAGAATAATATTGACCTCTCTAACTAACTAGAGGTATATTGAAAATTCTTAACTTTCTAATGGAAATGAATAATAAAGAATCGCCGACATTATTGCGGAAGCTATTGCAGATAATCCAAAAAACAACAAATCATTGACTTTTAAAATGTCTATTAAATTAACAATGATAAAATTTGCAGTTCCTGTTATTGTATTAGTAATACACGGCCAATAAAGACTATTTGATTTTTCTCTGAACCAGCTATAAAGAAATCTTGTAGGAATTAAATATAATAAGAAAATTATAAAAAATACGATTGATTTCTCAAAAGTCAAATTTATATTAGAAAACCATAAGAAATAAGGTATATACCAAATAAACCAAGCAATTGCGATGACAACATTCTTTTTTATAAAATTTTTCATTGGAATAAAACTATAAAACCAACCAGACCACGCTGATTCTTCATAAAATGCTAAAAGTAACATATAAAAAAACATTAAAAAGGCAGAAAGAAAAATAATTCCAGGATCATTAATTAAAGGTAAATTTAACCCAAAAAAACCTGCATATATGTGTAGAACTAACATAATTAAAAAATAAATTAATAACATTGACAACATGAGAGAATTAGGGGCTTTCTTTAATTCTGTATAATTTATAATCCCAATTTTTTTCGCCGGTAAGTTATCTAATAGAGTAAAAATTAAAGTTATTATGAAAGGACCTAGGAAAAAAAATATTGTAATATCAAATAATAAAATATTCTTTAGATTTGTGAACCATAAATATCCATAAATCCAAGCCCATGCCCAAGTTAAAGTGATATATATGTAGACTTTTTTATTTGAGGGAAAATTATTAGTTAAATCATTACTATTCAATTTTCCACCACTAAATTTTTATAAATCAAATCCAATTGAATGACCAATTTCACTACCAGCTTGTTCTATAGTAAATTTAATGCTTTCAACTTCAATTTCTGCCGTGAATGTAGCCTCATCATCTAACAACTCTAAAGAGTAAGTTTCTTCTTCGGTTGGAGCTAATTTAATACCGAAAGTCGTTACATTTTTTGAAATCGAAATAGTATAACTTGGTCCTTCAGCAGTATAATAAGTAGTTGAAATTATATAGCCAATCTCATCAGATTCGGTAGTTAATTCAATGGTATGAGAAAATCCACCAACAAAAAATTCTAATGTAACGGTTGAAGTTCCATTTAAAGTTTCTACACCATTTTTTTTACGATCAAGAGAAGCTGATTCCATACTAAATGATAAAATATTATTTTGGTTAATTGAAACCGAACTTTTCCATTTGAGGCTGCCAGCCGCTATTGCGAATGGGATCACTAATAAACAACCCAATATTACGGCAAGAATGAAAAAAATAATAAATTTAGGTTGTCCTTTTAAATCTGGAATTTTTTTCACAAGATATAATAATCCAATTGTAAATACGAAAGCGAGGAGAATTCCCATTGGACCTAAAATTAAATCTCCAAACTTGCCAAGATCAATGCCTGGCAAAACACTCGCTTCTGGCTCACCTACTCGAGAATCTTCAAATGTGGTTTTTTCAAATCCGTCTGGATTTCCGCTAGGAAAAGGAAAACCGATGAATGATAAGGGAATAATTGCTATTAGACAACCGATTATTAGAATTAATGCAATTAGTAGTTTTTTATTCATTCAATCGATTCCAAATTCAAGTTATCGAAAGTTAATATTAATTCAGGTTTAGCCTTTGTAATATATGCTATTACAGCTGCAGTTATTGCAGCTTCACCGATCCCTATGAAAA
>JABXJV010000126.1 GCA_013375355.1 Candidatus Helarchaeota archaeon
CCATCAGCGTCATAAACTTCAAAGTCTATATTTATATTATATTTTCCAGGGGGAGCATCACTTGGTATCTCAGTTTCTGCTGACCAGATCCCATCGTCGGCTTTTTCATCACCGGATTCCCCGTTATCGCCAAATTCAAAAACAAACTCAGGATATTCTCTCACAACTCCTGTAATTATTTCTACATTACCATCTGGATCGGTTACCTTAAATGATAGTGTTCCCTTTTCGCCTATTTTTGCATTGAATTCTGACTTTTCAGTTATTATTGATATATGAACTTCTTTGGCGCAGATAAGAAATAGAAAAAATATTAGTATTATAAAGCCCCAAATCTTTAATTTTTTCATATTACACCTCATTTTAAATTTTTTATAGAATATGATTTGTAAGACTGATTTTGTTTTGTCGTAAATAATGTAGATAAATATTGGTGAATTTAGTACTGATTCTTTTAATTACATTTAAATTGGTCAGACTTTCTGTGACTATGTTTTTAGGGCGATTAATTTATGGAGTCTATCAAAAGATATCATTGTGTTTTTATCGATTATTTCCTCAGCAGATTCTCTTTTTGGGGAGATCAAAAGGAGATAAGATAAAAATTTTTGAAGCCTTTCTTCGTCTACAATAACAATTCTGTTTTGCGAGCCTATAACTTCTATTAGGTTAGCAAAGTCGAATTTTTTCAGCCAATCATCTACTTCATCTGTCGAAATTCCAACAATATTGCAGATTTCCTGCCTCACAAGGGCAAGATTGACACTTATTCCCTTTTTTTCGTGTGTTCCATATTCTGATAATAGGAGAATGAGTGATTTTAATATGCTGTATTCAATATTCACTGGAAAATTTATCTTTAACCCTCTGGTGGTCGTAAGAATTCTTTGAGCAATTGTCTTAATCATGGTTACGAGCCAATCAGGGACTTTTTTAAATTGTGTTTCCAGCATATTTTTGTTTACTACAAGCAGTTCAGAATCAGCAACAGCCCTCACAGTTGCAGAGCGTTTAGGGTCACCAAAAAGTGCCATCTCACCAAAAAATTCGTTTTCTCCAAGTTTGGCAAGAACTATCTCTCCATCTCCCATTTCTCTGATTATTTCAACTTCCCCTGATTTTATAATATACATCTCATTTCCCATATCCCCCTCAAAAAATATAACCGAATCCCCTTTATAACTCGATGTCATTTTTTGTGTTGCTTCTTCTTCTTCCATTGATTCCAAGCCTCTTTAATATTAAGATATTTTTTATACATAACAAATATAAAAAATATTAATCAAATTTACAATAGAATCTTGTGAAAATGATAAATGGGTGAAGGTTAAATAATTAAATATGAATATTTAATTGAATAAGTTGTTATAATTTGGAATGCTTGGTTGAAACGTGTGAATTATATATACATATCGATTACTTTGCCCAATGACTCATTTTTATTTGAGGTTATCTTTTCTTTAATTGTGATTTCAGTTGCTTTTTGATTAAAATCATTATTTTTTTGGAGGGCAGAACTTATTATATTGAAC
>JABXJV010000127.1 GCA_013375355.1 Candidatus Helarchaeota archaeon
CTCATAGGTTACTTGGATATTCTGATGCAATACATAATACCATAGAGTTAGATTGCCAATTACGCCTTGAAGGAACTTCATGGAAAGAGATATTTAGTGGTGAAAAATACACCAATCTAGATGAATCAGAAAGAGCAAGATTAGACAAGGAGAGTATTAAGTGGAGACAGTTATTTCAAATTGATTCAGATTATAAAACTCAAATGGAATGGGGAGATGTTGGGCGAGTTTTCGTGTTCATTCAAAGGGATGCATTAAAAAAGAGGGATTTTTCTACAACTTATGCTTTATATCAAGGTTAAATTATAAAATTTTGATGAGCCCCACCCTCGCAAAAAAAATAGGGAATATAGAGGGAGGGGGGTTAACGTCAGAGTAACGAGGGTAAGGCTCTTTGTTTTAATTCCCATTTCCCAAATCATATCTATTTTGATTTGGTCTAATTTTTCATCAAATTTCCCATTTAAATTTTATACTGGTGATAATTTTTTGTCTTGAGCCATATAAAAGGATTTCTTTACGAATTTCGTTATAATTTTTTGATTTTTTTGCGAAATAATGAAAAAATTTAAATTATATCTCATTGATATCTATTTAATTGTCCCACTTATCCCAATTAATTGAATTATTTATTTAAATTTTTTATTGTTCTTATTTTTTGATTTTCTTCAAAAATCTCTATTGGTAGTAATAATGAAAACAGTTGAAACAATCAAAAGTGTAGAGGAAAGAGAAGCAATAAATAATTTGAATAATAAATTCAAACTCCATAAAACAGATTTTAAAGTTAATCAAGAGGGGCATGTAGTAATATTAAAAATAAATGATAAAGGGTTAGATAGAATTCCTGCGGATATTAAAGAATTAGTTCAATTAGAGGAATTGGACTTTCGTAATAGGTCTTCATTTGGAGGCAATCGTAATAATATTTCAAAAATAGAGAATTTAGAAACTCTATCGCGATTGCGTATATTAAATCTTGGGTATAATCAAATTAAAAAAATAGAGGGTTTAGACAAACTATCTAAATTAGAAGAATTGAGGTTACATGAAAATAATGTCTTCAAGATAGAAGGCTTAGACAATCTTACAGGACTAAAACAAATTGCTCTTTATAATAATCATATAAAAAAATTTGAAGGATTTGAAAATTTAGCAGAATTGATGCAAATAGAGATTAGCCATAATGAAATTAAAACTACAAAAGGGTTGGAGGGATTATCTAAATTAAAAAAGTTATATCTTGTTGCAAATAAATTTAAAAAAATCGAGGGATTTGATATTATTCCACAATTAGAGGTTCTATACTTAGGAACACAAGATATAATTAAGATTGAAGGCCTAGAGGAACTTAAAAAATTACAAGATTTAGAGGTCTCTTTTTGTAAAATTCCGAAACTTGAAAATTTGGATGCACTCTTACAATTAAAAAATTTAAGTATTGGTCAAAATAAAATTAAGAAAATAGAGGGGTTAGAAAATCTCTCACAATTAGAATGGTTAGCACTTTATAGAAATCAAATTACAAAAATTGAAGGTTTAGAGCATCTTTCCAAATTAAAATTTTTATCTATCTATGAAAACCAAATTACAAAAATTGAAGGGTTGGAAAATCTTTACCAATTAGAACAATTAATTATTTTTGGTAATCCAATTAAAGAGATTGAATGTTTGGAGAACCTCTCTAAATTAAAAACTTTAAATATAGACCCACATATCTTAAATGATGATGAACAGGAGTTAATCAAACAAGGGGAAAAAGGGATAAAGGAATTTATAAGACTTCGTAAAAAAAGAAGAATTGAAGGGTATATTAAGGAAATTGAATTATTAAAAGCACAATTAAACATTAAAGGGCTTAAATTAGAAGAATATCAACTAATCGAAAGAAAGTTAGATGATATTTATAAAAAAATAGAGAAATTAAAGTAATTTCGCTTCTATTTAATCACTCCAACCGATTCTATTTTTGAACCATTCAGGCATAGAAAAGCAGATATACATTATTATAGTAGTTGCTAAGAATAAAGATAAAGGAATTGCTAGAATTGGAATGAATGTTGAAACATAGCCTAATCCAAAACAAGTTAATCCTATTCCCATCCATAAAGATAGATTGGATTTTGGTCTATTTTCTTTACGAATCTTTGAAGAGAAATAGAAGAAGATTACTGGACCAATGAAAAAATTCGGTATAACATATGCAAGAATAAAATAGCTAATTCTAGGATCATATACTATTATAAATCCTCGAATTTCTGATAAAGAAGGTTCAAAAAAATTTGCATAAATTAATAATAGAAGGGATATTATTCCTAAAATTGCAACTATTATTAATAATTTATTCTTATGAATTGGATATGTCATACTTAATGCAAAGTTATTAAGATTAATAATTCCACAAATAATACAAGAAATTGCTATTAATGACATTATTCTGCCAAAATCGGGTTGACCTAGAATAGTATAGCTAATATTTTCTATAATTATAAATGTTAGAGCTAATTCTATAAATAATAATGAAAATGCCCATGATAGAGTTGATTTTTCGTTAGTTTCTTTATATTTTTTAAATAATTTTACTATACTGAAAGCTGTTACTCCTTAAATTAAAAAAGCCAGAATAGGAGTTAATAATCCTGATGGATCTCTAGTATAATAATATCCTGTTAATCGGTTTATAGCAAATTCTATTGAATAAATTAATCCCATTTTCGTTCCTAGCCATTATTGATTGTTTTTTATTAAATTTTATATAGAATATCATATTCATATCAATTTTTATATACATTTTTATTGACATCAACTTTTTTTTTAATGAAATAATATTAAATTTATCATAATTTTTTGCGGTTTTTTTAAAATGTCCACAAATGAATCTAGCAAAATTGCCTTATTAGGTCTAGCAGCGGCTGGAAAAACTTCGTATTTAGAAGTATTACAACAAGAATTTAGAGCTCTTTATGATATTAAAGCAACCAT
Source organism: Candidatus Helarchaeota archaeon (assembly GCA_013375355.1). The sequence continues at coordinate 2,983 of JABXJV010000127.1, forward strand.
TGGAGTTGATAGGAATAAAATTAGAATATTGGGTTCTGATCTTTACATATATGATTATGGCGGACAACAACTATATCGAGAAGATTATCTTAAAAACCCAAGTAAATACTTAAGCCAAATTGATTTAATGCTTTATTTTGTTGATGTTCAAGATATGGAGAATTTAGATAATTCTGTTGAATATTATAAGAATTTATTTAAGTTACCTGAGATACAAACAATAGATCCGGAAAAAATCATCATTTTCATACATAAAATGGATCCAGAGATTAAAAGTGATCCAAGAATTCGATCTAGAGTAAAAAAAATAAAAGAAAATTTTAATGCAATAAAAAAAGCCCAATATTATGAGACTTCCATTAATGATTATTGGTCTATAATATTCTCATTTTCAGGGGCTTTTAGAAAGATTAGAAAGATAGCAGAAGTACTTAATAAAATATTAAAAGAGTTTTCAAGAGCTACCTTCTCTTCTGGGGTTGTTCTCGTTGATACAAATTTCTTAATTCTTGATATACATGCTAGTAACGAAGAAAATCTTAAAATTACTGATGAAGGTTTTCAACAATTCGTTGGGATTTGGGCAAAACAAGCTGCTGAAGGAAATCCTCCAGAGAAACTACAAACTGAATTAAAAGGAGGAAAGGGTTATTTTCAAAAATTCAAATACGAAGATGAAGAATATTATATAATGGCATATTCTCGAAATCCCAGAACTGAAAAATTAATTTTAGAGAAATTGCCTGAACTTGCGAATAGGATATTTGAAATTCTTATGGGATTTTATTTTGATGAAGATTAAAAAATTCTTTTATTAAAATCTTAACCAAACTTTAAATTCAATTTATTTGATTTTTTTTTGAAAACAGGTTACTTCGCGTCGCGATATAAATACCAGCTGATAGTTAGTCATTATAAAGAGAATTGTATCAAATTGATATAGTGATAAAAATGTCTATGAACATGAATGGGAAAATTTGTTTGGTCACTGGGGCAGATTCCGGACTTGGAAAAGTCACGGCATTGGAAATAGCTAAAATGGGTGCGACCGTCGTGATGCTTTGCCTCAATCTCAATGAGGGAGAGGAAACATTAACAGAAATCAAGCAAAAATCAGAAAATGACTCCGTTGATCTAATGATCTGTGATCTTTCATCCATGGATTCAGTTCGCAAGCTTGCAACCGATTTTAAAGCTAAATATAAAAAATTACATGTCTTGATTAATAATGCTGGAGTACAATTAGGCGAACGAACCTTATCAGTTGATGGATATGAATACACTTTTGCCACTAATTTTTTGGGGCACTTTCTACTCACTAACTTGCTGCTTGATGTAATAAAAGCCAGCGTTCCTGGTAGGATTATAAATGTAAGCTCTCTTGCGCATCGCCTTGGAAAAATTAATTTCGATGACCTACATTTTGAGAACAGAAAATATGACGAATATCCTGCATATTGTCAATCAAAATTAGCGATTATTTTAAGTACATATGAATGGGCTAGAAGATTAGAAGAAACCGGAATCACGGTTAATTGTCTTCATCCAGGCATAGTACGAACAAATATAATGAGACATTCAAAGTATGGTCAAAAGAGCTTTGATTTGGCTGGTGATTTGTTATTAACTCCTGAACAAGGAGCTAAAACAACTATTTATTTAGCAACATCTTCTGAAGTAGAGAATATAACTGGTAAATATTTTGATAATAAAAAGGAAGTAAAGTCTTCAAAAAAGTCCTATGATAGGAATTTACAAAAAAAATTATGGGGAGTTAGTGAGAAATTAACAGGTTTAGAAGGAAGTAATTTTAAATAAGCTTGAAGACAGAGCAAAATTCTTAAATGGATGGGGTACACGTTCAAGGGTCAAACTAGGTTCTATGTTGAACCAAATATTATATAAATCTGATGAATTTTTATAGACCTCTAGGTTAGATTTAATAATTATTCTTGAAATAAAAATTAAAATAAGTTCTCATTTAAAAATAAAAGTTGATATTAAAAAAAGGATATTGAGAAAAAATGTCGAAAAAGAAATATTATTTTGAAGATCCTGTAGCAAGAGGTCTTGTAAAAGCTTTGGGTAGTAAAAAAGCGAGAAGAGAGATGAGTTATTTTTTAGGAAATATAACACTTTTTGGTGATAAAGTAATTAAGAATCAATTTAAATCTCTACTGCCTATATTATCACGAAGAAAGAGGGCTTTCATTGTTACGGGTAGAGTAACAATACAGTATTGTAAACCAGTAGAAAAGGTGCTTAAAAGAGCTAAATTTGAATATAAAATTTGGAATGAGACTGACGCCACATTAAAGAGCATTAAGAAGGGCTTAGAGGTATTAAAGGAATTTGACGCAGATTTAATAATTGCTGTTGGCGGCGGTACGGTAATGGATACAGCAAAGGGAATTTGGGTTTTATATGAGAGACCAGATATTGATCTTTATGATGTGCAACCATTAATACCTATAAAATTGAATAAAGTTAAGTTTGTTGCAATTCCAACAACATCTGGTTCTGGTTCGGAAGGTACAAGTGGGACTATACTTAGTGATAAATCCTTTAGCCCGCCGAGAAAAGTATCTATTATCTCATTAGAAACCATACCACATATGTCAATTTTAGACACAAGCATGGTAAAAACAATGCCAGCAAAATTGGTTGTAGGTAGTGGTTTTGACGCATTATCTCATGCAACTAACGCTTATATCACTCACTGGGCTACTCCTTACTCAGAAGCACTTGCAATAAAATCTATAAAATTGATATTTGAATATCTCGAGAAATCATACAAAGATCCTGAAGATTTAGATGCCAAATACTATATGCATATCGCATCAAATATGGGTGCTCTAGCTACGTCAAATTCAGCTCCATGTATTGATCATGCTTTTGCACATGCAATGGAGTTAATTTTTCATGGTACCCATCATGGGCTTGGATGTGGTCTTTTTCTACCTTATTGTTTACAATACATCTCAAAAACATCAAATAGATATCTTGATTTGGCTAAAGATTTAGGCATTCAAGCCGACAGTGACAAGGAATATCTTGACAAGCTGGTAAAAAAATTTCAAGAGTTAATGAGAAAAGTAGACGCTCCACTTACAATAAAAGAATTGGGAATTGATGAAAAAGATTTCAAAGAAAAATTACAATTATTGGCTGAAACCGCATTTAACGATGGTGCAAGCTGGTTTTCCCCGAGAACAGAATATGATTTGGAAGCTTGTAAAAAAATATTTGAATATGCATATGATGGAAAAAAAATAGATTTCTAATAAATAATATATTTTCTATTTTCTTTTATCAAAAACTCAAATAAAGATAGAAAAAGGTTTTAATCAAGAGCTAAGGCACAATCTTTCCATATACTTAATCTAGATTTGGAAAATCCTTGAATTGATTGACAATTGATTAGATCATAGGGGCTATTTATTCCCGAATTTTCTAATTTCATCTTAGTTTTAGGTCCTATGCCCTTGATTATTTCTAAGCTATAATTTTTTAGGTATGCATGTGGATCAGTTATTTTGACTGGTCCAGTGGCTTTCGTGTGAAAGATAATACTTTCTAAATCTTTAACCAAACCATACCAATCCGTTTTTTCAAAAAATCTTATTATTCTCCTAAACATTTTAATCGGTATTATGCAGAATAAAACCATAGTTATATCTTAGTATTACCTAGATATTCTCGTCAAGGATGATAGAAATGCCGTTTTTCAATTTAAAAGATGGAACTAAAGTATTTTATGAACAATATGGTCCAGAAGAGGGTTTCAATTTAATTTTTATTCATGGATGGGGTGTTAGTTCCGTCTGGTTTTCTGAAATTATACCTTATATTAAAGAACATGGTTATAGAATTACGATTTTTGACTTTCCAGGTCATGGTAGATATTCCGAGAAAAGGAACAAAGGATATACGTATGAACAAATAAGATTAGATTGTATTGACATGCTTGAGAATCTAAATTTAAAAAATAAACCAATAGGGTTATTAGGATGGTCTGCTGGTGGAGGAATTATTCAGCGACTTTATCTTGACCCTGAATTCCGACCTTTTATTAAATGTTTAATTATAATCGGAGGCAATTATTCGGTTATTCACAATCCTGTTTCTAAATCGCTTTGGGGTGCACTGATGTTGCCGATTAATTTGGGTTTTTCTCCATTATTAATTTTTGGAAAGAAGAGATTAATAAGAAGGGTTGCTCCACTTTTAGCAATATATTGGAAGAAGCCAAAAGATAATGTTTCGATGTGGTTACATGATTTATTACTGTTGGACCGTGATACAATGACCAGAGAGCTAAAAGAAATTCTAAAATTTAATCTCAAAGATGATTTATGTAATATAAAAATACCAACACTAATACTAGCAGGTAGGAATGATCTAATCACTCCTGTTAAAGATCAAAAAACTATGGATGAACTGATGCCGAATTCGGAGTTACATTTAATAAAAGGAGCGGGGCATATGGTTCTCGTAACCCATTCGGATGATATTAATCCAATTATTGTTGATTTCTTAAAGAAACATGGTTTTTAATTGAATAAATGCTGTATTACTTATAAGATGGCTCTGAAAATAGTGTTACAAGGTCATTTGAACAAACAATCCATTATTTCATCAAAAACCACATTATTTATCGTTATTGATCTTTTCTTTTTACAATCTAGACACTGAAGCGTTATTGATGTTTTTCTAATTTTATCAGAATATTTTTCA
>JABXJV010000128.1 GCA_013375355.1 Candidatus Helarchaeota archaeon
ATATATTATTCACAATTTTTGCCTGACTATTCCAATTTTTATTATCATGAAAATAGTCGAATATAAAATTGCCTATTATTCAGTCCACCAGTCCGTTTTTTATGGCGTAATAGGTTATTTCTACATTGTTCTTCATTTTCGTTTTTTTGTATGTCTTCAAAAACATTTTGAATACTTTACATTAAAGATTAAGAGATACATTTTGCTTTATCAAATGATTTTTTCATAACTAATTTGCCGAGATTTTGCCTCATTCTTAACCGCATGGTTTTTTGTTTGATTTTTTTTCTCATTGAGACAACCTTTTTACCCACCCTTATAAACATCTGAATAAGTGAGATTATTTAGTGACTCACACTTAATTTCAATATAATCTTTCAAATTTGTTCTGAAGGGATACAGTTTCAAATATTTTAAAAAAATTAATTGATTCGGGATTAATAATCAGAGAAAGAAAAAGAAACTATTGGTTTGTAAGGCATACAAATAAGGGATTTAGAATTATTAAGAAAGAGTTGAATAGAAATCAATTGAAAAGTTTGGTTAGTGTGTATGGGAGGTGATTTATTAAATTTCATTAAGCAGTTCAGTGAACTGAACATTATTTTTTATCTAATTCTTCTATAATTTCAGCTTTTGATGAACCCTTATCCCTTGAATGCTTTTATGCATAAAGTGTCAACACATAGCCAAAATAATACATTAAATAATTTTTATTGCCCTTATTTAAATATTCTAAAAATCCTCATTTATTTTAAAAAAAGCTCAATAACAGGAACAGTCACGTTCGGCTTCTTTATTGGCAGTCTGAGAATCAAAGTCTCTCTTGATTCCTTTTCTGTTGAAGATTCCCATCTGCTGCGTTCTGCAAACCTAATTTCTGACGCATCATTAAGCAGTTGTGCATATTTCACTTTTCCTGCAAAACCGTCAAGATGCAGTCTTCCTACTATTGGCCATTCAAGAACATGGACATAAATCCGTCTGGTTTTTGGATTGTAAGTAAGTACACAGTTATCCGGTTTTTTAAATTCTTCCAGTGCCTCAGTACAGCCATAAATCGAGCGACTGTGCAGTTTCATCCATTCGCCGATTCCTCTCAACCTTTCTTTTGCTCTGTCATCAAAAGTACCCCGTGCAGTGGGTCCGACATTTAAAAGAAGATTGCCGCCTTTGCTGACAGTTTCACATAACATTACTATTAACTGCCGCACACTTTTCCAGGTTGCCTCATCACGATGGTAACCCCAAGATCCTGAAAAGGTCTGGCATGTTTCCCATGGCACTTTTTTCCCATTAACCTTTACCCATTCACGTGGAATAGTCTGTTCGGGTGTCCTGAAATCCCAACCACCTGGAACATCAAGCAAATCAAGACAGTCATTAACAATAACATTCGGCTGAAGTTCACGAACCATCTTTATAAGTTTTTCCGACTTCCAGTCATCTCTACCCTTGCCGTCTCTCCCGGGAAACGAAAAATCAAGAAAAAGACAATCAATTGTACCAAATTCAGTCAAAAGTTCACGAACCTGATTGTGCATATATTCTACATATTTGCTCATATCTCTATCTTTGGCTTTTTCCCTGAAATCTTTGTTATCTCTCATTGGATGAACTCTGTCAATAGTATATTCCGGATGATGCCAGTCAATGAGAGAATAATAAAATCCAACCTTAAGTCCTTCTTTGCGAAATGCTTCAACCATTGGACTTAAAAGGTCTTTACCGTATGAAGTATTTGTCGCTTTATAATTTGTATACTTAGAATCCCATAAACAAAAACCTTCATGATGTTTTGTAGTAATAACGAAATACTTCATACCCGTATTCTTCGCCTCACGTGCCCATTCTTCGGGATTGTACAGGTCAGGGTTGAATAACTCAAAATATTTTTGATACTCTTCATCGGTAATTCTTTCTCTGTTTTTAACCCACTCATGCCTTGCAGCCATTGCATAAGTCCCCCAGTGAATAAACATCCCAAACCGTGCCTCAGTCCACCATCTCATCCTCTCTACTCTCTCCTGCTCTGTTTCATTGTAAATATATGTCTGAGACAGAATTGAATGAATACCCAAAAACAAGAATAATAATAAGCATGCAAATACAAGTTTATTATCACACTTCATCCATTTACTTTTCATCCCTAACTCCTTTCTTTTAAAAATAGTGGGTTTCACAAAACTCAGAACTTATTAATTTACAATGCATTACAAAACACAGATTTTAATATTTTCCTCCTATGTTTAATTAATTGTTATTAAATAAATTATCACAGATTCATTCATATTAAGAATAATTTGGGTGTTTGTAAGTTATTGTTTTTTAGTAAAACCTATTTAAAGTTTTGTGAAACCCTATTTTTTTTAAAAATTAATAAATTAGAATAAGTAAATTAGTAAATGGTTGTTGATTAACTTAAAATAAATTTTTTTTTCATAGGCATCCTCCTATTTTTATTTTTAAAAAAAAAGGAAAAAAGGGATGTCTACTTAAAATCATAAAGATTTTTTTTTAGGCATCCCTAAAGTTTTTTCTTTAAAAAGAATTTCCTTAAAATCAATCAAAAGATAACCATAATGAAGAATTAATATAATGCAGTCAGCTGGGTTTGTTACTCTTGTTTTGGTGGTACATTGGAGTTGAAGCAATCGTATACGATCTTCCAAGAACCATCA
>JABXJV010000129.1 GCA_013375355.1 Candidatus Helarchaeota archaeon
ACTCAAGCAGAAGATTAGCCATACCAATGTAATCTTTAACACTGTGAAGCCTCACCCACGCCATCCTGAAATCACCATCGACGCTCTCTTTATAGTAAGGCTGATGAAAATGCCATAAAATTGAAAGGTATATCTTTTTCATAAAATAGGATTAACATTATGTATTTTAATAACTTGAATTAATAACAAAAATCTGGTAAAATTAGGAATTTTTTTACTTTTGCGACTTCTTTTCAAAAAAGTTGCTCAAAAAACTTTATTTATAATTTACAATTACAGGAATTCTTTCATATCTTTTCTTTTAAGGTAGTCGACAAGTTCTTTCACGTTCTGACTCTGGTCTTTAGGGCAAATTAGAAGGACATCATTGGTGTCAATTATTATCATATCGTTAATCCCTATCCCGGTTAGTAATTTTTTTTTGCTGTAAATGAGATTTCCTTTAGAATCTCTCAACACTACGTTTCCCATGATAAAATTTTGATTTTTATCTTTGTTCCCCAGTCGATAGACCTCAGCCCAGCTTCCGACGTCATTCCACCCGAAATCACCCTTTACTACATAGACATCTTTTGCTTTTTCCATTACGCCGTAATCAATTGAGATGCTTCTGATTTGGCTGTATACCTTTCTTATTGTAGTATAAATATTTTTTTTGTTGAAACTTCTTTCTATTTCCATCAATCCATCGTAAAGTTCTGGGAGGGATGTTTCGATTTCTTTCAATATAGTTTTTACTTTCCATACAAATATTCCACTGTTCCAGAGGAAGTCTCCACTTTCGAGAAACCGCTGGGCAGTCTCAAGATTTGGTTTCTCTGCAAATGTTTTGACTTTATATATATCTTCATTAAGTTCTTCTTCTTTACCGACGGTATATTGTATGTACCCGTATCCTGTGTTTGGATATGTTGGCTTAATTCCAATAGTGACGAGGCAATCTTTTTCTTTTGCTAATATGGCCGCTTTTTTCAGAACTTTTCTGAAATTTTCAACATCACTTATGAGATGGTCTGAAGGGAGAACAATCTGCACACTTTCAGGATTTTTTTTACTCATCAGTATAGCTCCCAATCCTATACATGCGGCGGTATCACGCCCAATCGGTTCAGGGATAATGTTTTCCGTCAGTATATCTTTTATTAAATTCACTATCCTTTTCTTCTGTGAACTGGTAGTAATTATATAAATATCTTCTTTTTTCACTATAGAGCGAAGTCGATCAACTGTCTCTTCAAGGAGTGATTTTTCTCCAAATATATTCAAAAACTGTTTTGGATTTTTGTCTCTGCTCCAGGGCCAAAACCTTTTGCCAACACCACCAGCCATTATTAATGCATACATTTATCTTCCTCCTGTGAATTCTTTTAGTAAATGAAAAGTTTTCTTTATTACTTTCTTTTTCAAAAGAAAATAACAAATTTTAATAATAAATGATATATTTAAAATTGAATATCTGCTAAATCGAAAATACCTCGGTAAACTTCCTTTACTTCTCCTGATAGAAAGATTTTATCTTTTTCTTCAGAAACAATTAACTCTCCTCCTTTGGAAATAACTTTAATAGGAGATTTTAGTTTCAAAATCTTTCTGCCAATATAATATGCAGCAACAGCCCCTGATCCGCAGGATAATGTTTCGGCTTCAACGCCCCTTTCGTAAGTTCTTATCATAATTTTACCAGATTTAGTCTTCTTTATAAAATCGACATTGGTTCCCGAAGGTTCAAAAAAACTATTAAACCTGACCTTTTTCGCGGTCTCCATTATTTTTGGGTTTTCAATATCTTCCGTCAAAATAACGAAGTGCGGAACACCAGAATTTATAATATATCCTTTTATTTTTTTATTATCAATATGTAAAGTTTTTTCTTTGAGGCTTTCTTTAAATATAAACATTCGGACTTTTGGTTTATTTCCCTGGAATTTGATTTCGTGAATCCCATCCTTTGATTCAATAATTTGTTCAGAACCTAATGCATTATATTTCAATAAGAATAAGGTTAATGCTCTCAATCCATTTCCGCATATTTCCGCTG
>JABXJV010000130.1 GCA_013375355.1 Candidatus Helarchaeota archaeon
AATAAGGCTGGAGTACAATATGAAAAAACTCAAATTCATTCCCAGGTGTCATATAAAAAATACGATGATGCGGCAAATAAAGCTAACGCATATTTCCAAGCTGGAAATAAAGGCGAAACTTTGAAATATCTCCAAGAAGCATTATTTTGGGCAAAACAAGCTAAATTTGAAGATGGAGTTAACTGGTGCGAAAATCAAATTGTGTATATATCTAATTTATTGAATGTTGCAGCTCCTGTTGAAATGGGAACTGTAGTGCTTACTTGTACGACTTGTAATAAATTCTTCAAGGTCAAAAATGAAGGCGACTATTTATGTCCTAAATGTTCTTCAACTCTGGTAAGAGTGAGTTCAAGCTCGATAAAAGTTTAAGCAATTTCATAAAAAAATAATTGTACTAGCAAAATTTAAATATCAAATATAGTTTATAATTATTAGGAAAACGTAGGAATTTCAATAAGAGCCTTGCCCCTGCTAACTACTTTTTAACCCCCTCCTCCCTACATTCCCCTTTTTGGCGGGGGTAAGGCTCACCCATATTAAATAATGAAATAAATTGATTTTTTCTCCAGAATTCAAATAGAAATTTTTTTCTCATCAAGTTGTTTTTGGATCTTGTAATTTATTTTATTTCATGAATTCCTCTTTGGTTAATCTATAAAAAAACCAATTTAAACGAGATGCACCAATTTTTTCATAAAATTTTATTGCAGGCTCATTCCAAGTTAGAACACACCATTCCATTCTTCCGCATTCTCTTAGTTGTGCTTGTTTAACACAAAAATTAAATAACTTCTCCCCAAAACCTTTTCTTCTATATTCTTCCAGAATAAGTATATCTTCTAAATAGAGAGTTGGCATGGCAAGGAAGGATGAATAAGTAAAAAAGAATATTATATAACCTATAGGCTTTCCATTCAAAAAGCCTAAATATGCTTCATATTTAGGATCTTCGGACAATCCATCTCTTTTCAATCTAACCTTTGCTTCGTCATCGGGAGGTTCGAGTTTTTCGTATTCGGCTAATTTTTCAATTAAATAAACGAAATCATTAAAGTTACTTTCCGAAATACGTTCAATTTTAAATTCATCAGTCATAATTAGGAATAATCAAGTGCAAATATAAATTATGTCTGAGCTTCTTCCCGAAGTGAAAGGTTATTTTCTAAGTCACTATTCTATCGCAAACAAGAATTTTAAAAAAATAATGATCATACATTTATTAATAAATATAAACCCCATGAGAAATCAATTATTCTATGGATTAAAGAAATTATAAGAATTGTTACTACTGCTTTATGATAAGTAATTTCCCAACTTTCTCCGCCAATTCCTTCATACCCAAGTTTTAATACTAAAAAGTACATCAGCGGAACGAAACAATAGAATATCATAAAGAAGTCGAAATTCAATTTCGTTAATGGATGAACTTCAACGAATCCTAATATTTTAATTGCATATAAAGAAAGAAATATAGTTCCATAAAGAAAAATAGAAATAAATAATGCTATTTTTTTCTCAATTAAATAGCATTTTACACAGAATTCTTTTTTCATATTGGAACCCAAGGAAAATAAATAAAAGATTAAGATTTGAGCGTTTTTACAAATCTATATAATTCCCAGAAGGTTAATGTTTCCCATTTTCCGTTAAAATGATTTTTTAGATAATTAATTTTCGCAGTCGTGCTAAGTTCAGGGGACCATACAGCTTTAATTTCTTGGTTGGTGGTGTTAGTGCTTGCCATATTCATCACTAAATGTTATTTGTGAAAAATGTGATTTAAATAGATTTTTACTTAGATTGATCAGATTAAATTGACTTTGGGGGGAGAGATGGCTGAAAGTATTCTTCAATTTTTTTAGTTATCATCATCCCTTGATGTGTATTAAAATTAAGAAAATAAAATAATGATGTAGAATCTCAAATTTGCCACTATATTTTTAAATATCATCAACGGGATTATGAAGAAAATGAGTATTGGTTTTAGTTTAGATGATTTGTTAACATTTAGAGAGAAAATATATGATGTTCATAATTTGGCCTGGAAAAAGTATCATGAAACTGGAGTAGAGGATCATATTTTGATAGGTATAGATGCTATGTGCGCTCTTAGGGATTGCAGCGAAATGATGGAATATATTATACGCAGATACGGATTTAACTAACTTTTTTTCAATTGGATAGAAACCCTTATAAATAATTAATTATGCTTGGCTTCTTCCATGGAGTAAAAACAAAGATATGTGATTAAATAATGTTAAATAAAGACTATTGGTACCACCGCAAGATATTCCCTTTAAAGAACAAAAAAATGAAAAAGAAGCCTAAAAATAAGGGAAAAAAAAAGTAAAATAAATTTTTATATATTTTTTTAATACTATTATTTAACTATAAGGGAGCTCTATTATTTTTTTCGAATTGAGGAAGTTTTGTAATGCGTACTAAGGATGAAAAAAAATAAAACAGAGGTAATATAGATTATAAACCCAATACATTATGTTGTAATTGGAATTTTCTTCATTATTGCAGCACTTATGCTTTATCTTGGGATAAGAACCTATCGCAATTACTTGGAAAATCGATCAAAGCGAGTGCTTTACTTTGGAATGGGGCTTGTCTCGCTGGGGACAGCTTCACTCTTCGCTGGTCTGGAAAAGACATTTTTAATTCTAAATTTAACCCCTTTTTTTGTGCTTTCAGTTAATTTAATACAAGTTTCTTGTAATTCTATAGGATATTTATTAATAAATCGCTTTTGTCTCCATGTAGTTATTCCAAAGCATGAAAAAAAAGTATTCATTTTCAACCTAATATTAGCATCAATTGATTTAACAATATACATAATGTTCCCGCCAACTATACTCTATTCGACTTATGAACTCACCCTACACGAAATCGTTATAGTGTTTCAATTTATTTTTGGGATTCCTATTGTGTTAATGATTCCTATTTTGCTATTCTATTATTCACATATAATGAGGAGGCAATCTCCACCTCACTCTAAGAGATCCTTTTGGTTAGGAATGTCTAATATATTCATTTTCTTTGTTTATAATTTAAAAAATTTTTTACCCGAAGGATTTGCTGATCTTACTCGGCTTCTTTGGATCCCGGCATTTCTTTTTTGGTATATATGTTTTATTAGTTTTATTGAGGTGGATTGGCCTCAAAAAGTTCGTTATCTTTTTATTATTATGGCAAATAGTGGCATATGTATTTTTGACCATCCCTTTAATACAAAAGAGTTAATAGAACGTCAATTAATTGGAGGCACCATAGCAGGCATTTCTGGAGTTGTTCAAGAAATTACTCGAAGTAAACAGAAATTGCAATTATTGGACCAGGGGGATACTAAGATAATACTTGAATATGGTACCTTCATAATTGGAGTTCTGATAACAGAGGAAAATTTTGGCATACTCCGAAAAAAATTAAAAAAATTAGTAGAAAAATTCGAGTTGCATTTTAAAGATTCGCTTCAGGATTTTTCGGGGTCGCTGAATGAGTTTGAAGGAACGAAAGAATTAATAGATGAGATATTTTCCTATAAAAAATTCATAGATCGCACTATATTCCATTGATTTCAAAGATTGACTTTATATTAATCTATGTCGACTTTTCCATCAACATATATGGTTCAAAAGACTCCTAAATAATTTTGATGAATTTAATTCTGAGAATAAAATGCAGAATAGTTAATAATTAGGGATGAATATAAAGAGAAACAGTGAAATTTGTGGTTTTAGAAGAACAAAGTAAAAAACGATGGGATGAAATTTTTCGAGATGAAAAGAAATCTAAAATTTTCCTTTCTGGAATTCAAGATGGTATGCCAAAATTTGCTGAAATTTGTAAAAAAAATAAATTTAAAAGAATATTAGATCTAGCTTGTGGCTCTGGTAGACATATTTTATACTTGGTTAAGTCGGGGTTTGAAGTGAATGGTCTTGACTTTTCAAATGAAGGAATTAAGAAAGCAAAATCTCAATTAGAAGAAAAAAAGCTCCATGCCGAACTCGTTATTAGCTCAATGTACAAAAAATTTCCTTATAATGATAAGTTATTTGATGCCGTAATATGTATTCGTGCAATTCACCATAATTTAATATCAAAGATTAGAATAGCAATTAAGGAAATAGAAAGAGTTCTGAAACCTAATGGTCTTATTTTTATCACAGTTCCTAAAAAGAGGTCTAAGAAGGAGGTGCCGAAAGAAAGACAATTTGGAATCAAATATATTGCCTCAAGGACTTATATAATATTAGGGGGAGAAGAAAAGGATGTTCCCCATTATAGTTTTAATAAGAAGCTGTTGTATAAAGAGTTTGGAAACTTTGAAATTCAAAAATTCTGGATAGATGATTTGGTTCATTATTGTTTTATTGGAAAATTAAGAAAGTAAGGGATAGTGAACTATTTGCATTTTGAGCCAAATCTAGGAGGAAATAATATTTAAAAAATATAAATATCGATAATAAAAAAGTCAAGGATAAAGATCTTTTATAATTTTGAGGGAAAAATATGCCAACTTCTAAAAGAGAAAAACCTAAAAGAGAAAAGTTAAAACAATTTGGAAACGAATACTTTGAATTTGTAACATCCGTATATTCAAAAACAGACCTTAACAAAAAGAAAAACGAACTAAAAGCAAGATTTTTTAGATCCCGATCTGTAAAAAGAGGAGATCATTGGGACATTTATAGATTAGCACATAAGTTTAAAAAATTTAGAATAGAGTATATTAATAAAGAGACGGGAAAAAAAGAGAGTATGAAAGTTTTATTTCCTACAAAAAAAGAAGCAAAAAGCTCAGTAATGGGTAAGATGGCAAGTAAAATTTTAAAAATTGAAGAAATAAAATGATGAACTAAATCGACTTAACTTTATTTACGGATTCCGCGATATCAGGTAATATAAGCGTTATTGATCCCTAAAATCATGTCTTCCTCAACTGTTTGGAAATGTACGTCTCATAATGCACCTTAGAAAAAAAATTGAGGAATATTTTAAAATGAATTAATCTAACTACTTTTTAAATTTGATTTTTAAGCAAATCATATAATAAGAGTAATTTATATTTTAAAAAAAGTCTAAGATTAACTTATTATTGGAAAAAATTCTGTATAAGGAAGAAATACTATAAATTACTTCATTTCAAGGTGTCTTTATCTTTTGCTTATAAAGAATTTAAATTATAATAAAAAAATATATTTCTATCCATATATTTTTTAAAAAAGAAGTGATTTTATGAGGAGAAAAAAAGTAATAATAATATTTTCGCTGATTTTCATAATTTTAATAATTTTTAATTTTAGTAATGCCTCTAGATTTGATTTTGCTAATATTTCCTTGTCTTGGGTTAACGATAACAACGGTTTTACCTTAAGTACTTCTGGTTGTTCACGCTGGTCAAACGCGACCGTGATTTCCGACCTTTATAGATGGAACAATGGTGAAAGTCGGTACCCAAGCGTAGTCGTGGACGATAGTGGAAATGTGCACGTAGTCTGGCAAGATAAGACGGTCGGTGAGTGGGGGACTGATGTTGAAATAATGTATGCAAACCACACTATTGCTGGTTGGTCAAACGCTACCGCGATATCCGATCTCTATGGGTGGAATGATGGGTATAGTTCTCTCCCAAGCGTCGCCGTGGACGGTGGCGGAAACGTACACGTGGTCTGGGGAGATGACACGTCTGGTGAGTGGGGAACTGACTCTGAAATAATGTACGCAAATCACACCGTTGCAGGCTGGTCCAATGCGACCGTGATTTCCGACCTTTACGGATGGAACAATGGTGAAAGTTGGGATCCAAGCGTCACCGTGGATGGTAGCGGCAACGTGCATGTGGTTTGGGTAGATTGGACAGTCGGTGAGTGGGGAGGCGGTGGTACTGATACAGAAATAATGTATACAAATTATACTGCCATGGGTTGGTCTAATGCAACGGTAATTTCAGATGATATTACTGGATGGAATGATTGTAGGAGTGAACAACCTAGCATCGTCACGGACAATAATGGAAATATACACGTTGTC
>JABXJV010000016.1 GCA_013375355.1 Candidatus Helarchaeota archaeon
CCCTGTAGCTCAAACTCAAGAAGCGGTTGTAGCAACTAAAAAACCTACCGGTCCACCTCCTAAACCAAAATCAGAATTGGCCAAACGACTTGAAAAATTAGATAAAATACCAATTAGCATTTTAGCTGAAAAATTAGGATTGAGTAATATCAAAGTTGAAGGAATTTTAATTAAATTGATTGATAATGGAGAATTAGATGGCACAATTAAAAAGGGAATTTTCTATCGTAAGAAATAATAAAGAATTTTGTCTTATCTATTTATAACTTTTCAATGGTGAAAGCCTGTTTTATTATATCATACTCAGCTTTAAATTTATGATTTCTACATTCGATTTCTAAAAAAAGTATATTTTTTTTAAGATTCATAAAATCTAGTAGATGCGATTTTTCACAATATGGACATTTGATCTCATCCCTAAAAGTATAATGAATCCCTGGATCCCAAGGATCAATCAATTTTGTTCTCAATTTTAATTGAGCCATGCTATTTATTTTCCAAAAATAAATAATTTGCTGGGGTCTAAGAGGTTTATAATTACATTTGAACGGTCTTGTTAAAATCATAGATTTAAACTTAGTTTCGAAATGGTGATCAGGCATAAAAATTGAAAAAATTAAAGTTTTTTTTGTTGGGAGAATCTTTTTTCCTCTATGATGCCCTTTATCATAAATCATATGGCTGACGTTTGAATTTTCATCTAAATATATGAAAAATGGATGATAATCATGTTTATGAGGTGGAAAATACTGCCATTGATAAAAAATTATGAATTGAATGCATTTTTTTCCATTTTTCTCTAAAATCCTAAAGTATGCATATTCCTTTTTTTTTGAATTAGGATTGCCACAAGCCATTCTACGTAGAATTAATTTAAAATTAGGAAATAAGAGACCTTTTGAAGTGATTTTACACAATTTATTAAGGTCATATCGAATTTTATAATTAAATTTAGTAACAATTTTGTTTAAATTCATAAACTAAGCTCTAATTTTATCTGGAAAATAGGGATCTAAAATTGTTTAGATATTATATCCAAGCCATATTTTAGGTTATGGAAATTTTCCATTTATAATTTCACAACCATCTGAAGTTACGATAAAAGTGTATTCTCTTTGTGCAATATAACTCCCTTTTATATCAGCCAATGGTTTATATTCATGTAAAATTTTTGATCTGACAAGTTCACGTAGTCCTATCAAATATCCCATACCAACTTCTTTAGGTAACCAGCGTTTAGCAAAAGGAAGCGTTTTATATTTATCCCGAATGATGCGAATAATTTTTCTAGCAGGTTTTGATCTGGGATAAATTCTGGTTGGTAGTAAATTATAGATATAACAATATGGAAGATCATGGACTCTACCAGAGCCCGTTGTTGCAAATGTTTCCATAGCATAAATTTCCCCTTCTTTAATTTCTTCCCCAGTAGGCAGAGATATTTCAGGAATGACCTTCTTTCCATGCAATTCCCATTGTTCAAGTAGATGCCCAGATAAATCAATAACCGGACGAAAGCCATATTTCTTTATAGCTTGTTCTGCAAGCGCACCCAATTCATGAGTTTTTGCACCTGGTTTTACATTTTCAATAACTGCTCTTAATGCTTCTTCAGCAGCTTCGACTAATGAGTTGAGTTCTGGGTTAAAACATACTGTAAAAGCAAAATCTGAAATATATCCATCTTTATGGACTCCAAAATCTACTTTAACAACATCATTTTCCTTTATTATTGTCTCATCATTAGGTGGAG
Source organism: Candidatus Helarchaeota archaeon (assembly GCA_013375355.1). The sequence goes on from JABXJV010000016.1 coordinate 1,754, forward strand.
AGGAATAATGCGCAGCAATAGAATTAATTGATACATTACAAGGAAACCCAAAGTCTCCGCCCTTTTCTTTAATCATTTGTTCAATATTTTCGCAAATATCAATTACTTTAGCACCAACTTTAACTAATTTTTCTGCCTTTGGAAATACATCTTGTGTTATTTTTCCAGCTTCTCGTGTTTTTTCTAATTTTTCAGCTTGGAGTTCTTCGGGTGTTTTTTCTCCTTCAGCCTCTTTAGTTGTTTTTTTCTCTTTTGACACTTTATTACCTTCGAAATCAAATTTTATATTATAAGAACTTTCAAAGGAGTTTAAAAAATTGTGTATGAATAATGTAATAATTATTATAATTGATTTTATTTTGTTGAGCAAATTTGGACATTTTACTCATTCATCCTCCAACTGTTTTGGATGCCGAGCAATCCAAGAAATCCATAATGTCATCAATTATGATTGGTTATGGAATGCTCTCCATAGGGGCTTTTTTGGAAAAACAAGGATATAAAGTTGAAATTTTCAATATTCCATATGCATACTCTTTGGGATTTACAGAAGATAATATTTTTAATCTATTTAAAAGTTATAGCCCGAAATTAATAGGAATTGAGTTGAATTGGCTTCAGTTTAGCAAAGGAGCGATCGAATGTGCCAAAAAATTAAAAGAAATTTTTCCAAATACACCGATTGTTATGGGAGGAGTTAATGCCACTATTTTTGCAAGGGAAATTTTAGAGTATTATAATAAATTTATTGATGCAATTTTTATTGGAGAATCTGAACTTACCTTTTTAGATTATATAAACAACATAGAGAATAATGGCGATTTAACCAAAATAAGAGGGATTTTAAGAAAAGATGAAAATAATAGAACTAGAGATCAAGGTCCTGCTAGAATTTTTAAAAATATTGATGAAATACCGCCCTATAAACTCAATATAGTAAAACCTCGATTAATTCCACCATATGATATTGGAATGATTAATACATGTAGGGGACCTTGTATTCATAATTGTTTTTATTGTATTGGAAATAGGAATACTTATTCAACCTCTCTTAAATCAAGTCGAACAAATTTGGATATTCATTCACCGGAATGGATTGTATCTCAAATTCAGATACTACTTCGGGATGTTAAAAAGCTCTCAATACAAGATTACATTTATTGTAAGCCTAAAAAAGTCTTACAAATTGCTAAAGCTATGCAGAAAGAGGGTTTAGATGATAAAATAGAGTATTTTAACTTTGCAGCCCTTCCTGGAAGTCTAAATAAGGAAATTCTAACAGCTCTCTCAAAAGCCGGAATTGATAATATAGATTTTGGTGTAGAAAGTGGTTCTCAAAACATTTTAAAAATCATAAAACGCCCTTATACAATTCCTAATGTAATTGACTCAATTAAGAGTTCTATAGAAAGCGGAATTTTACCAAAAACTTACTGGTTAGTAGGACTGCCCTTTGAAACTGAGAGTGATATTGAAAAAACGAAAGAATTAATAATTAAAACTATTAAATTAGGAGCACTTCCAAAATGGGTAACTCCTCTTTGTCTATTTCCAGGTTTAGAATTGTTTGAAAATGCGAAAAAATATGGTATAAAGTTAAGATTAAAAAAATTTCAAGATTTTTTTACATTTTCTACTACTCAAAGGAACATAGATTCTTGGTATCCTTCTGTGATAACACATGAAACTGAAAATTTCACAATAAATGATATATTAAAAAAATCTCTTGAATTAAAAAAATTCATATCTACTAATAGTAACCTAATTTTAACTCATCAAATGAACAATCTTGAAAATTATTTTAAATTTCATCCAAAATTTGATGAAAACAAATTAATTCAAAGAATAAAAATGGTTTTGAGTTTATTAAAATACACTTTTTTTTAATTATTCTGAATAAAGTAATATAATATTAGAACTATTAATTGAAATTCTTTCTTCAATATTAAAAATTAAACATTTTTCGTTTTTATTTTCCACAGAATTAAGTAATTTCACTATATAGAAATAAATTCTAATTTATTGAAATAAAAATTCCATTCGTTAAAAATGTTCATATCAAAAATAAATAAATTTTGGAATAATTCTTCTTTTTACCTAATAAGTAAGAAATTTATGTATGGTATTTCATTATTATTATTCTAAGATTTAATACTCTTTGATAATTTTACAAAATTAAAAATTTAAAAGTCAATTAGTTATGCGGGTAAGGAAAGTTTCATGTCTACTCGTAATTCTCAAGATACAAGAAGAGAAACAGAAGATATGTCAGCTGAAAAATATGCCCGTAAACCAATAACCACTGCTGCGTTCGTTTTTATTATTTTATTTTCTGGAATTGTATTTATATCGATTTTACCTTCATCAACATTCTCTGATCCAGGTTCTCTCACTAGTAATATACCTCTTGGAGATTTCCCCATAGGTGCATTTATACCACCATTAGAGGATCTGCTAGAACCAGATTTAGGTATAAGTCCAGATGATCTTCCTGATTGGTTAAAGGATATTTTAGAGGATTTAATTGATAATAATACAAATTTGCCTCCTATTATTCCTCCAAATATAACCATTCCTCAAGATCTCCCACCGATGGGTTATTTAGGAAATGGTCCTTTTGGAGCTAGTTATACGATATTAACAACCCCTAATTATACGCCCCGTTATTGGAGACTTTTTACCTATGATAATTATGACGGAACTTCCTGGAATCCCACTAATTATACTACAGAACCTTTTAATTATGGAAGTACCTTTACAGGAGCTGATATATATCAAGTCCAGATAAATTTCACTCTTAACAATAGAACGACACTTGGATTACCACTTCCTACTCTATGGAATTCCCCTGAAATACTAAATAATCCTCTATTCTTTGTGACTCCAAATCCAGATATCACTTATAATTTAATTAAAAATGAATATAATGATGTCTTTTTAAATATAAGCAATAATGCGACAAATCAAATTGATGTTATAGTACGATACAATGTTACCTATAATCCAAATGTTAATTTAACTTTCATTAAGCAAAATGTAAGACCCAATCCTCCTTCTGAAGGACCATCACTTCTTGGAAGATATTTACAAACACCAAATTTACCTTCAATAAATCCGTACCTTCAAGATTTTCTATCAAAAATTAATCCAATTTCAACAACAAATAATACCTATAATACGGCATTAGCTGCTTTAGAATATTTTAAAACTAGATTTTATTATAATCCCATGGCTACAGCTAATGCGGATATTTATCAATTTCTAGCTAATGGATATGGGGATAGTAGAGATTTTGCGACAGCATTTACAATATTTTTAAGGCATCTAAATATATCCACGAGATATATAATGGGTTCAATTGGCTATTTATCTATTCCTCCATATTGGCTTCCTTTAACAAACCAATATTATTGGACGGAAGTATGGATTCCTAATAACGTAGGTGGGGGGAATTGGGTTCAATTTGATCCAACCCAAGTTCCTTCTGTGATGTATATGTATAAAAATACATCATATGTTCCTTTAAAAACAAGAATAAATGATTCTAGAATGGAAACAGATCATTTTGATATAACTCTAAGTGCAAATGTTTCAGCTTCAAACCCCCAAAATAGAAATGTTGACAATTTTGAATTAACAGCTCAACTCTTAAAAAATTACATACCTGTTAACAGAACTATTCTTGAACCTATAATTAAAATAAATTTTAGTGATTGGACTAATAATTCTTACTTAGGAGAAAACCAAGTAAATATAAATAACCAATCAATAGTAATTACTAATTTTACAAATGATTCTGTTGTAGGACCTCATAAATTTAATGCATCTTGGTTGGCTGTAAGTAATTCAACATCCGCTATAGTGAGCTGTAATGGTACAACTGAAACATATATTAATAGTATAAATGGAATTCCTTCTTCAGTATATACAAATATAACAGTCATTAGAGGACTAAGTACGATGGTTAATATCGTTGGAAATCTTACAGATAGTTTAAATAGAAAGCCTGTTGCAGGGCAATTAGTTACAATTTATATTAAAGAATCAAATTTTTCAGTTGGTTTTGGTTATACTGATAATAATGGACAATTTCAAATAAATATTACGGTTCCAATAAATGTACCTTCCGGATTAAAGCATTTATATGCGAATTTTAGTGGAATTTTCATTGCTAATTATTCAGAACCCTATCCTGATATTTTTATTGGACCAATTACTGGTAGCGATTCTAATAGTAGTGCATATGATATTATAATAATGGTAAACACGAGTTTGACAAAGAATTTTAATCCATCTGTAGTATATGTAGGAGAAAATTTTACAGTTTATGGAGTACTACGGTTTGATAATTCAACTGGATTTCCGTCTCAAATTGTTAATGTTTATGAATATAATTCTTCAGGAGAATTTTTTGTAGGATCAAACACAACTATCGTAGGTGGTTTTTATTCTGTAACTTTTTTCATTCCTCTCGATCATGAATCAGGAGTAAATGTAACTTTTAAAGTAAATACTTCTATAAATGATCCTTATGTATTAAATTCATCTGTAGCTCCTGATCCTCCAGTATATATCAAAGTTAATATAACAATATTTAACATAACGCCTCTAAATCCTGTTAGAGAGATAACAGATGTTTTCATCTCTGGAAGAGTAGTCCATAGCGATGGGCTATTTAATCTTTCAAACGAGCAAATTTCAATATTATTTAACAATTCCCCAATTAACGTTTTTACTGTAACAAATAATACAGGGCATTTCAATACAACATTTAAAATCCCAGTTTCAATTCAAAATGGAACTTATATAGTTAATGCTACTACAACTAATGTTTCATATTTTGTTTCAAAGGATGATACAAACTGGAATAATATCAATGTACAGCCAATTTGGGTAAATATTTCAATTTCTAATGTTAATCCATTAATTGCAATCAAACAATTAACTGAAGTTTCTATTTCTGGGCGTGTGGTGCATAAGGATCAATTATTTAATATTTCAAATGAACAAATTTCAATATTTTTAAACAATAATTCCATCAATATTTTCACGACAACAAATAATACAGGACATTTTAATACTATTTTCAAGATACCTAGCGGGATTCTTCCTGGTAATTATATTATAAATGTTACCACCACAAATGTCTCTTATGGTATTTTTCAAAGAGATATTAGTTGGCAAATTCAAGTGGAGGAACTTTGGGTGAATTTTTCTATTTCTCAAGTTACTCCTCTAACAGCCATTAAGGATATTACTGATGTTAGTATTTCAGGTCGTGTAGTTCAAAAAAACCAATTATTTAATATCTCAAATGAACAAATTGTAATCCTTTTAAATAATCTTCCATTCAATATTTTCACTACAACCAATACTACCGGCTATTTTAGTACAACTTTTAAAATTCCAAATTCAATAACTTCAGGGAGTTATATTATTAATGCTACCACTACGAATAGTTCATATATTATATTAGATGATGATACTAATTGGAATATACAAATTGAACCTATTTGGGTTAATATTACAATATCAGAAGTTATACCTACAGTAGCAACTAAAGGAGAAACTTCTCTTACTATTTCAGGGCAAGTTATTCATAATGGTACTGCGTTAAATATTTCAAATGAACTAATGTCGATATTATTTAATAATAGTCAAATAAATAGATTTGTAAGAACAAACGGAACAGGTCATTTCTCAATAAATTTTATTATTCCTAATTCAGTTATGCCGGGAATTTATATAGTTAATGCAACAACAACAAATCAATATTATAATATTTCAAAAGATGACACAAGTAAAATCATTACTATTAATTCTACAACTAGGATTCAGCAGCTAAGCTTTAATTATGGATCATTTCGAACAAATGAGATTATAATTATTAGTGGGAAAGTTTTGGACAGTGCAAATCAGGAAATACCTGGATATTTAAATAATTTAGGCGTAATTTTTAATACTAGTTTGCAACCGATAAATATTACAGGAACTAACGGAAATTTTTTAATTAATTTCACTATTCCAGCTGCACAAGCTGGTTCACACTTTATTAATATCACTTATAATGGTTCAGGTCTTTTTCTACCTACATCATTAAGGCGGAGTATAAATATTTTTACAGCACCAAGAGTTCAGCTTTCGACATTAACGCCTTTTGTAGTGGTCGGAGGTTTTATGATAGTTAGTGGTGAAGTTAAAGATGCTAACACTTCATATAGTATCATAGGTAGATCAGTTCAACTTAGGGTATTTAATGAGCCAGTAGCACGTTTTAGTACGGATTCTAATGGACAATTTGTATATATTCTACCAGCTATAGGTGGTATTTTTACTTTTCAAGCTTATTTTGAAGGAAATAACGCATATGAATCTAATGAAATCACTATTTTGAGTTATACCCCTCCTGAAGATTATAGTTATGTTTGGATTATTCTAGCAATAGTTGGAATAAGTATATGTATTATTATTTTAGCTTATTGGTTACATAAGAAATGGCAAGTAAGGAAATTTATAGAATCGATTCGAATTATAAATTTTGATACAAAATTGAAATCATTATTAGATGGAAAGAGGTATAAGGAAGCAATTATATTTCTATATCAGAGTTTCTATAGTAAAATATTAGAAAAGTTAAAACGCCCTCCACTTCCAGGAATAACCCATCGTGAACTTATGACAACGCTTGTCCAAAAAATACTATTGGATCCAACTCTAGTTTACCCATTCACATCGATTTATGAAGAAGCTCGATTTTCAAAACATGTGATAACCAATACCCTCTATTCCGAGACATACAAGTTATTCGAGAAATTAATGAGGAAGACTTTTGAAATTGAAGAGAAAATAGAATTAGAAGAAGAAGCACCAGAAGTTCCTGAACCTGAAATTCCATCTGTGGAAACTGATATTCAAGTATAAATTAATAAAATGTAATAAAATGGATTGATAAAATATGGCACGATCTCGTAGAAGATTAAAAACAAAGGCAATTGATGTTAAGAAAGTAGAAAAACAATTAAAATCCTTAATCGATGGTAAAAGATTTAGAGAGGCTGTAATATATTCCTATCAGATCTTTATAGAATTGATTAAGGGTCATTTAAACAAAGCCCCAACAAAAAGTCAAACATATAGAGAATTTATTATGGGAATAATAAAGGAAACAAAATTAGATCCGACTCTAGTTTATCCATTTACAACCTTATATGAAGAAGCAAGGTATTCCCGCCACTCTATAACACCTACTGCATATTCAGAGGCTAATCGGATGTTTGGTAAATTATTCCAACTAATTGTTGGAGAACTTGTAAGAGTTGAAGTAGTTCCAAGGAGTTAATTGGTGTTTTTTGTATATGGAAAAGAAAATTAAGAAAAAGGATAAGAAAAAAAAGAAAGAAAAAGAAGGTCGTATAGGCGGCAAAACTATTATTCTTTTTGTAGTTTTTGGTATTTCTTTGTTACCTTTCGTTTTATCACCTTTTGAAAATCTTATTATCCAACAAAATGATTATTCAATTTTTAATAATGGTTTAAAGGGAACTTCGGCATTTTATTATAGAACAATATCAGAATCTGGTCACATACCTTTGACCATTACATCATCCTTAAATTCTCTATATATTTTACCTAGTAAAAATACTATTCTCATAGAACTAGCTCCAGTTCAATATTTTGATCCTTTTGAAATAATGACGCTCATTGATTTTATTGCAGGGGGAGGAAAATTATTATTAGCATCCAATTTTGGCACTGGATCCGAACTTACTTTGTTAAATAATTTGATGAGTAATTTTTTTGTAGACCCATTTAAAGAGGTATTTTATGAAATGTTTTTAAATATTACATTAACTCAGGAATTTAATTTTTCAAAAATACTTGAAGATCCGTTATTTTCAGATATTGATAAATTAACCCGTTTTATTTCGGATGAAGTAGTACAAACTTCTCCTAAATTTTCATACTGGCTTGATAATAATTTTTATTCTGGGTCTATTTATGAAGATGATCCATCAAAATCTACAATATTTTTTGAAAATCTCTTATTCAATGGATTACCCTATGGAATTATTATTGATAATATTCAAGCACCATATAATCAAGATGTTAATGAAATTCTATTAACCCAACCTACACCCTTAAATTTAGGAATAAACTTTGGCATGATTTTTGAAGATAAATTTGCGAAGGAGATTTTAGAGGGTGTAAATATTACTTTTTATGATGTAATAAATGATTTTCTAAGGGACCCTCCACTTAATGTTTCAATAATTGTAAATAACAGTTATGATCTTAATTCAGCGATGTTAGAAATTATAAGATATTACAATATTAGTACAACTGAAGTAATTGCTCAAACAAGTTCGTCATGTTGGGTTGATACAAATGCTAATTACTATTTTGATATAATGGATATGAATGGTTCTTTTTGGATCTCTGCCCTTAGCGCAAATAAAAGAGTTTTATTAATTTCCCAACCTCAAATTTTTACTAATCTTTTTTATCTGCCTCATTTAAGCAAAAAATACGATAATTCACAATTTGCTATGAATTTACTTAATAATTTGGCCAATAATACACCACATTTTGTAGTTTTTGATGAATCAAAACAACAAAAAACTTTTCCTTCATTCTTTAGTTTATTTTTACGGTTTATAAATGTATCATCTGGAATTTTATTGCTAATTCCAGTATTACCTTTGTTGTTATATGCTATGTTAAGTAGGTGGCTTCCAAAAATTGAAAAACCAAAAATCCTTAAAAAATCTAAAATTGTCAAAACAAAGGGTGAATCCATATTTAGTGAAAGAATGAAATGGTATAAACGAAAAAGACAATATAATAGAGCCATTAGTTTATTATATAGGCGATTAAAAAGAAGCATAGTAAAAAGTATTGAAATAAAAAGTTATGATCCTAATCAGACTATTGAAATTATTAAGAAAATTAAACCTCATGTCAATATATTTAGAATGAAGCGTAATTTAGCTAAATTTGAACGTGTTGATAAAAAATTGATGAAAATAACAAATCAAACCACATTTCTGCTAGTATTTAATGAAATGAAATGGTGTTATGATCAAATAAAGTAAAAATCGAAAAAAAATAAAAAAATATATTCAAGGAAGTTTTAAAAGATGAGTACGACTCTATCATTAAAAGATGTCAGAGATAACGCACAAAGAATTTTGTCAGAAGTTCGAAAGGTAGTTGTAGGAAAAGGAGAAGTTATTCAGAATATATTTATTGCATTACTTTGCAATGAACATGTTCTTCTTGAAGGTGTCCCTGGCGTTGCAAAAACACACATGGCAAAAAATTTTGCTAAAGTGCTTGGTTGTTCTTTTAAAAGAATCCAATTCACCCCTGATATGTTACCCGCCGATATTATAGGCACTAATGTACTTGATGCAAAAACAGGTGATTTTATATTAAGAAAGGGTCCTATTTTTGCAAATATTATTCTTGCAGATGAAATTAACAGAGCACCACCAAAAACTCAGTCAGCTCTACTCGAATGTATGCAAGAAAAACAAGTGACTATAGAAGGAACGAGACATTTATTAGCTCCACCTTTTATGGTGGTAGCAACACAAAATCCAGTCGAAATGGAAGGAACATATCCTCTACCCGAAGCTCAAGTAGATAGATTTCTATTCAAGCTTATGGTAGAATACCCCACTGAAAAAGAAGAAGTTGACTTAATAAAGATGATGCACAATCCAAAAGAAGTTGAAGTTGAAAGTGTGACAAATCAAGAGACAATTGCGACTATGCAAAAATCTGTTAAAATGGTCCATGTTGATGAAGATATCATGGATTTTATTAGGGATATAGTATTTAAAACGAGAAATGACACTCGCGTTCTTCTTGGAGGAAGTCCTAGAGTTTCTATAGGATTATTAAGAGGAGCCAAAGCTAGAGGAGCGATTTTAGGTCGAGATTATTGTACCCCTGATGATATTAAATCCATTGCAAAGCATGTCCTTTTACACCGAATAATATTAAAACCAGAAATAGAGCTAGGAGGAGTATCCTTAGATAAAGTGATTTCAGATATGCTCAACGAAGTCGATGTCCCAACATAAAACATTTTTGAGGCAATTTAACCTATGTTAACAATTCGGGCTAGGATTCTAATTCTTGCTGGACTTTTTTTTCTATTTTTAGGTTTTTCATTAATGAATTACTATTTGATATTTCTAGGTATTTTTTGCGTTTTGAGCACAGTAATTTCGATTCCTATATTTGAATATTCTGTAGATTTGAAAGATATCGAATTTGAAAGAAATTTAGACAAAGAAAAAGTATTTGCTAATGATTTTATTCATGTAACAGTTAAATTACGAAATATAGGAAATAGAAGCTATGAATTTATTGAGGTTTACGATATATTTCCAGAAAATTTTATCTTAGCACTAGGAGAAAACTGGATAGGTACACGTTTAGATAAGGGACAAGAAATAGAATATTCCTATGTCCTAATGGCAAAAAATAGAGGGGCATATAATTTAGGACCTACACAAGTTATTATTAGAGATCGGTTGGGCTTTCATTTTGAATCATCTAAAGTTAGAAATATTACAGAAATTATAGTGTATCCAAGTTATGAAGATGTCCGTAGGATGAAAGCATTTGCTAGCCGCCGACGTCAAGGCCTTATGTTTGGAACTCATGCTACAAGACAAAAGGGATATGGTTCTGAATTTTATGGAATTCGTCCATACATTACTGAAGATGAATACAGAAGAATTGATTGGAAAGCAACAGCAAGAACGGGAAAACATATGGTAAGAGAGTTTGAATCAGAAAAAAATATTAGGTTTCTAATACTATTGGATGCTTCTAGTTCTATGTCAAGAGGGAAAATAGAAGAAGACAAACTTGAGTATACCATTCGAGCAAGTGTGTTACTTGCAAATTTAGCTCAAGAAAGGAGAGATTCCATAGGACTCTTAACTTTTTCTGATAAGATGCATTATTATTTGCCTCCAAAACCAGGACGTGACAATTTTTTTAAAATTCTAGATAATTTATCAAAAGTTCAAGCATCAGGAAAGAAAGTTTTATATGAAGCAATGGATTTCGTAGTAAAAAGACTTCCAAAAAGCAGTTTTTTTTTCTTATTAACTGATATGGAAGATATAAAGGATGAATTTTTAAAAGCCATACAACTTGCAAGGTCATATAATCACAATATAATAATTATAAGTCCATTTGGTCCTTGGTTTGAAGCAAGACCTGAAGAGTTAAGAGCAGTAGATCGAGCTCTTGCACAAGCAATCGCAGAAGAATTGTGGGAAAAAAGAATGAATTTAATTCGATCCTTAGCAAGACTAAATGTAAATGTAATAAATGTTTCACCTGCAGATTACTTTCCAACAGTAATATCCGAATTTTTGAAAGCAAAAAAGAAGGGAATGGGACTAATCTAATGGAGCAAAGCAAATTTTTCAGTTCAGTTATAATTTTTTTAATTTTCACAATAATAGCATATATTTTAACGGTGGCTGGACTTTCTTCTGTTTTTTCTGCGAATGTTTTCAATTTCTCAGCATTTGTTCAATTCAGCGGATATTTAGGAACTATACTCTTTACAATTTCAGGAGTACCGAATTTCCCCTTTTTCATATCTTTTTATCGATCAATTTTTATTATTTTTCTGATTTCATCAATTATTTTTCTAATTTATTTTGTATATACCAGAAATTCAAATTGGAGTATTGTAAGCTTTATTTTTGTAATAATGATAATATTAATGGCAGCTTTAACACCGATATTCGTTGAACTATTTGATAGTTTATTTATGACTTGGGTTGTATCTCCCGGTCTCGCTGATTTAATAAGATTAATTGCTAGTTTTGCATTCATCGGATTGACTGCAGTTTTTTTACTCTTATTTATTTATTCAATATTTAAAAAGAAAATGATCTCTATCCTTTATTTCTTCCTAATAATAATAAGTACAGTTTTTTGGAATACTTTTTCGCAATCATATTTCCCTGATTTTATATTTATTATTATGGATTTGTCCAATCTATCACTTTCAATTCGATTAAAGCCGTATATTTACCAAACAATATTAAATTTGTTATATTTTTCTAGTTTAATACCAGAAGAGGTACAAAATATAATTGGGCTTTTAATTTATGAATACTATTACACACCCATTTCCACGTATTTAATTAGTCCTGAATTTTTATCTACATTTTTTGCATTACTCTTTTTAGAAATTAGTCTTCAAACTAGTTATTTTCAAGAAATATACTTCCCAACACAAGAACGGAGTAAACGATTACAAGAACAGATCGATAAATTAGAAAGACGGATTGAGAAAATAAAAGAGTCCAAAATTGAAGAAGAACCGACAGTGGAAGTTCATTCCATATCAGTAAGAAGATTCTTTTCAAGTGAAGCTTTTGATTATTTAAGAGAGATGATGGAAAAAAGAAAGAAATTAAAAAAGGAACAGTATAAAATAAAAAAAAGAGTGAAAGAGGAATTATTAGATGATGATGATGCTCAACATTTACAATTATATATAGAAGAGCGATTTGACCAAAATATTAAAGCAAAAAAAAGTTTGGCAGCAGCAGCCATATTTCCAAATATCTCTAAAGTTTTAGGATCGGCCGTTGTGAGTATTATCTATCGTCTTATTACTTTTATTATACTAACTATTATTTTATTTAATGCAACTGGCATCTTTCAGGCAATTGGGTCTCCGAATATTCGTATAAGTGTTGAATTACTCTCACCAACTATTATTTCATTGGTATTATTTCCCATGGTACTTACTTTTCCCGTTATAGGTTCAATTATTAAAATAAGGAGATTTCCAAGTGAGGAGCCTAAAAAAAGCGGGATTTATGATATCGGATTTGGAATAATGGGAATTTCTATCGGTTTGATTTTTACAATTATAGGAGCTGCGACTTTAGTTCCAGAATTTTACTGGTTAAGTATTCCATTTTGGATTTTTGGTGGAATTGAACTAATTTATGGAATAATCCAATTCCTTAAATAGACTTTATATTTTTATTAAATAAATTTGCGAAAATATTCTAATTAGGTCATAATTATTTAAATTCTAAAGGATTTTCGATTCTTCTTTTTAACTTACTTATTTTTTCATTTATCTCTAATAAGCCAATATTATCTGCTATCATCCCAATTCCATTAAGTTTGTAAATTAAATTGTCTAAAAATCTAAAAATATCACCGGTATAGACTGTTAATCCAAATTCTTTTTCCATTTTATTACTAATTTCCATAGGGCTTAATCCTTCAAATCGAAATTCCACAATTTTTTGGTTTGATTTTAAGAATTGACACTCACAGTAAGGTCTGTCTTCACATTCACAATTAAAAAAATGGAAATACCAATTCATTACAAGGTCTAAAAGCCAAGATGGTGCTTTCTTTTTATGTTTTTTCAATAATTCAGCAAAATCAATTAATGTGGATGAAAAAAACCTCGTTGGGATTTGAGTTTTATAAATTTTGGTCATTTCATTCCTAATCTTTTCAGAAATATAGATATTTTCAAAATAATCAGATGTTATGGCAATTTTTAAAGGATCTAAATGCGATTTCAATTCTTTAATTATTAAGAGTGCCTCCTCTGGGGTAAAGAAAGAAAGAGCAATAGCTTTTCCTAAATTAGAAGCATAAAATTCTTCATTTTCTTTATAAATTAGCTTTTTTGATTTAAGTTTTTCTAAAATAATAGTTAGATTTTCTTCTGCATTAAAGATATTATCATAAAAATTTTCAATTTCATGAAATTTCTTTAATCCTGAGGAGATTGAAGCTAGAACTTCTCCAACAATTTTGTCTGGTTCAAAGATGGGATCAAGTTCTTCTGGTTGACTTTCTAATAGGTAAAGCGCGATTTGATCTTCACTCATTTTTTCTACATGAAGCGTTTTCCCAATTTCTGCTAGGAGTATAACCTTTCCCATGTCATGCATTTTATAACGTCCAGCACGACCAGACATTTGGTGAAATTCATTTGGACTAATCGCATTTATACCCATAAATAGAGATTCAAAGATTACTTGGGATGCTGGCGAATCGAATCCAGCTCCTAATGCGTAAGTAGTTATAATAGCTTGATAATTTCCATTTTCATAAGCAAATTCTATAGCTTTTCTTTGAAAATAAGATAGCCCAGCATGATAAGCAACTACATGTAAGCCATGTTTGTTAGATAATTCATTTGATATTAAATGTGATCTTATTCTGGAATTAGTAAAAATTATAGATGATCCTTGAAATTTGAACGAACTTTTATTTTGATACTCTCCACGAATAAGCTTAGCAAGATTAAAGAGTTTATCGTTTTCTATTTTACATAAAACTAGATGACGTTCAAGAGCAACAGGTCGTTCGTTATATATGATTGGAAGTAATTCAAATTTTTTAGCTACGTCATTGACATTTTTAATAGTTGCAGATAAACCAATTAATTGAACATTTGGAAATAATATTTTTATTCGTGAAATTAGACCATTTAATATGGGTCCCCGTTCTTCATCCCCTATCATTTGAAATTCATCAAATACTAAGGTTGAAATTTGTTTTATCTCATTTTTTATATTTCCTTTCCTTAATAAATAATCAAATGCTTCATAAGTTGCTGTAATTATATCTGCGGTTTTAATATCATCATCAACAATAACCAAATCTTCATTTTTAACATTTATTTGGGACATTCCAACCTTTATTGCTGTATTTATTCCCAATTTTGAATATCTCTCAGTAAACCTTAGCTTTTGTTGATTAGACATTGCTTTTAATGGATTTAAAAAGATTAAACAGCCATTGGATTCTTTATATTTTCGTTCTCTAATAATTCTAGCAACTCCAGCCAATTCACCAATTAATGTCTTTCCAGAACTAGTCGATGAAACAATTAACAAATTTTTCTTTTCTAATAACCCATTCTGAATTGCTAAATCTTGAACGGGTAGTAACTCTTCATAACCACTTTTTCTAAGAACTTGAATAAATTCATTTGGAATATTTAAATCTTCAACCTTTAAGTATCCTGTTTTTTTAGTGCTTACCTTGATTTTATCAAAGAAAGTTAATTTTGGATTTTTAAAAGCATCAAAATTTGGTTTAAGTATAGGAAGGACTTTTTTAACATCCTTTAATTCCAATAAAATATTTCGCATCCGATCTAGAAATGGTTTTGATGGTTTAAACCCAAGAAATTTTAATTCATTAATTAATTCGTCCAATGCACAATTAGGACAAAGAAATTCATTATAACTAAATACTGCATTTTTGTTGTCAAGCATGGATACTTTATTTTTTAATAAACATAGTCTGCAAAATTGTTCGATTTCATAATTTATCTGATATAATTTAAGCATATTTGAAATATCTAAAATTTTTTCACGAAATTTTTCAGGCAGATATATAATTTCAGCATTCTTTAATAGCTTCATAAAAGGTCTATGTTGCAAATAAAGACCATCGGATTGTTTAATTTTTAATGGTCTTAAGTTATCCTTATTGATAAAATGGAATTCGACCTCTAAATGAATAATAGGTATTATATTAGTTGTTCTTTGACGTTTTGGGATTTGAAAAAATAAAATTTTAGTTTTTAAAATAGTCTTGAGCGAAGGAACGATGACACAACTAAATTTTTTATCGATTTTTTTATCCATTTTCATCCTATTTTAAGTTCAAAATGAAATAGTAAGTGGAATTAAAATACTTAAATGATTATGAAGCACAATTAAACTATTTAAAAAAATAACTTAAAATATTTAAAATAATGCCAAAAGGTCATTTAAAAAAAAAAAGGGTTAAGCTGTAGGTGCCCAACTTACTGCACTAAGAGTAGCTCCAAAAGCAGGAAAAAATGTGCTATTAATTACTTCTAAAGCATATACCCGATTATCTACACCTGCCATAACAATAGCATAAAGATAGACCGTAACTGTTTCAAGTCTTAATCTTGTGTAACCGAGTAAATATACCATATAGACATCAGAGTTTGTCACTTTTCCAGCATATTGTGTTGATTTGTCCTCTCTATAACAAAGAATTGCTTTAATATCCGAATTATTTGCTTCAAAATAAGCTTTGTGTGCGGTTAATATTGCTGCAATACCTGTGTTGCTGGGCATAACAACTTCAGTGGCATTAATTTTAGTTGTTGTGTCATTAAATAATCTAACTAGACCCAATGTTCCATTTTCTACATTTACTTTAGAATTATGATAGGCATTAATTGAATAATTGAGTTGAGCGAGGCCA
>JABXJV010000131.1 GCA_013375355.1 Candidatus Helarchaeota archaeon
GTTAGCTGTTCTATTAAATGATTATTTTTACTGATGTAAATTGGTGGTTCATGTCCAGCAGATGTATAGGAAAGTTTTCCCTTTTCGGGGTCAATTACACAGTAAAATAGCGTAACAAAAAAACCTTCATGTTGACACTTTTTAGTGATTACTCTATTAATTTCTGTAACGATTTTGGAAGGTTTAAATATTTTAACATTTTTATTATTATAAAAATCTTCTCCTAATTTCTGGAATATTGATCTGGTTATAGATTTTATATATGTAGCAGGGAGCCCATGCCCCATAGCATCGTAGAGAATTATCCCCAGTCTATTTATCCCTTTTTCATCGTCTCTGATTGGAAATGTGTCCAAATAATCTCCGCCAACAATTTCCATTGGAAAAGAAACCCCTGATAGATCAATTTCTGGAATTATTTGGAGTGATTTTGGTTTATAATTTTTGGAAATCCTGTATCTGATTTCATATTCTTTTATTTTTGGGATTCTTTTAGTATTATTTAAACCATACACTTTTAATAAGTTATTATATTCTTTTAATAAAATAATTTTATGTTTTCTTTCCTCTTCAGCCAGATAGAGCAGAGTTCCTTTAAGTTCTTGAGCCCCAACGTTTTTGCTTGCGGTGTAATAACCCATAAATGCATTTGTTTCTTGCTTTATGGCATATCTCAAAATTTTTAGGATTTCTTCAATATTTTTTTGCATTTTAAAGTTTTCAACTTCTAATTTTTGATACCGAGATTATGAATTTTATTTAAAATTTATCAGAGTTTTGTTATTATCTTTTCAAGATTTCTCCTGTCATAGGTACAAATATCACATCAGTAATGTGCCTAATATTTGTAAGTTCACCACTTATTTTTGTCCCCATAGTAAGTGTCTGCCAGTATCTTGTGCTTCCAAGTGGAAGTAGGAGTCTTCCCCCTTCTTTGAGCTGTTTGACAAGAGGAGGTGGGATATGATTTGCAGCGGCGGTAATGATTATCGCATCAAATGGAGCATATTCCTCCCATCCATAATATCCATCACCGTATTTCACTTTTATATTATAGTATCTTAAATATCTCAGCCTTTTTTCTGCACTAACAGCAAGTTTTTCCTTAATTTCAATGGTGTAAACGGAGTCAGTCAATTCAGCGAGAACCGCTGCCTGGTATCCTGAGCCTGTTCCAATCTCCAGAACTTTTTCCCCTAGTTTCACATCAAGAAGCTGGGTCATAAGGGCTACAATATATGGCTGGGAGATTGTCTGTCCTTCACCTATTGGAAGAGGGTGGTCAGCATATGCTTCACTTCTCAAGTTTTTACTAACAAAAAGATGCCTTTTGACTTTTCCCATTACCTCAAGTACTTTTGGGTCGGCGATATCCCTGCTTTTTAGTTGCCATTCTACCATCTGCTTCCGCAGTTGGTCGAAATATTCCTCGCTCTGGAAAGGAAATAAAAATAATAAAATCAAAAAAAAGGCTGAAAAATTTATTTTTTTCATATTTAAGACTCGACGGGTTTGTTATTATTTTTAATAGATATATTCCATTTTTTAATTCTATATCGGAGGTGGTTTCTCGAGATGCCTAATTTCTTTGCTGCAAGGGATTGATTGTAGTTACATTCTTGCAGAGCCCTTTCGATAATTCCTTTTTCAACTTCCCAAAGAGATGAAGCACCTTCTCTGAGACTAAATTCTTTAGCTGGCTTGCGCACTTTTCCTAATATGCCGAAAATTTCATGGGGGAGATCCTGCGGTGTAATTACATCTTTTGAGCCAATAACCATTGCCCTTTCGATGATGTTGCCAAGTTCCCTTATATTTCCAGGCCAGTTGTAGTTCTTCAGTAAGAATAGTGCCTCATCAGAAATCCCTTTCACTTTTTTCCCGAGTTCTTCATTATATTTTTCTATGAAATATTCTATGAATAAAGGAATGTCTTCGGCTCTTTCTCTTAATGGAGGCAGGTAAATCGGGAATACATTCAGCCTGTAATAGAGGTCTTCTCGGAACTGATTTTGCTCGATAGCCTCTTCGAGATTTTTATTGGTAGCGGCAATAATCCTAACATCGATTTTGATTGTTTTTGTTCCACCAACCCTTTCAAATTCTTTTTCTTGAATGAAGTTTAAAAGTTTTGCCTGAAGATTGAGGGGCATTTCACCGATTTCGTCAAGAAATGCTGTTCCCTTATCAGCAAGTTCAAATTTTCCTATCTTCCTTGACACTGCTCCTGTAAATGCTCCCTTTTCGTAACCGAAGAGTTCGCTCTCCAACAGAGTTTCTGGAATTGCTGAACAATTTATTCTCACAAACGGTCTATTGGCTCGGTCGGAATTATTATGTATAGTTTTTGCAAGAATCTCCTTTCCAGTTCCGCTTTCTCCCATCAATAAAACTGCTGAGGGAGATTTTGCGATTTTTGAAATGCTTTTCAGTATCTCTCGAAATGTAGGGCTTTTTCCTATGACAAAGTCTATCTGGTCTAATTTTATTCCCGATTTATCTATTTCACTAAATCTTTGAAGGCTTGGAAATACGCTCCCTTTCAGCGTTGATTCAGCAAAATTTATCATTTTTTTCACAATTTGAACTTCGGTTTCAGTAAATTTTTTAGAAGGTGCAATCCTTAAAATTTCGATAAATCCGAATTTGTATCCATTAAATTTTATCTCTGATAGGATAGAACTGTAAAATCTTTTGCCTAAAAGGGAAGATATTTTATCAAAATGTTCCTGATATTTATCTCCTGAATCTATATTTACAAAAGAATTCGATTGAAATATAAATTTTAATGTGTCGTCGTCAAATTGAATGCCATAATGTTTGTAAGTTCCATCCTTATCAATGGTGAAAAGGAGTTCATATCTATCTTCTGATGGATTATAGAGAAAAAATATCCCTTTATCAGCCTCACTCATATCTGTAATAGTTTTGACTGTCGAGGATAGAAGATTTTCTATTAATGGATTTGAGATGTTGTTATAAAATTTTTCCTCAAGAATCGTTTTCATCTTTTTATGATATATCTAATTTATTCTTTTTAAAAATAATTATGTAAAATTTAAAAGGCAAGTATTAATTTATTTTTTGGGAGATTATTGATTAACCGAAAGTTGCAGTGTAATTTCCAGAATATCTTTTACTATGTATGAAAGAAATATATATTTTTAGAAATTACCAAAAACTGTTTGAGTTTCAACGCCTTTTAAATTTTGAAAAAATAGTATTTTTTACTTGACTTTTTATACAACTTATATTAAATTTTTTAAAAATAGAAGCACATTCGGTTGCTAATCTGGATTTATCATTCTAAGGTCTTGTTTTTATATAATATACTATTAGCAGGAGATGGTATATCCCCTCTTATATCTTCAATATCCTATATCTTTTGCGAAAATAAAGTATTAGATTTTTTTTGGGAAGTGTTGGGAAATGGAAAAAAAATAAATTGTTTAATTTAATTGAAAAAAGGAGGAAGGTTTTATGAAAAAGTTCTTGCTATTTAGTTTTACGGGACTTTTGAGTATTTTCCTGCTTATATTCTTAAGTTTTAATATGGGAATATATGCAGGAACGACAGGCAAGGTTCAGGGGACAATATTAGATTCGGAGAGTAATGAGCCACTTCCAGGAGTAAATATTATGATAGAGGGAACAACTCTTGGAGCAGCGACTGATGAGAGCGGCTTTTTCTTCATAATAAATATCCCCCCTGGCACATATTCGTTGAAGGCTTCTATGATTGGATATGCA
>JABXJV010000017.1 GCA_013375355.1 Candidatus Helarchaeota archaeon
AATCCTTTGTGCACATTGGGATACAAGACCAAGAGCCGACAGAGATAAAATCCCGGAAAACCGAAACAAACCCATTCTCGGAGCCAACGACGGAGCATCCGGGACTGCGGTCCTACTTGAATTATCCAGAATTATGAGTAAATTCCCGCCTCCGATTACCATCGACGCTGTATTCTTTGATGGCGAGGATTACGGAGAAGAGGGCAATCTTGATGAATATTTTTTAGGTTCAAGATACTTTTCCAAAAACCCGCCTTACCAGGGCTATGAATGTGCCATATTACTCGATATGATTGGAGACAGAGATTTGAGAATTCAGAAAGAAGAATTTTCAAACTATCATTTCCCTGACCTTGTAAATGACATCTGGAACCGCGCTCGAAAATTAGGAATTAAACAATTTGACCAAAGCATTTATGGCGAAATTTTAGACGACCACCGTATCCTTGCAGAAATAGGAATTCCATCTATAGATATAATTGACTTTGATTATCAATACTGGCATACAATTCAAGATACTCCCGATAAGTGCAGTTCTGAAAGCCTGAAAGCCGTCGGTGAGGTTATTATAGATTATATCTATTTTTGAAAATTTTTTTGTTTAACCCCCTTCACAAAAAAATTGAGAATTTAAAACTCGCCAAAGTTCTATAACCAAAATCACTAAAAAGAAAGGATAATATCGTGAAATTATCAATACCATTAAAAATGAGAAGTAAAATTTATTTTTTATTTTACTTTTTCATATTTTTATTTTTCTTTATCACACCAATAAAATCATTTGGATGGGGAGGAAAAAATCACCCAATTATAAGCAAACAAGCCTATAATCTCCTGCCCAAGTGGGAAACTGATTTGTTAGCAGCGTATGGAGATTCCATTATTTATACATATTGTGTCTATCCAGATATGTATAGAAAAGAAGAATTTAAAAAAGCTTTGAAACCATATATTGAGATACCTTTTATTAAAAGTAGTACAATATTTCATCACTCAGACGAAAATCTATCTGGCAATATAATGGGAAGCATAACAAATTTTGATAATATGCACGATTTTTACATTCTCACATATTTTATGGAAAAGTCAATTGAATTACTTAGAGCAAACAATATAAAAGAGGCGGCTCGACATATAGGCACCCTCAGCCATTATATAGAAGATTACTCCTGTCCTGTTCACGTGATTAATAATGCTTTACTAACGCAACTGCTTCCACCACCGCCAAATCTAAAAAATTTCAGGGTTCACAGCGAAGTCGAAAAACCTGATATGGAAAATTTAATCATTTCAAACTATTCTGTCAAAAAACTGGGCAAAACCCTGTTTGAAGCAGTAAATAACATTATCCCAAGATTTAATAATATGCAACTTAATGCTCGGGCACAGGCTGTTCCTATTATTATGGGAATATACGAGGATGATTTTAATAAATCCGATAATGCAAGAAATAATGCGGCAGAACCCGCAGTAAAACTGCTTGCCGATATATGGCATACAATATTTTGTCTGGCTTTCAATAGATAAATAATAATGTTCCTCTCCAAAAGTGTTGCATTAAAAAAGTAAAAATTAATTATTATTTTCATAACAATTTAATTGCTAAAAAAATTATTAATAATTTTTGTAAACAGTATGGTTCTGACATTATCATATATATTATTTACAGATGAAGACATTTATGTCATTTCGAGCGGAGCCCCACCGCTGTAAAGGGAGATAGGGCGGAGTCGAGAAATCCCTGTAAACAATTAACCAAATTAAGTGAGGTATTTATGCCGTTAAAAAAAGTAAAAATCTTGAGATGGATTGCTTCAATAATCGCAGTCCTGGTCATCAGTCTAATAATTCGCAATTTAGGTGCAACAATTGGAATGGGATATTATATGGATGCTAAATATACAGACGTTTGGAGCAAAATAATGATGCCTGAACCAGGTCCCC
>JABXJV010000132.1 GCA_013375355.1 Candidatus Helarchaeota archaeon
AGCTTTACTAATTGAATAAACTCCCAGGGGGGTTGAAGGAAGTATTCCAGCCATCGATGCATTATTAATAATTTTACCCCGCAACTCACCAACTATATCTTGTTTTTTCATTATTTTTCCAATAAATTTAGAAACTAACCATGTCCCACGTAAATTCACATTCATTACTTCATCCCAAATTTTTACATTTATATTAGTAAGCTCTCCTAGTGAATATGTTCCAATCCCTGCGTTATTAAATAGTATATCTATACGAGAAAATTGATCAGATGCCTGTTTCACCATAGATTTGACATCGTTTTTATTACTAATATCGCATCCAATAGCTATTGCCTCTCCCTTTATTTCCATCTTTATCATTTTTACAGTTTCTTGAGCAGTGTCGGCATTTATATCAACAACAATAACTTTTGCTCCTTCTTTAGCAAATCTTAAGCTTGTAGCTCTTCCGATTCCAGATCCTGCTCCCGTTATGAGTGTTACTTTGTTGTTCAGTCTTTTATTATTATCTTTACTCATTAAAACACCCGAAATTTTAAAATTATTACTTTATTAATTTTGAAATTTGTTTGCTAATAACTTCTAAAATCATTTCCTTTTTATCTTGCTTTAAATTTTCAAAAAAATTATTAAAATTATCATTTAAAGTTTCTAAAACATCTTCTGTTAGTTCATTTCTAATTTTCTTTTTATTTTTTTTTGTTAATTTTCCTACTTTAGAAATTGCATTATTTAATCTTTGTCTTGTGATTAAAGGGATTACCTCATTTTCTAAAAATTTTTCATCAACTTTTATTTTCTGTTTCTTTTTATACTGTTGAGAATAATCCCATTTACGAGCTTGTTGGTAGCGTTTATCTTCTGAAAATTCAGGGATTTTTTTCTTCAAAACGGGTCTTAACTCACCCTTGTTAGTTGTTATAAAGAAACTCTTATAAGGTTTAATAACAATTCCCTCAGCTTTATTTTCAACATTCTTAAGTGGTGGATAACCCAATTTTCGTGGAATACTAGTTTTAAATCCAAGTTTATAATTAATAGCTTCATTAAATTTGCCAATAAATAAAGGTTCGGTGAAAAATAGGCTTAATTGTTTACAAAAGTTTTCAAGAAGATTAAAGTCTAAATAATCTCTATTTCCAGAGCCATCTGTGAATGCAATATCAAATATACATAATTCGATATTTGGAGAATAATATATTCCAGTTTGAATTGCTTGAATATTTGGATTAGGAGGAACCTCTGGATGTGGATATTCTCCTCCAAAAAGCTCACCATATACTGAAATTTGAACTATTTTTTCATTTATTTCTTTAATTAATGCAAATAACTTTAATATTTTCGGTCCCAAATATTCTTTTAAAGAAATATGTCCAAAAAAATCCTCTTCTTCGGGTAATATTTTTTTTCTTTTAGCGAATTTAATCGTCTTTCCATCGGTATGGATACAAAAATTGGCACCATGGATTTTTTCGGTCACAACCCACTTTGTTTTATTAAATAAGCTATAATCACTTTTCGAGAGTCTCCATTTGTTTAGACTCTCACTCATTTTTTCATAAGATGTATGTTTTAATATTGTCATTTTACTTTCAACAAAGAAGAAGAACTTTAAGATTCCAAATAATAATGTTAGATTAAAAAAAATAGTTGCATTAATATTTTTCGTAATTCATACTGCGAGGTCCTATGAAATGGAAAAATATTTAAATTTTATTGTGATTTCCATGCACCAGGTAAGAATCCAAAATACTTTTCAACTCCGTTGATAGCGGACTTATAGACATTTATATTTTTGGTGGATTTATTTAAATGTTCGGTAAATTCCGACTCAAAATAGTCCGCAAATTTTTTTAGAGATATTTTTAGAGTTTTAGAAGCTGTTTCTGAATCAATGAAAACACCAAATTTTTCCCTTAAATCTAATAAAACATATCTATCTCCAAAGATAATCGCTCGTAATTGTGATTTTACACCTAAGGCTTCTTCCATAAAGCTCGTAATCCCTGTAATCATACCAGAGACTAATACTTCATTGACTTCTTTAGAACCACCGAATTTTTGATGGAAAATATTTATTCCCGCAGTATCAATTACCATTAAATTATATACTCTAAAAGGCAAAAAAAAGGCAACATTTGGGTCTTTGATAAAAGCCATACCAGATAATGCCATTCCAATAGAAGAAAATAGTAATAAAAAGCCCGGAAAATCAATAATCAATCTGAAAATGGGTATTAGAGCAACCCCAAATATTCCAATTGCTGGACCTGCCATGAACCAAATTGCTTGCTGTTTTTGGGCAGGAGTTTCTGCTATTTTTTTTAACCTATAGGCAGTATACACATATTCTATGCCAATTCCAATCAGAAGAATTCCTTGAAGAATGGAGATTAAATAAGAAGGTTTATTTGTATAACCGAAATTTGGAAGGTATTCATATTTTATTAATAAAGGAGAGACAACAATAACTAAAACAAGAAAAATAATTATAACGGCGGCAAATAATACAGCCCTAACTACATTTATTTTATCGTAGTTTATTAATTCTAAGAATATAAATAACGAATAAAACCCGAAGTAAACGGATATTACTCCTGTTATTTGTAACAAAAAAGCTGAAGCAATTGTATCCATAATAGGAAAAAAGGTTGTTCCAAATGCCCACACCTCGAGCATCATGAAAAAGAAAATATAAAAGATAGTAGAACTGTTTTTTGATTTAATATAGCTATGAATTAATGTTATACATACAATTGTTATAATTACCATTGAAATTATCCCCGAAATTAGATATGGGATGAAGGAACTTCCAAATGGCATTTTTATCCTGTTTTCTTAATTATTATATTATTATTTATCTTTAAAATAAAGAATTTTATTTAAATATCGTATTTCGCCCAATTCCAGTTGAAAGAATTTTTGTTCCATCTATTTTTTTAGCGGGCGTCTCATGATTAATATCTAAATAAACCCCTTGTAAAAATTCTTCAAAATCAAGCCCGATGTCATCAGGTGTGATAAAATCACCTTTTGGATATTTCTTATCAAATCTGATATTTGGATCTTTACTTTTTATATTGGGATATTGACTATTAATTGTTTGAATTGGGTATGGAACGCCTTCATTTTCAATTTGGTCTTGATAAATCGCAAAGAGCTCGGGAACTCTTATCCTTATCAACTCTAAATTCCTAGGTTCAAAAGGTTGTAAATAAAAATTCATATTTGTTGTAAGTGATGTGACTATTTTACAAAAATCCTTTCTTCCTTTATAGAAAAACATATTAAAGGCAGATGGATACGGGTGGAGTGAAAATGTATAGTCAGGTAATTTATATATTTCTTTGGATGCCCAGCCATCATATGTTTCTCCAGCACTCTCATAGTTGCTCGGAATGCATAATAAATTAATAGCCCAGCTAGATATTACAGATCCTACATAATAATCCGAATTACTCCATTGAGGTGTCCTTTCATTACGGATATCTTTTAATACATCCATTAGCATATTCGCAGACTTTGTCATATCTTTAACTCGGCGTGGTATTTCTCTTAGTTTATATCCGTATTTCATATGTCTGCGGTCCAAGATCTCATCATTCTGCCTGATCATATACCAGTCAATCGGAATTCCATCTTCTATGTGGCAATTAAGTAAAATAAGAAGCTCTGCATTATAGTCATGGACTACTGCAAATGTTACATCAGTAGATTCTCCACCAAATAACTTCTGCGTCCCAATCACTAAATCACTACGAATAACAAGACTTGGAATCATTATAATATATGAGAGGACTTTCTCGGGCTCAGTTATTTTACCATCAATAACATCCTTACACGTGTAAATTGACTCATTTAATCTAGTTTCAAAGAAGTCGTAGATGCCCTCATCACCCATTCTCTCGTAATTATCGACACCATCCCAACCTAATTGTTTATAAACTCGCCAAAGGAAGGAAAATAAGGGGAGGAATGGTTTCAAATATAAATCATCCGGCATTTCACCGTAAGTATGAACCATATTATAGCTCCAATTATTTTCATTTATGAATATTTAATCTTTTCATCAGATAATTCTTATATATTGTATTTTAATAAAATTAGATTATTCTTAATTTAATCTTTTTTACTGATTCAATTGAAAATAATAAAAAAAGGAAAAAAATTTCTTCTATGAAAAACAATTTATCTTATTAAAAGTTAGAATATGGTTACATAAATTGAATTTTGGGGTTTTAACATGGATCTTTTTAAAGCTAAAGATGTTATCGATATTGGTAGTAGAAAGATAACGATCTATCGCATTAATAGGCTTAAAGAGTTAGGAATAGCAGATGTATCTCGTCTACCTTACTCTATTAAAATATTGCTCGAAGCGATTCTCCGACAAGTAGATAGAAAAATTATCACCCAAGAGGATGTTGAATCAATAGCTCGATGGGATCCAAGAAATATATCTAAAAAAGAGGTACCATTTATTCCTGCTAGGGTGGTTCTACAAGATTTTACTGGAGTTCCCGCTATAGTTGATCTAGCTGCTATGGGATCTGCTATGCAAAGACTTAGAGGGGACTCTAGTGAAATAAATCCATTAATACCTGTAGATCTTATAATTGATCATTCCATTCAAGTAGATTGTTATGGAGAGCCCTTTGCCAGAGAATATAATGAAAAAAAAGAATTTGAACGGAATCATGAACGTTATACTCTATTACGCTGGGCACAAAACGCATTTGATAATTTTAGAGTCGTTCCTCCAGGAAAAGGGATCATTCATCAAATAAATCTAGAGTATTTAGCATCTGTAGTTCAACTTAGAAAAATAAAGGGGGATCTAATTGCCTTTCCTGATACAGTTCTTGGAACTGATTCCCACACTACAATGATAAATAGTCTTGGAGTTATGGGGTGGGGTGTTGGAGGAATAGAAGCAGAAGCAGTTATGCTCGGTCAACCTTATTTCATGCCAATTCCAGAAGTTGTGGGTGTTAAACTTAAGGGCGAAATTAAGGAGGGTGTGACTGCTACAGACATTGTTCTCACAATTACTCAAAAGATTAGGCAACACGGTGTTGTGGGAAAATTTGTTGAATTTTTTGGACCGGGTGTAAGTAAGTTGAGCTTGGCGGATCGAGCTATGATTTCCAACATGGCACCTGAATATGGGGCTACCATGGGGTTCTTTCCCACAGATAATGAAACCCTCCAATATTTATTGAAAACCGGAAGGGAAAAAGAACATGTTGAATTGGTTGAATTATATACTAAAAAGCAAGGGTTTTTCTCATCTGACAATGAACCAGAACCCATCTTCAGCGATATTTTAGAGTTGGATCTAAGTATTATAGAGCCGAGTTTAGCGGGACCTAAAAGACCACAGGACCTTATACCTCTTAGACGTATGAAAGAAAAATTCCAAGAGGCATTAGAAAAAATTTTTGGCATAAAGATAGAAGGAGATGAATTAATTAAAGCGGTTCCTACTTTTACGCACGGTTCAGTTGCAATTGCTGCCATTGCTTCTTGTACAAATACCTCTAATCCTTCAGTATTGATAGGAGCGGGAATTTTAGCAAAAAAAGCCGTGGAACATGGATTGAGAGTTAAACCCCATATAAAAACAAGTTTAGCTCCTGGCTCACGTGTGGTTATTGATTATCTTGAAGCATCAGGATTGCTGCCCTATCTTAAAAAATTAGGGTTCCATTTAGTAGGATATGGTTGCACAACTTGTATAGGTAATAGCGGATCACTTCCAGAAAAAGTACAAAAGGCAATAATAGAGAGAAGTCTAGTTGTTTCGGGTGTAATCAGTGGAAATCGAAATTTTGAAGGGCGTATAAATCCCCTCATTAAGGCTAACTATCTCGCATCTCCACCATTAGTAGTTGCATATGCTATAGCAGGCACGGTAGATATAGATCTCATAAATGAACCAATAGGCGACGATCCAAATTGCAAACCGGTATATTTAAGAAGTATTTGGCCCAAGCAGGAAGAGATTCAACAAGTAATGAAGAATGTTCTTAAACCAGAGATGTTTAAAAAGCAATATTCCAAAATATTTGAGGGAGCATCCTTATGGAATGAATTGGATGTTCCTAAAAGTAAAATTTATAATTGGGATCCTAATTCGACATATATTCAGGAACCACCTTTCTTCAAGAATTTTCCTCTTGAACCGCTAGAGAAGGGAGATATTAAAGGTGCTCGAGTTCTGGCATTATTAGGTGATTCAATTACAACCGATCATATTTCTCCTGCGGGTGCCATTCCTCCTAATGACCCTGCTGGAAAATATCTAATTTCTCAAGGTGTGGATCAAAAAGATTTCAATTCTTTTGGATCAAGGCGTGGGAATCATGAGGTTATGGTGCGAGGAACTTTTGGTAATATTCGCCTTAAAAATAAATTAGTTCCAGATAAAGAAGGAAAT
>JABXJV010000133.1 GCA_013375355.1 Candidatus Helarchaeota archaeon
TGAAATTTATTTTAAAATATTGGAGAGATTTTTCGCCAATAATAATAACGGTTGTTATGCATCCGGTAAATACTGGCGGATACTACGAAAAAAAGTATAATAACTTCGCTTTACCACTTAAAGACTTGATTATTCTTTCAACACAATATGATTTCAAATTTTACACTTGTCGAGAGATCATTGAATATTATGAACATTTTAAATCTATTTCTCTAACTCTTGAAGATTCTCAAATCCACTTTTCGATCCCATTAAAAAGAGCAACATTTTTTGAGTTCTATAACTCTAAAGATTTGGGTAAAGATAAAATAAACTGTCAAATGGTACTCTTGCCATCAGGTAGAAAGATATACCGTTTGAAAAACTTTATTAGTCCACTCTAGGTTATTCTGATTGATTTTCAAGTTAATTCATATCGTTTGTTCCACTATTTGCAAATACAGTTCTCAAAATCTCTCTAATTTTATTTTAATCGGCATCAGTAAAGTTCTTAGATCTGCGCATCTTTCTATTTAATTTAGTTCTTAAGAATAATAAATGAATTCTAAAGTCAATACAAGCGATGCGAATAGACGCATGAATTTTATTAAAATGAGAAGAAAAAATATAAGATAAAGCTGGAAAAAAAGATTCTCTAACTGAATCAAAATATGAGAAAATTAATCATTGAAACTAGCTTAAAACAATCGGAAAGTTTACCATCATGTCACGCAAAAAATTTAGAAATTTTTACGACAAAAAAGGATTAGGGATTAGCGTAACAAGGAGGATTTTCAAGAAAAGAGCAACTTCTCAATCGACCATAATAAAGGGATATGGTCATTTAAAAAGAAAATATTGGATAGATAAGCTATTAAAGGCAACTAAGTGTGCACGATTTTTAGACATCGGTTGTGCGGATGGCCTATATGTGGCTGACATGGTTAAGAGAGGAATATATGCTGTTGGTATTGATATTTCAACGCCATATATTAAAAAGGCAAGAGAATTTAGTAAAAACGAAAATCTAGATAGAAAAAAAATGGAATTCTTAATTGCAGATGCAGAGAATCTCCCTTTTATTGATAAATGTTTTAACGTAATCTTATGCAGTGAAGTATTAGAACACCTTCAATCACCACAAAATTGTCTAAGAGAAATTGTAAGAATACTAATAAATGATCTAATCGTCTCAGTGCCAACAATTGCTTCAAGTATAATCACAAGAGTACATTTGGGAGATCCAAATAGATTTCTTGACCCAGAGTTGCAAGTGGGAGGGCACTTGCGTGAATACAAGATTTTTGATATTCTTCATTTATTGAAAAAACAAAAGTTTAAGATTAAGAAAACAATTGGAATTTTTGTATTTTCAACCTTTATTTTTACGATATTCAAGAAAATCTTAGGTTTTTGTCCTACGAGCATCGAGAAGCTTTTTTCATTCATTGGGAATATAATCTTTGAATTACCTGGGTTAAAATATTTAGGGGCGAATTCTATAATCTTTGCAAGTTCAAAAGCTTAACTAAAATAAAATTATTGAGAAGATCCGAGATTTGTGTACTGTTGTACCTTATCCGGGAATTTAAAGGTTCATAGGCTAAAAAAAAGAATTTAGAATAATAAAGATCTCAAAATAGGAGTTATTAGACTTATTTTTATCTATATTTTTTCGGGAATTATTAAGATTGATTTACTTCCATTACTTTTGTTTTAAAAAAAAGCTTTTGATAATAATCTCAATTTCACTCATACAAATTAGTTTTGCTTATTCTAAAAAAAGACTTCTTAATGCATTAGATCATTTAATAAAGTCCACACTTTAAAAAATTGCTATGAAATGATAATTTGCATCAAAAATTATAAACTAAAAAGCCTATTACCTCAATACTAGAGAAAATTATCAAGAGTAATATGAAAATAAAAAACCTATTTCTAAGAATGCGCCTTCTCTCTTCTTGTTCCATTTTATATGTATAATTATCCCACCTATCGTGAAATTCTTTAAATATCTCTTCTTTCGTCTTCGAATAAAGTTGCTGCATTTGCCAAACATGAAGTTTATGGTATTTTAGTGAGGCTTTTAGCCCTCGCAAGTCATAATATGTGCCATAGCCTGCATCGAATTCTTCCAAATGTGTCTTTAATTCTAAAACACCTCTATTAAAAAGATCTTTTGCTTTATCACTAAGTATCGGATCAATTGATTTCATAAATTCATAATATTCATGCAAACTGAGTAGGGAAAATACGAATCCATTCAAAGCGAAAGGAGGGTTCTTATATCCAAATTCAGGATACCACCAACCTTGATCCTTAGTATCTAGATAAAGAATTCCTCCTTCAGATATTGGAATTGAAAACGCCTTTAAGGCTTTTTTAGTTGCCTCTAGGTATTTATCATCATTTGTTAATTCATATGCTTTTAATAAAACGCTAATCGCTAGCCCCTGTGCCAAACTAGAGATCCATGGCTTATCTATTTCATTTTCAGAAAACCCATATACAGGAAAATCATATTCCCAAACGAATAAATCTCTACGGTTTTTCTTGTTTTTTAACAACCAGTTAGAGAGATCCAGAAACCATTTCTTAACTGTAGATATGTTAAGCTCACTTTCCTCAAAGTCTATTGATTTTGGCAATTCTAATATTGAAACTCTAACTTCGTTTTTGTAAATTCTATAGAGTTCAAGTGCAATTAAGCATACTGAAACTGGATTATATCTGCGACCAACCTTTGTTCCACCAATACCGCCAAGACGTCCATAGTCATTGAGGGGAATACTCTCTTCATCAAATTCTATTTCAGGTTGACCACTCCAACCAAAAAATTTCCTATATGCTCTCAGAAATTTTGAATAAAAGAAGTAAGAAGCTACGAAGGAAATAAATATATTTGATCCAATGAGAGCAAAGATTAAAGTCAAATTCATAAATCTTGTCCTCTTCTTTTAAATCTGTTTTTTCAAAGTAGTCTTAGTTTTTAAGTTTATATTAATTCTATCTTTGTGAAACTACCATTTATCAAAGTTTCATTATCATAAAGAGTTTAGTGGTCTAAAATATTTTAGTTTAAGGAGTTGTTGTATCCTATCCTTTAATTGAGAGACAGTTACTACATTTCAATTCTTAATTTACTTTGTCCTGCCCTAAAATTAACATATTGTATCTTTAAGTTCAAATCTGTTTTTTGGAGGGGCGAAGAATAAATTTCAAAGATCACATCTCGCTTTAATGAATTTTCGCTTTCAATTTTGAGATGTGCGTTTTCAATTGAAACTGACAAGGGAAGATTTTTCACAAATTCAAAATATTCCAAAATCTCTTTCATTGTAAAAAATTTGTATGAATATTTTATTGCAGTTTTAAGTAAGATTTTCAGGGGCAATGCAAATGCTCCGTGTCTCTGTTCATAAATGCCTCCAGAAACCACTGGATGCATTTGGACGGTTATTAAAACGGGAGAATACTCTCTCCAATAAATTAGAATATATTCAATGATTTTTTGAAATTGAATTGGTCCAGGACACAGACCTCCATAATCATCTATGCTTATTCTGAAACTATACAGACTCTGCTCTTTCACCAGAGACGTGGGGTTTATATAAAGTGTATCAAAATGTCCTGCCCAATGAGGGGTGACGGTAGTTCCAAAAAATGCGCGAACACTGCCAGGATGGGGAATATGATCATCACTTATGTAACTAATTCCTACTTTGGCTATAAGTTCTCTAGATTTATGGTTACTCCTATAACCATGTGATCGATGACCTTTTGCACTTGGCAATCTCTTCAAAGATTTTTTCAAAATAGAAAGTACCTCTTCCTCGGACATCTCTGTTAAAATTTCATTATTATATCCATGAAGCGAAAGTTCGACACCATTATTTTCCATCAATTCAGCCCATTTCCTTCCATATTCAGAATCAAAAAAACAACTACTTACAAAGAAGGTAACGGGAACGTGTCCATATTTTTTCAATTCATTAATATATCTCAAGGCAAGGGTAGGTTCTGATTCCTTAATGTTGTACCATTTTTTATTCCATTCCTCTACGGAGATATTATGCCACCATGTATATGAACCATAATGGATGTCACCAGTCAAAACAATAGAATTATTAGCTGGGAGATATGATAAACAAATTAATTTACATTTAGTAAGCCAGCACACCATTCGCCTAAGAAAATTAATCGCAATTCCAAAGGGAAAAAAATCTATTTTACGTTTAAAATGCGCAGCATAAACTGGTAATGAACGAATTATCCATAAGATTCTCCCACCACTTTTTTCCTCTCTAAGAGTTATTGCAACATTCTTTCGTAATTTTACTTTATGAAGAAGAACATCCCATCTATTTTTTGCTTGGTATGCGAGAACCCGAACATTTGAATTAGATTTTTTAACCGTGTGTTCATCAGTTAATCCTTCAAACCATATCTTTCCTTTAATTGGAAATATGGGATTTTTTCTTAGTATATAAAGCCCTATTCTGGAACTTTTTAGGGATTCAATTTCATCTCTTACTCTCTCTAGAGAGATAACAAGATTTCTTGTCCACCATTTTTTCTTGAAAAGCCTTTCAAATAACGAAATGGATCTGTTAATATAAACCCATAAACTATGCTTAAGATCAGAAAGCAATCTTTTAGGTGGATTTTTCAACCCTAGTAATTTAGCAAATTCGTTTCTTTTAGGATTCCAACCAATTTTTTTACTGTCAATAAACCATCCAGAAAAACCGCTGACAAATAAGTTTCCATTATTATGAATATATTCTTGCAATTTCTTTATCAAACTTGAAGATATATTCTGACAGGATTCTATACATATTAAATCAAACGAGTTAATATCCTTAAGCTCGTCGAAGGGTTTTCCATAATAAACTCTTACATTACTGCTTTTAAACGATAGCTCATATATTTCTCTGATAGATTGCGCTATCCTTTCGTCCTTGGGTAGTATACAGAGTATCTTTACTTGCATTTGATCAACATCTTCTCTTAGAGACTTAGTATTTTAATCACATCGCGTCTGTTATGCCTGCTCGAACTTGTTTTGTAACATCGAGAAGAATAAGAAAGATTATCAATGCAGCTTCTTTGATAAAATTTCATAATATAGATTTAGATATCTATCACGAACTATTGAAGAAGAATACTCCAACATAATTAATTTTCTTGCATTTTTTCCCATCCATCTGCAAAATTCTAGGTTTTTCAATAAATAGATGGTTTTTTTCGATATTTCTAGGACATTAGGAGTGACTGAAAGACCTGTAAAGCCGTCAATAAGAGGAGCACAAGTCCTAGTCATAATAGGTATTTCACAAGCCATTGCTTCTAGGTGAGCCATACCAAATGCACCTTTTCCTGAGTGTGAAGTACTAAGATCGTGTATATCCACATCCGCTGCAGAAAAGTATTTGGGCATTTCTTTGTTTGGAATTTCAAACAAGAAAATTGAGGACCTAGCAATCTTTAATTTCTTAGCAAGATTAGCCAAATCTTCCGTTTGTTCTTTGATAGTACCCACAAACATAAATTTTGCGTTTGGGATTTCTTCTAAGACCATTGGAATTGCCCTCAAAATGCACTCCGGGCCTTTTATCTTCGCTAATCCAACTGATATCACCAACGGAGCGTTTCCAATCCCATAAGTTTCTCTAATAAATTTTGCATCATCGATTGGTTTAAACTTTTGAACATCGACAGCATTCGGAATGATTAAAGTTTTTTTTCTAGAAGCTTTTAGATTCAGTGCGCGTTCAAATAAACCTCTATGTATCGCTACGACTCTATCTACAATTTGCAATAAAGTAACAACCATGACTCTGGTTATTGAATGTTTTGGATATTCGCGGATACCAGAACCACATAGCGTCAAAATAATCGGTTTTCGAGCTAATTTCCCAAGAATGGTCGCAAAAAAACTTACATAGTCGCACCAATGACAATGAATTACATCTATCTTGTTAAGTAGCCTTAAAATTTTGTAAAGAGGATATGCGCTCCTAAATGGCCCCGTAAATGAATATACATCAATTCCCTTAGGATTCCTGAGAACTCTATTAGGTACAATAACCGATACTTTATGCCCCTTATCTTTTAACCACTTTGCTAATCGATAGACGTTATTCCCACCACCCTCTATACTTCCGGGAAAAATAGGAAAAATGGGTGTTACTAAGCAAATTCTCAGTAATATTGCCTCCTTCAAAAATTAAAGAATATCAGATGCATCCACATTCCACATTTTTAATGGTTTGAATAACATTTGCTTCACTTCTTAAGTATACACAATGCCTCATCTATAACACACGATTTTTCACAAGAATTACTACGCAACTGTTAGTGTATGCAGAAAATAGGATAAATTTTACTCTTTTACAACTTTTTGCTGAAATCTTTTTGACAAATAAAAATAAACTGGTTATTAAGAGGGATCTTAGTCGTTTGGATACATTTTAATCCGATTTTTTTATAGATTCCGGGATAATCGTGAAGAAAGTTATGAGGAAATAATTTCTTAGGCCTTTTTCTCTGAAAAAATTCAAGATTCAAAACAAATTCTTTAGCAACTCTAGAAATTTCTAAAAGCGCATTTTCAATTTCCTTTGGAGGAACATGAAGAAGAACCTCCGTAGTTAAAACCAGATCAAAAGCATTTTCTTTAAAAGGTAAAGAGGTCACTGTCCCGCGAATCAAAGAACAGCCCTTAAAAGATTTTTTTCTATTTTTGGCATGCATGAGCATGGATAAACTTATATCTATTCCAACAAAATTGTGAGAATACTTCTGATAGATATTGAAAAGTCTACCAAAACCGCATCCTATGTCAAGTAGTTGTGTAGGGCTAAGTTTTTTTATTTGCTTCTTAAAAATAAATTTTTGAATCTTAAATAAAATTGTTCTTTTTAAACCTAATTTTTCAAATTCATTTGGATATGTTTTTCCTCGTTTTTCCCAATATTTGGGTGGACAATAACGCATTATTCCTCATCCAGTTAATAGAAATTATTTTAGTCGATTTAAAAATTCTAAAACGCTTTTATTGTTTAATAAATTAAGTTAGGCTTCAAAGAGCATCATAAAGACTTCGGTGTACTCAAATTAGATCGATGATCGAAAACAATTTCATAAGAGTCTTTCAGATGTAATGCGCTCATCATATCAAAGTATCTCTTATACATATTGTAGAATAAATAGAATGGTCTCTTATTGTACCTTCCAGCTTCTATTGTGACCGCATCGATAGAATTAGGAAATTTTTGCATCTTATGTAGTTCAGTGCCAGGAAATGGAATAACTGGCTTTATGCCCCCCCCAATTCCAAATTTATCACACCAAGCTCTAAATTTTGCATTTTTCATCAGAGTACGTAACGTCTCTCCGGGGAAGTTCATCATTAAATTCACTCCACATCCAATTCCTTCATTTAAAACCATTTTGATAGTTTTAAGTACTTGGCCGATTGGTTGGATTTTCTTAATTACTCTCTGAATCGAAGGATCTATATGTTCTACTCCCAGACTGTAAAACTTGCAACCAGCCTTTGCCATTGATTTAATTAAGTCCTTACGGGTAAAATCTGTGCGGGTTTGAATTCCCCAGTTTATTTCTAAACCTTTATTGATAATTTCTGAACAAATTGTTTGAGCCCATTTTTTATTTAGCGTAAAGATACTATCTTGAAAGAAAAAAGATCGGATGCCTTTTTCCATTAGGATCTCAATTTCTTCAATTACTTTACTTGGATCTCGTAGACGATATTTCTTTCCCTGTAGTATTGGATTTAGACAAAATATGCACGGGAACGGACATCCTCTACTTCCCGATAATACAAAAAAGTTGTTAAGACTGAGACCTGGATATTCATTCTGTTTATATGCCTTAAGAGGAAGCAAATCGAAGTCTGGAATCGGAAGCATATTCAAATCAACAGGGAATCGAACGATCCTCTCTTTTGTTTTCCCTTCTATTATCTTTTGTACAGCTATCTCTGGATCGTTCTGAACAATAAAATCAAATTTATGAAGATAATCCTGAGGAGTTAAAGAGGCGTATGGGCCTATAAAGATGGTTTTTGCATTATTCTCTTTTGCAAAAGCGCCAATTTCCCATGAAAGTTGTCCTCCATATGGAAATGGACATCCCCAGAAATCCCAGGCTTCGGAACTTATAACTACCCACTCTGGCCCATATCTCTCTATATTTTTCTTGATTTTATCAAGTTTGATATTTTCAGCATTCCCATCAATCACCTTTACAGTATGATTTTCAGATAGAATAGTGCCTAGATATAGAAATTCTATCGGGGGATATTTTCTTTTGGAGCGAACAATGCCGCCAGATTTTATCTGATCTACGTTTTTTGGTAACGTTAATAGAATTTTCAACTTTTAACCTCTTTTTATGAACTCTTAAGTTTCGTATTTTTATACTTGTAGGTGGAAAGCGCCATCTTTATTTTGAAATGATTCAGATTCTTTTTATAAATTTCCACCTTTTTTAAGAGCCTTTCCACTTATTGGTCGTGGAAATTTGACCATTGAAATATTTTTTTCAGCATCGAAGTATTATAGAAGACAATTGATATCTGCTAATGCATTGGCAATTAGTAAGAGGCCGTAATGGTGGCTACGGATTAGGAGGAACAGTGGAGGAAGTAGGCAAAGTCCAGAGAGTATAATTATAGAGACAGTAACGGGTTCTTAAAATGCATGTGTAAACGGTACCGGTATCAGAAGAATCAAGGTTTTATACTATTATAATAGGAGAATCGATAGTCTTTGTTCTTACCGTAGGATGGAAGACGCAGTAACTAAAAATTACATTGCTTATCAAGTACATTTATTAATCTAGAAAGTAAATTTACTTTCAAAGGTTTAAAGTGAAGAAATATTGTCAAATAAACTCGCAATTAAAGGAGGATCTCCAATTCGTTCTAA
>JABXJV010000018.1 GCA_013375355.1 Candidatus Helarchaeota archaeon
ATTGTGCTTTAAGAAAGCCGCATCATTTAAGTATGGGAGAAAAGAAGAGAGCAGCAATTGCAACTGTGCTGGTTCTTGAACCCGAGGTGATAATATTTGATGAGCCGACATTAGCACTTGATCCGGCTGGGAGAAAAAATCTTATTCGATTTATAAAAAGCCTTAAATCAACAAAAATAATCGCAACACACGACATTGGGATGGCTCTCGAAATATGCAAAAGAGTTGTTTTAATGGAAAATGGAAGAATTATTGTTGATGGAGAGATAAATAAAATATTAGGGAATCAGAAATTAATGAATGAAATAGGAATGGAAGTACCGACAAGTTTAAAAATACATAAGAAACATACTAATGAACCCAAACAATAACTTTATTTAATAAATGATCATTTTTTATAAGAAAAAATAAAGGAGAAAAATTTGCGAGATAATACGTTTGTAATTTTAAAATAGAATAAAACCTTATTAAAGATGATTTAAAAAACAAGAAAGCGAGGGAAAGATGAAAAAATTTGCATTTTTATCAGGTTTGATTCTATTTAGTTTGACTGGCTATCTCAGTGGTTATTCCCAGATTGTGAAAACTCAATCTGATACGTTAGTTGTGGAAGAGAAAGAAGTATCGATTATAGCCAGCAAATATAATGCTCCAAGAGGAGATATTTCGGCATCTTTTCATATAATCGATGAGGAGGAGATTTCAAATTCATTAGGGAAAACTGTCCTTGAATTGATTGATGAAAAGGTCACAGGGGTAACTATTTCTCAGAAGACTGTAATGGGATATGGAATAGGGACTGATGCTGCAGGCGTCATTAATGTTAGGGGCGTGGGGGGAAAACCTAATACAGGTGTATTGGTCCTTGTTGATGGGAGACCCGATTTTATGGGGCTTTTTGGACACCCTCTCCCTGATGTTTATTCGATTGATAATATTGAGAAAATTGAAGTAATTAAAGGTCCTGCTTCTATGCTTTATGGTTCTAATGCAATGGGGGGAGTAATAAATATTATTACTAAAAGAAATATTGAATCGGGATTTAGAAATAGTTTTACTGCAGAATCCGGTTCTTTTAATACATTAAAAGCTCAGTTCACAAGCGAAGGAAGATTTGGTAAATTAAAATATTTTGTATCTGGGGGAGTGAACCGAACTGATGGACACAGGGGAAAATCAGATTATAAATCAAAAATGGTTTCGACTAAATTAATCTATGATTTATCCGAGAGATGGGAGATTTCAGTTGGAAATAATTCAACAAAATTTAAAATTTATGACCCCGGTGTTGTTTCAAATCCAGCACCTGATAATTGGTTTGATGTTAGAAGAAATTGGTTTGATTTTTCAATCCTGAATAAATCAAATTATGGTAAGGGTGAGATTAAATTACATGCTAATACTGGCCATCATGAAATATATGATGGATGGAGAAGTGATGATAAAACATACGGACTCATATTTTATCAACATATAAAACCAATGGTTGGAACTAATATTACGGCGGGATTTGATTATAAAAGATATGGAGGTGATTCCAGGAATGTATTAGAAGTTCCTGAATATGATTATGGTAAGCATTACGAATATCAATATGCTCCATATTTTCATATTCAGCAGGCGTTTTTAAAGGATATTATAGCCTCTACAGGATTACGAATCGAAAAGATTTATAACCGCAAAAGTGAATTAATACCAAAGTTCGGAATAGTTTATCATTTAAATGATGGAAACTCTCTAAAAGTGAATGTAAGTAAAGGATTCCGTGCTCCTACTATGAGGGAACTTTACCTATTTCCTCCATCAAATACAGAACTTGACCCTGAAAAACTGTGGAATTATGAGATTAGTCATAATTTTAAGGCTGTGGAAAGAATTAAAATAGAATCGTCAGTTTTTTATATGAAAGGAAGTAATCTTATAAGGGTTGCTGGGAAATTTCCTGATGTGGCATTTCGGAATACTGGAGAATTCATTCATAAAGGTGCCGAATTAAATATTTCCGCAGAACCAACAGAAAATGTGAGTCTATCTGCTGGATACTGCTGGCTTAATCCTGAAAATGAAACTCAGTATAATCCGGGAAATAAAATAAATATCAGTTTTAAGTATTTCAAAGAGGATTTCAGGTTTGAATTATTTTCACAGAGTTTATGGGATAGATATGGGAGTGATTTCGCCCAAAATAGGCTCGACCAGTTTGTAATTTTGGATTCAATGATTTCTTACAATTTGAATGAATATATGACATTAATTGGAAAGATAAACAATATAACAAATGAAGATTATCAGATTATTGCTGGATATCCTATGCCGGGAAGAAGTTTCTCCATAGGATTTAAGTTGTTTCCAAGAAGTTTTTAATTCTGTTTTCCTGTTTAGAATAAATATATTTTTATTGAAGAATATATATTTTTTATCAATTTATAATTTATTTAAAAAGAACCTACTTTTTGTCTATCCCGAATATTCAGGATGCTTAAATTTCTCATAAAAAATAACTAAAATAAATTAAAATTAAATCCCATTCCAAGGGATTGTTTGGTCTGGATTGTTTTTGAAATATCTCTGTCATAATATATCAGTGTTTCAAATTTTACTACTATATATTTTGCAACCTGAGCGGTAAATGTGTTTTCAAACTTTATGTCCACATTTTTAATGCCGTCAAGTTTTGAAAACATCTCCAACTTGGAATCAATAAGGAAATTCTCTTCTATTTTTTTGTAAACAGTGGTTACCGATGTAATACCTTTTTCTATTTTGTATTTTTCGATTTCGGGTGTATCGGGATTGTCGGTGTATCCCCACTTTGCGTAAGTTTTTGATATAATCTCCCTGATAGCGATTCCGATTCTTGTTTTAAAAGAGGAATTAAGTAAAAAACCAGCCCCGACACTTTGCTGGAGATAGACAGGGTCAAAGAAATTTGATTTTGGAACCTTTGGAGTTATGGAATAGTCGTAACCCGTTGCGAATTGGGTTAAAATGGTTCCGCCTAAAAATGGATTCAAGGCTCTTTTGTATTTATATGTATAAACGGAACTGATATCGATTTTATCCACCGATTTCCGGATTTCAAGGTTCTCCTGTTTGGTCTGCCCAAATGCAAATTTCCCGACTGTGCTCCAGTTTTTCTTTTTATCATCCTTTTCAAACTTCATATCAACGCTGGCAGTCCATGACAGTGCATTCTCACCCCCCTTTACCCAATTACTGTATGATACCTGGGTTATGGTGAGTCCTGTAATTATCTGTTTTAACCATATCTCTTCTTGCTTCCCCTTGTTGCCTTCTTCCGAAAAGATAATTGTTGGAAGAATAAAAAGAAATATAACAATGTTGCAAACTATCCTTTTCATTTTACCTTATATTGTTAGTTTATCAATTTGATTTTATTCATAAAATAACAATAAATATAATTACTTGAAATAATTTTTTTATTATCCTGATTAATTCATAAATTTTAAAAAATTCAATTTTATTAGTGATTTTTCATTTTTTTTCATATTAAAATTTTTTTGGACTGATTATATTTAATATAGAAAGATTAATCCTCAAGATAATG
>JABXJV010000134.1 GCA_013375355.1 Candidatus Helarchaeota archaeon
ATACATTGCACCTAAAACACCTAAAATTTCATCTTTTGCTTTTTTTATTACAGTATCTGGAATTTTATTAAATGATAAATTTTTAACAAACTTCCCAATATTTTGCGCTTTTGTATCCAAATTCATCCCTCTATTTAAATTTTAAAATTTTTAAAGATATTAAACTCGAAAGTAAAATTGAAAACATCATAGCATTCATCCAATTTGCCCTTAAATTGCTAACTTTTGCTGCCCCAGAAACTACATTATATATTAAGCTTTCCTCTCCAGAAAAGACTCGTATCCACATATCTTTCGTGGATCTTATATTAAAATTTATGGCAGGATTTTTTTCTGTTAATATTTTCTGCTTGTTTTGACTGATTACAAGCGAGAGATAAGGGGTTTTTTCCTCATCTGTAATTTCAAGATTTGTAGCGACACTTAAGTTTAAAGCATTCAATAAATCAGTTCCTCCAAATTCGGAGAGTCTTTCAAAAATTAGACCAATTTTTTCAGACAAGACTTGGAAATATTCAATCATTTCAGTCATGATAACATAACCGTTTAATAATTAATTTTATGATTTTATTTTGTTATATCTCGTTAAAAAATTTAGCTTATTATAACTAATAAAAATCGTAAAAAAATCCAATAAAGTTTTTATTTTGACTTTCTAAATTTACTGAAAGAATAAGATAAATTTTAGTTATATCACAATTTTGATAGAATAAGAAAATTAAGTGTGAAATAAAAAATCAGAATTAACAGGCTAAATAAAGTATTAAATCAAATTTCAATTATTTATAATTATTTAAATAAAATAGGTGAGTTAAATGGCATATAATGTAGGTAAAAAGATGCTAAATATGTTTTTAAATGAATTTCTTCGAAAACAAGGCAATAGTATAGGAGCAGTGGAAAAATATTTCAATAAAGTACAAAATACAGAGAAAAATAACTTAGAAAGGAAGATTTCAGATGCTGAATCTAAAATAAATTCAAACATTAAAGATATAGAACGAATTAAAAAGGATTTAAAAACTTCAAAAAATAAGAAGAAAGATAAGGAAAAAAAATTAAATGAGAAACAAGCGCTTATAAATGACCTTAAAAACAAAATTAAAGATTATAGCAAAACCATAACTAAATTACCTGGAAATGCTAAAAATCAAGTTAATGAAGTAAGAAGCATATTAAAAGAATTTTATAAGTTATCTACTGCGTTTTCAAAAATTTCAACAGGGAAAACCGAACTAGACAAGATTATGAAAACTGGTGATGACTATTTTAATTATGTAATAAGACTTAACAATAAAATGTCATTTAGTGAATTTATAAGAGATTCAAAATTAGAATTCAAAATAAGTCGCCCTAAAAAAGATGTTAAAATTACAGGATATAACCAATATATGGCACATTTTTTAGAAACAATATTATATTACATATTGGAAACAGTTGAAGAGGAAAAACTTTATAAAATTAAAGAGGGACTTGCGGAAAAAGCTTTAAGTTATGCGAAAGGAATAATGAAATTTGCTAAAGCTTCAAAAAGTACCGACGTAGATTATTTCACATCTTTAGAAAAATTATGTGAAAGTGAATATATTTCAGCATTAGCACACCAGGAATTTAGCAATTTTAATTTAGATATAGCAACGAGTTATTTTTTAAGTGCTAGAAATTTATTAAAGGAATTGAATAATTTAGGAAAAAATTTTGAAACATTAATTTCAGAAAAAATTAGTACTTTAGAAGCTTGGGCTTCTGATGCTTATCATTTAATATATTTATTAAATTCTTATAGCCGCTGGGCGGAGGTTGCTAATTCCGAAAATCCAGAAATAAAAGAGATTGCACAAATTACGAAGGATAAAGTTGAAGATTTTATTACCAGTCAATATGGTTTCCCAGAAGAAAATAGAATTAAAGAAATCATTAAAAAAATTAAATGGATTGCACCTTCCACACCTCCCAAAGTAGAGAAAATCGGGCCTATACACTAAAGATATTTCAAAGATGAAATATCAATTCTTCTAAAATTATTTGAATTGATTTTAAGAATAAAGGTGATTTGATTGTCGAAAAGTAATGAGCAAGTAAAAGAAAAACCTGATGATCACGTAATAGAGAAGAAAACAAAAAAATTATACTGGCTTAGATTAGGCTTTTTCAGCTTTGTTTTTTTGGTTTTTTTCTTTTTTACTGCCTTAATCCTTAATATTTTACCCACAAACGACTTTTATCAAAGTTTCATTGATATAATAAGAGAAATTCTAATTGTACCTCTAGGACAAACATATTCCTTAGCAGTACCTCAAG
The DNA here is from genome assembly GCA_013375355.1 of Candidatus Helarchaeota archaeon. The sequence continues at coordinate 2,302 of JABXJV010000134.1, forward strand.
AATTATGGCATAATGAAGCAATTTATATTACATCGGCAATAATTCTAATGTTTTTCACCGTAGGGCTTCTTTGTGCAAATGAAGGATTCAGAAATTTTCTTTTTGAAGGTTCTTTAAAGAAATGTGTTACTGCTCAATTCTTTATTTTTCTTATATTTTTAGGTGTTTATATAAGAGTTTTTCAATTAATACCGAAATATTTCTTAAATATACTTACTCCTGTATATATCTTAATTGGAGCAACAATAACTTGGCTTATTTTTCAAACATTTGCTTTATTCAGACAATCTCGAAGCTCTGCTTCTTCTGCTGAGGCCTTTTTTTTAAAACATGATAATATAGCAACCTATGCCCTTGTAATTACTTCAACTTTCTGGGGTTTAATTATAATTGGAGGTTTTGGTTATGGTTATTACATTTTCATAAATATCGCAAGCACTGCGGGTGTTGAAACTAACCTTTGGCTGCTATTAACTATAATTATTGGCGGTGCTGTTGTTGTTTCATGTCTTATTGCTTTTTTCATTTCAGTTTTTTCTAGAACTGAAAAACGTCAACGTATGTATGATAATTTTGCCATAGTGGCTACAAATATTGCACTATGGCCTTATATTTTATTGAATTTAGCAATTTATTTTTTCCTAACTTCATCTGGAGTTGCTGGAGGGGGTGCTGGAGCAGGCAGAGTTCTTTCTATTACGGATTTGATAATTTCAGTGGCTACGTTAATTATAAGTATGAGAGGACTTGGTTCAAAAACTGAATGGAAATTCGGACCTCTTAAGCGTGAAAGTTTTATTTTGACAATCTATAGCGCTATTGCTGGCCAGTATGGAATTAGATATTTATTATTCAGACAACAGCTGGTTCCTATAAATATAGCAGATTATTTTACAGTATTTATTCTACATGAATTTTTAGTTGTTCAAGAGGCAATATTAGTGCCAGAATTGTTTTGGTTTTTTGTGTTTCTATATCCTAATGCCCCCTTAAATCCTTATTTTAATACTTTTATAATTGATCCACGAATTGAGTTCCTTATAAACATGGGAAACTTATTTACGTCTCTTGCAGTTATAACTCTATTAATTGGTGCTTTGGTAATGTATGCAACCCGGAAAGAAAAATTTGGCGAGATTTTTAGAGTTCACGAAGTTGGAGCCAAAGAAGGACGAATTACTGCAGACTTTATTTATGATTTTATGAAGGAAGAATTTATAAGACGAAATAAACCTTTTCCAATATACGAAATTCAGGAAATTTTAGCCAAGTCCCTTGAGTTAGATGTAAATATGACACTAAGACTTATTAATAAATCGGATTTAAGACATAAGGATTTTAATATAGATGGAAAGAAAAAGAGATATGTATATTTCGATTAAATAGCTTATTATTTTAGAACTAAATTTTGGATAAAATCTCTAATTTTTAGATCTTCTAAAGAGGCTACTGCATTTGAGATATCTTTGATTTGATTCTCAGACATACCGACATACTTAGCTTCTTGAGCCATTTTTTTATTTAAATCGTATTTTTCTCCACCTGCTGCTCCTATAGGTATATCTTGTTTTGCAGAATAGCTTGTTCCATCCTTCATCTTGACCTTAATTTTACAGCCACAATACATTTTCCAATTCGCTAGATCTAATTTTCCAATTCCTTCTCTCATCAATTTCCAATCAATAGTTCGTGCGCTTTTCATAGAGTATCCTAAATCTGGTTTGACTTCAATTTTCTTTATAAGCTTGTGAATTTCGGGTTCTATTATCCGATCCATTGTTAATTGAGCTGGAGTTAATTTTTTATCCATTAAAATAACCGCTACGTTGTAAGGTAAGTAGAAATTCAGCGCTACTGGACTTTGAGTTTTCTTTAATTCGGATATATCAACAAAAGGACGGCTCATATCATCCATCATTGTACTCAAAATGGAAGCATTAACAATTATTTTATCAATATCCCTGTAATCCAATTCAGAATCAGTTCTTTCCCGATATTTTTGAAGGATTTTTAATATAACATCAGCTGAAGAATCTACATACGCACATCCTGGATAAATTTTAAAAGTCATTGTCTCTGTCAACCAGGATGTTCCTAGATCGCTATCAAGAATGGATAAAATGGGATCGTCACCAAAGAAATTCAAAAAACCTTGTGGGTCCTCAAAAATGTTAGACGCTCCTGTAAAACCATTTTTTGCCAGATATGCAGCTTGAGCACCTATTTGAGCTGGAATAGAAGAACTTAGAAGTTTGGATTGAGGCCCAAAAAAACCTCTCGGAATTGTTGTAGGAATCTGAAAGAGAGATATGCCAATTGCGTTTGCAAGTTGCTCTTTATTTAAGTCAAGGATTCGTCCAGCCATACATGCGGCACCGACCGAATGAATAAATGTTTGTTGTTGACCTTCTCCGGGCGGATAAATCGCCATTCCAACCCTTCCTTCAATTTCATTCCCAATTATTACTCCAGTTAGGTATTCCTTCCCGGATATATCATATTTTTCCCCGAATGCAAGCGGAACTGAATAAGTTGTTGTCCCAGCATGAATAGTACCTAAATAATCATCATAATCTAGAGTCATCGATAATCCAGCATTAACAAAAAAAGCGTTTATCACATCAGTCTTTATACCTGAAGGAATAATAGTAGCCTCTTCTTTGGAGCCATATGATTCAATGGTTTTTATTAAGTTTTTTCCACCTATAGTTGTTGAACCTGCGAAAGCTGCCCCTAACATGCCAAGAACTTGTTGTTTAGCGATTTTAATTATTCTGTCAGGAATATCATCATAATTTAGATTTAAAACCCAATCAGCCATATTTTCACTTTTTGTCAAAAAATCACCCTATAATTCAATCTTCATATTTAAAAGGAAAGAAATTAATCCTGATAGTAGAAAAATATTAAACCTATTACTGCGATACTTATTTGCTTTTAATCGACCTGAGGTATATGCCCCAAAGAGGGAAATTTTACCATCAAATATTTCATTCCATGTATTTTCATCTGAAGAGATTGTCATAATTGCAAAAGGGCTTTTTCCTTTCTCCAATTTACTACCAGAAGGGGAAAGAATTAAAGAATGAGGTTCCATTTCTGGAATATCTAAATTCATAATCATGTTTAAATTGAGAACATCAGGGGCTTCTTCTCCCACCGATGAAGAAATCATAGATTTAATTTGTTCAATTTTCGAAGCTAATGTGTTAAACCTCTCAATTAAAGCCATTTTTAAAAACCCATTCGATCTTTTTTTCTTATCTTTACTTTCTTGAATTAATTAAATAAATATATTTTATATTCATAAAATATATTAGTTACTTGAGAAAAAGTAGGTAAATAAAAAAATGGGCTACTATGATGTAATTGCTAGTAGAATGATGCTTAATACTTTACTGTACGCAATTTCTGAATTGAGTAAAATAAATGAAAGAATAAAATTTATGAATAAGAACCAATATATGATAATTAAGATTGAAATTGGAGGAGGAGGTCCTACGGAATATTTAGAGATTAACAATGATGTAATAAGTTTTGAAAGAGACAAAGTATTTCCTACTCATGATGCATACATTAGTTTTAATAATCCTTTAGAATTCTTAAAACTCTTAAAAAGCTTAAAAATAGATTTAGGGCAATTAGAATCTGAAGGAAAAATTAAGTTAGGTGGACCACCTAATTTTCAAAGAAATTGTGAAGAGATTATTAATATTGCTCTACCATATTATAATGACGCTTTAGGAGAAAATATTTCACCCGAAGAAGAAGCTATTCAAGTTAAGATTATTCTTTTCGCACTTATGGCCGGATTTCAAGAAATTACTGAAGAAGATGAAAATGTTCGGGAAGAAATTAAAGATATAAACGTTATTATTCAAGTAAAAATAGTTGAGGGTCCACAATGCTTCTTATTATTTCAAAATGGGATGTTTCAAGGATGTATGGACGGGGAAGGGATTAAGCCAACTGTAACAATTAGATTAAAGGATCTAGAAACTGCTAGGGCCTTACTTACCGGAAAAGGAAATGCAGCCAGATCATTTATAAAGGGTGATATTCTAATTGAAGGAGAAACTAAACATGCGATGAAACTAGTAAACCTCAATGAACTCTTAACAGATTATTTAGATTATATTAAAGAAAAACAAAGAAAATTATAATTTTTTTATTATATTTACTAAGAAAATTTGAATGAAATTCAAGAATTATAATTACACTATAAAAAGATATATATGAAATACTATCTATTTTAATTAATTCATGATTTAATTATCATAAGACCCGTTGAATTTCACTTTAATAATAAAAGATAAATGTAAAATCTTTAGAAAAATTAGGTATATTTTAAAAAAATAATGATTTTGGAGCGTATAAAGGAAATACAGCAAAAATTTAATTCGTAAATTTGAGATGATTAATTTGAGCCACGATTTAATTGTCATTGGGGCTAGCGGTATTCCAATTTATACAACTAAAATCGATCCAGAATCATTATTAAGATCTGGTTTTTATAAAGCAATTTACGATTTCGGAAGACAACAAGATTCATGCCTTAGTCGAATTGAATTTTTAAATGGCCGATGTGCTTATTGCAATTATTACGAAGAGAAAGATTTGCTTATTTTTATAACAATAGATGTATTTCATTTTAAAGAGGGTATAATGCTTAAGATAGAAAGGCTATATAATCAAATATTCAAAGATGTAGAGCAACCAAAGGGTAATATTGTCCCACCTGAAGAATTAATAGAAAAAGTGGAATATATCCTAAGAGAAAAATTTGTTAGACAACAAATTTTGGAAAAACAAGATTATATTAGGGACTTATGTCAAGAAATATTACAAAGTCCTGAAATTAAAGCTGTTTCCATTCATACTTTAGATAATACTCCAATATTATTTGCAGGTTCAGATATTAATTCAATAATAAAATGGTTAATAAAATGGAACTTAGCTAATCCTCCAGCTCCCTATGAATTTGAGTTTGGTAACTATCTTGATGACAAGACCCTTCAAGGAATAATAATGAATTCAGGAATTAGCTTCAAAAACGATAAAAATTTCATTCTATATTACATTTTTGGAGAATCAGCAAATCTTGGATTTCATATGGACTGGTTATCAGTCAAATTGAATAAAATTTTAGGTTAATTTTCGGATAATTTAAGGTATCAATTAAATGACTGAAAAACAACCGCTAGGGAAAATCGAAAAAAAAAGTCTAGAAAAAATTAAAGGTCGTAGGGTTGTTGAGGTCCCGTTATTATTTCAAGTTAATTATCCTTATTTAAGCAAAGAGATTAATGAAGAATATTTGAAGAAAATGGCAGAATATAGGGAGAATTTAAACCAATGGATAAAAAATTATGAATCAAAAATTGGAAGCATTGATAAAGTCTATCTTCATGCTTTAACAGAAGAAAATATAGATGATTTAGAAAAAT
>JABXJV010000135.1 GCA_013375355.1 Candidatus Helarchaeota archaeon
AGGTAGTTAATAGGTGTTGAATCATAATTTTCTTCTAAAAATTTTTCATCATCTTTATTTAGAGGAATTTCTTGTAATAAGTCCTTAATTTTTTCCCTTAATTCAACCCTAGAAATTATTTTATATTCATCTGCAAAAATTTTTAATTTTTTATAGATAGAATTGATTTTTTCAAGTAATTTTGATTTTGAATTCAATTTAAGCCTTAATCTAATTGTTTATTATAAAATATTCTAATATAATATGTAATTTTATTAATTAAATAATCTAATTTAGAAATATTCTTAAAAAAATGATCACAAATGAAATATTATTAAAATTAATAATGGTTTGACTATTAGTGAGCTCAATTAAATCATTTATAGAAAAATATACAAAAAAAGTAATGCTTAAAAATGGAACTGAAGCATTATTAAGACCGATTAAAGATACTGATGACCAATTACTTTATGATTTATTTAGTTCTTGTTCTTATGATACCCTTTTTTATCGTTTTATGAGTTCATCTATTTTTATAAATTTAAAAAAAGGAAATACTCCATTTGTCATGAAAGTTGTGAGACGATTTACTCAAATTGATTATAAAAATCAACTATCAATTATTGCTCTAATTAAGGAAAATAATAAAGAGAGAATAGTATCCGAGGGAATGTATGTTTTGACAGGTTCAGATCGTGCTGAAGTCGGTGCATTAACTGGGGATAAATGGCAAAGACAAGGTCTGGCGACTAATATTGGTACCTTTTTGATGGAGATAGCAAAAACAAAGGGGGTTAAAATGTTTGAAGGGGAAATTCTATTGACTAATTTTAAATTAATTAATCTAATGAAAGCTTTGAAAATAAAATATAATAAGGTCATTAGTCATGGAACTTTGCACTTTGAAATAGATTTAAATGAACCCTTTTATGAATAATAGAAAAAAGGATGATAATTTTGGAAATTGATAATGTTAAACAGATTGAAAATGCAAAAAAAATGTTAGAAGAAATTGTGCATGAAACCCCTTTGGAGTATAACACAACTTTTAGTGAATTCTCGGGAAATCAAATATATCTTAAATTGGAAAACCTCCAAAAAACTGGATCTTTCAAAGTTAGAGGCGCATTTAATAAAATAATGAAATTGAGTGAAAATGAAAGAAAAAAAGGAGTAATAGCTGCTTCTGCAGGGAATCATGGCCAAGGAGTTGCTTTAGCAGCAAAGAAATCTGGAATAAAATCTATAATAGTTGTGCCTAAAGGTACGCCGATTATTAAAATACAAGCAATAAAAAGTTATGATGCCGAAGTTATTGAATTTGGTAAAAGTTTTGATGAAGCTTACCAAAAGGCTTTAGAAATTCAAAAGGAAAAAGATATGACCTTTATAGAACCCTTTAATGATATGGATATTATAATTGGGCAAGGCACAATAGGATTAGAAATATTAAAACAAATGCCTGATGTCGATATTATAGTTGTTCCTATTGGAGGAGGAGGAATAATTTCCGGAATAGCTTTATATTGTAAAGCAGTAAACCCTAAAATTAAAATTATAGGAGTCCAATCCGAAGGAGTCAAAACTTTATATCATTCATTTAAAAAAGGAAAATTTGAAATTCCTGAAATTAAAGATACCATAGCTGAAGGAATCGCTGTAAAAAGACCAGGAGATATAACTTTTGAAATAATTAAAAATAATGTGGATGATATTGTCACCGTAAATGACGAAGAGATTGCAAATGCAATTTTAATGTTGATGGAAAGGGCTAAACTTATAGTCGAGGGAGCAGGAGCGGTTCCCCTAGCAGCAATTTTAAACAATAAAATAGCTGCGAAAGATAAAAAAATTGTTTTAGTTCTATCTGGCGGAAATATAGATGTAAGTTTAATAAGTCGAATAATTCTAAAGGGTCTTATTAAGGCTGGGCGGTTATTAAAATTTAGAACTAAAATTAAGGATATCCCGGGTAGTCTTTCAAAACTCTTAATGATAATTGCTAAAGAAGGTGGCAATATAATTACAATAGAACACAATAGAGCAAAAATTGATTTACCATTTAAAGAAGCTGAAATTGAAGTTGATTTGGAAACAAGAGATCATGTTCATATCTCAAAGATATTAAATCGATTGAAAAAAGAAAAATATGATATTATAGTAGAAATTTGAATATCTCCTACCTAAAGGAAGGAGATTTGTGTTCCCCAAGACCTCCACTTCAATACCCTGTGGACAACAT
>JABXJV010000136.1 GCA_013375355.1 Candidatus Helarchaeota archaeon
CAAGTTCCTGCGTTAATGTTGCAGCTCAAAAAGCTGTCGAAGCTGCAATACTCGGAGACCAAACCCCGGTTAGGAAACTGACCGAAGTATTTAAAAGAAGAAGAAATGTTGTGGTAAATGAGATTAACAAGATTAAAGGTTTGAGGTCTATAAAGCCTGAAGGTGCATTTTACATATTTCCATCCATTGAGGAATATATTGGGAAAAGTAATAATAACAAGCCCATTGCTGATGACGTAGAAATGAGTGATTATTTGCTTAATGAGGCAAACGTGGCAACTATTCCGGGCTCTTTGATTGGGAGAAGGAATTATATAAGGTTTGCATATGTTAAACCTGAAGAAACACTCATCAAAGCTTTCAATCAGATAAAATCCGCTCTGGAAAGATTGAAATAAAAAAGTATAGTGAAATAACTTATTAAATCTAACATAATTAAAACGATATTTATAATAAAATAATGATTAGAAGGGTTGGTCAGACATTCCTATCTAAATATAATAATGAATGAAGAGACAAGAATGTTTGGTCTACCAAGATTTGTAAGATATAATTCTAATTTTTTGTATTATCCGGTTCAAAAAATTTCTTCGGTTATCCGTTTGGTAGGCTGTTTTTTAATTATTTTTCTTCTTCTTATTACTAATATACCTTCCGAAATAAGCCAGGCTTCCAGTCCCAGTATGATAATCCCCAGGACAGCAAGTAACCAGTTATGTGTATTAATATATTTCCCGAGATTAAAAATCATCGATGCTGTTGAAATGAGTGCTATGAATATCATAGGGATTAATGTATAAATGACAGGTTTTCCTTTTTTGTAAAGATAGACAGTAATTACAAACAGTGCTAATCCGCTAATAAGTTGATTAGTAGCGCCGAATAATGGCCACAATATCAGTCCTCCTTCGCCTCCGCCTTTTATCAGGGCAAGTGCAAGAGCGGAACTCGCTGCTATTCCTGAGGCAAGGTATCGGTTTTGTATTAATTTGATGTTGTACGATTTCCCGATTTCTGATATAATGTAGCGCTGGATTCTGCAGGCGGTATCCAGCGTGGTTGCTGCAAAAGCAATAACTAAAACTCCTATCAGGGAAACTCCAAATTCTTCTGGAATACCAAGTGCACTCAGGAATCTTGAGCCTCCGATTAAGAATGCTCCAATTTTTGCACCCATACTGTTTGCTTGACTCCAGGATGCATAATGGGTCAGCCAATCTGCCCTGCTCGAAAATCCTGCTGAAACAGCAACAAGTGCCATTAATGCCAGGCACCCTTCAAGAATCATTCCTCCGTATCCAATTGTTCTACCGTCAATCATTTTGTTTAATTGTTTAGAAGTAGTTCCTGAACTCACAAGACTGTGGAAGCCAGATATTGCTCCGCAGGCTATAGTGACGAAAAGAAACGGTATTATCAATGGTGCTCCCTCTGGAGAAGCCTGAACAGCAGGAGCAACAATCTTCGGATTTACCACAAAAACACCTATAAACATTAAACTTAATCCGACTATAAGTTGGTGAGAATTGATATAGTCTCTCGGTTGAAGCAGAACCCATACCGGAAGAACAGATGCAATAAATGAGTAAATCATTAGAAGAATAATCCATATCTGAAGAGGGGATATTCCGAGCATGGGAGGAATTGAAATCGGAAACTTTATTCCAACCCAAATAAAAAAGTATAAAAAGAGAAGGGCTATTAAACTTGGAATTAAAATTTTTATTTTTTTTCGATAAAATAGGTATCCGACTATAATAGCAATAATAATTTGTGCATTTATGGGAATAACGGTTGTTGGATACTGAACAAATAGGGTAGCGATTATATAAGCAAAAACGGCAAGAACAAAAAATATAAGAAAGAATACAATAAAAAGAAAAAGGGTTCTTGCCCTCTTTTTTATAATATCAGCGGCAGTATTTCCAATTGAAGAGCCGTCGTGCTTCACGGATATTGAAAGACTTCCGAAATCATGGACTGCACCCATAAATATGCTTCCCAATACAATCCATAGAACAGCAGGAATCCAGCCCCAGATAACCGCTATTGCTGGACCTACTATTGGTGATGCACCTGCTATGGAAGTAAAGTGATGTCCGAACAATACTGGCTTTGCTGTTGGGACATAATCCATTCCATCTCGAAATCTATGTGCTGGTGTAGGTTCATTTGAATTCATATCAAATATCTTGTTATCGAGAAATCTACCGTAATATCTTATGGAAAGGTAGAAACAGAATAATGAAAATATTACTAAAAATATAGCGTTCATTACTTTTTTATGGCTAAAATATTTTTAAATTTTGTGTTAATTAATTGTCTAATATTAAATTTTTTAGTATGAAAAGTCAAGTTATTTTTAAGTGCAATAATTTGTTCTCTGTTTTTTTGAGAAAATAGTCTCATTATTCCGTATTATGTGGGAATATTTTCTTATTTTGTGATAAAAAATTGTCAAAAATTCTCATTTTTAATTGATTCCTATTATATGTAAGACATTCATTATTCATTGTTATATAATGGATTATGAATGTAATTATAATATTTTTAACATAGTTTTTTCTCAAAAAATCAAGTATTTTTTCTAAAGATGGCAAGGCAAAAAAATAGGAATATGGTAAGGACAAGCCAAGGCATGTCCCTGGTTTATTATTTAAATTGTCATAAATAAACATATTACAATTCTACCATATTTAAGGTTAATCGGACTTTTTGTTTGCACAAAAAAGTCAAGTAAATTTAAATGACATAAAGAACGAGATTTCTCGGATTCGCTCGAAATGACAAACTGTGAATCAAGGCAATAACAATTATGTTCTCTAAAAACAAACAAATTTCCTGAAGAACCATATTTAAAAGGAGGCGGTTAAGGCATAATTCCTGCAACCTTTACCGGCAGAACTTTTTTTTAATGCTACTACATCCTTTTCGAAATAATTCACAATAAAGTATCTTATAGCATCCATAGTATGTTCAGATATATTATCCTTTTTTGGTTTTTCACTGTTATACTTTTTTCAATATTTTCAATATCTTCAATCTTCATAGTGTTTTTCTTTTGATTCTTTTTTTGCCATACGAATAATTGTAATAATTTTATCGGGTGTTAATCTATCTGCAATATTTTTAATATCCTTATTATCATCATATCTATCAAGAAAGATTTTTATTGCTCTAACATCTCCCTGAATTGCCTTTTTGACCAATGTTTCCAAAACCTCAGGCAGGCGCTCATCGATTTCGAGAGCATTTTCCTGCTCAACAATTTTAAAGAGTTCTTTATCCTTAAGCCACCTATAATATGTAGATAAACTAATTCCAATATCTTTTGCAATTTCGGCTGGTTTTGGTTTATTTAAATTTATTGTTTTTAAAAACTCGATAAATTTTCTTTTTTTTGGTGATAACTTCTTGGATAACATAATTAACTTATTAAAACTTGTTAAAAACCTTACTGTCCGGGTTTTTAAAAGACTCAATACTTACGTCGATTATTTCAGTTAAATCTACCATTTATACCTCCTTAAAAATACTAAATTGTTGAGTAAATGTTATTGTATGTTATAACTATATATAAATATACAAAAAATAATTCGTCTTGTCAAGAACATTTTTTGTTTTTTTACTAATTTTTTAGAAAAATGTTTTGTGAGGAGAAATATGGAGACGCACGGCAATAATAAACCGCAGAGACGCAGAGGGACTTAAGAGAAAATATTAGTGCAAAACAAATTTTTGACAGGATTAACAGGATTTACTGAATTTTTTAAAAAGGTATTCCGTTTTCTTTATCTTGTTCATCTTGTTAGTCCCGTCAAAAAATTTTTATGAATAATAATGA
>JABXJV010000137.1 GCA_013375355.1 Candidatus Helarchaeota archaeon
GAAACACCTGCTATAGCCATTGACAATAATAATATATACATTGTTTGGGTGGCTAGTAATGGCACTCAAAAAGATATTGTTATTACAAATAGTTCCGACTGGTTCTCAACCAACCTCACAATTTCAAAAAATGATTCTTGGGATGATACAAATCCTGATATTGCAATTGATGATAGTGGTGTTGTTCATGTAGTTTGGGAAGCTCCACATAATATGACTGGCCTTCCAGATATTTGGTATACCAACAGCAGTAATAATTACCAAAACATTACAATAATTAGTAATAACCCACAATATGGCGATCTAACGCCAAGTATTGCGGTAGGTCCTGATAATCTTGTATATATTGTATGGTCTGGTGTTGGTTCATCAACTGATGAAATATGGCATGTAAATTCTACGGATAATTTTGCTTCAAATAGAACAATAAGTAACAATCCTCCAAGTGCAAATTTTGATCGAAATCCAGATATTTTCGTAAGTAATTCTATTTTAATAACATGGGAAGCTGGGATATCTGGAGTACCTAATATATATCTAGTTGATAGCTCAAATAATTGGAAAAATCGCACAATTTCATCAGGTGCTAATTACAATTTGTATCCACGGATTGTAGAAGGTCCAGGTAATCTAGCTCATATGATTTGGATTTTAAACATCACTTATAATTATTCTGTATTATATTCAAATAATCTAGGCAATTATACAACAAATACCACAATTGCTATGAATAGTTCTTCACCCTTTCCAGGAGATATTGGAGTAGATAGTACGGGAAGAGTTCATATTATTTGGATATGTAATAATCAAACTTATTATAATAGTTCAACGTATCCAGACTATCCTGCGGTAAGATTGCTTAAATCCAATTTGTTACCAATGGAATTGAACAAACCCGGAACTGCAATGCTTGCATATGGTGAATTTTATGATGAGTTTTATATTGAAAAGGTAGAGATAATGTGGTCTACAAATACTGGCGTTTCATGGAATAATTTTCTAATGTTTGGTTCAGGAAATGGAACTAAATGGAAAGGTACTGGTTTTATTCCAGGATATCAGTATGGTGTAGTTTTATTATATAAATTTAAGATTGTTGATAAAGTAGGCCAAGAACATGAGACTGCTCAACAAATGTTTTACTATCCCGATACAAGGACTGAAAGCATTGTACTCATAATAATACTATTCGGAGTATTAGGCACTCTCACAGCATTATATCTTATCCCACAAACAAGAAGGTTCTTTGGAAAGCTATTTAGTAGAAAAAAACCAGAGACTGCTGAAAAGCCAAAAAAACCAGAAGTTGAGAAAACACCAGAATCTTAACAAGATTTTTTTCTTTTTTAATTTTAAACTATTGGAATCAAGTTAATATTTGGATAGTCTATTTCTACAGCTAAAGGATATTTAAAATAAGGTTTTAATATTTCCAAAATTACACACCCATTAATGCTTTCGAGGTTAAAATGATAATCACATTGATTTAGCGAAACTTGTAAAGCTCTTGAACCTTTTTTTATAAATAGAAAATTTAAATCTTCACCAAAACGTGCCCTTTCTATGTTTTTCTCCTGAATTGGAACGTAAATCTCAAGAGGATATCTGATTTCCATTGATCCAAGACTAGGAAAAAGCTGCATAATATGACCGTCTGAAGATTTATTTTTTAAATAAGTTAATGTTTCATTAAAAATACCAAAATCTTTTTTTAAATCATTTCCGAGAATATATTTGATAAAAGGTTTATCTAAATTAAAAGATATATTTTTCTCTTTAAGAATCAAGATTTTTTCATTAAATTCTTCTTCTTTAATAATAGGAGCAAGATCTTGAAAATATATTAATGGAGATTCCTCACCGGCTGGAGCTATTGAGCAAGTTCGTCCATGTTTTAAAAAATTAAGAATGGTTTGATAGACTATAGTCTTTGGAAATATATCTGAAATTCCATCTTCTATCTCGAAAACGATAAAGGATCCCTTTCTATAACCCCCATTTAGAATTGTATCTAATTGATGATTTCCTGTTGAGAAACAATCTCCTATTTCTTCTATTTTTTGAAAAGTTCCCTCTTTAATATTTGGATATTGTGGTTCAAAATGTCTGAATCTGCCGTTATTTAAAGTGAAAATATATTCATGCTGGGCCACTTCTACACCTCTAAGTTTCTCTATGTGAATTTCACGAATTCTTTTTTTCGCAAATCTTTTCCCAAAACCTACACGCTTTAAAGTCAGTATTCCATCTACTATATAGTCCAAATAAGTCTCACTTTCTGTCTCCGTAACCAAAAACAGTTTAATCTTCTTTTGCCGAACCATTTCACTTAAAAATGATTCTATTTTGCCTTCAATCATGGAAGATGCTTGGGAATACTTTAAAAGTGTGCTCCACGCGTCAATAACCACAAAGCTATTAGGGCGGTCCTTCGTCTTATGATATATTACCTGCAAGAATTCTGGTAGATCCTTAAATTTAATAACTGATTCGAAATAATGTTCCGTGTCCTTTGCAATAAAGGCAAGTTGGGTTACATCCAGCATATTTTCAGCCTTAATGGTTTCTTTTATCCAAGGAAACTGATGTTCAAGAGAGAGAGGACTGACTCTAGTTGAGAAATATAAAGGATTTTCCGATCTCGAAAGTAATTCCAAAACCAATGTACTTTTACCCGTACCTGCAAGTCCTTTCACTAGTATTGAATAACCATAGGGTTTATCTATCGCATCAATCAATTCTTTCGGTATATTATCCATATCTCTTCCTTCTCTTCAGAGTAAAAAGCAAAAATAATAGGAAATGTTTCAAAGATAATAAATATAATACTTTATTTATCCTAGATAAACTTAGTAACTCTTTGTTGTTTTAATTTTTTCCCAAATAAAAACAGTTAAATATATAAAAATTTATATAAAATCATAATTTATATAAACCTTAAAGTTATTGATCACATAATAACTATTTTTTATCACAATAAGGAAATGGTTAATTGGATGAATTAAACTTTTCATCTTTTTTGAAAAAAATAAAAAAGGTTCGCATTATTCGTTTAAAAAGCATATTATTTGAATTATACGGTTTTGAAAGGAATAAATATGAAGTAGCTAAAATTGTGGGAGTTACACCTCAGGCAATTGGTCCCGAAATTGACCTATTAGAGAATGTTGACCTTCTTGTTAAAACCAGAGTGGAGAAACGTAGAGGATTACCGGCTTTTTATTATAAATTGAATATCGATTCGTTAATAGATAGTTTAAATCTCGATACTGATGAAAAAGAAATTTTAAAAGAAGGGCTGATTCGTCTTCAACCTGCTTATCGAGAATTAAAGAATCTAGAAAGAGAAAGGAAAATTTCAAAGATACAAAGTAGTATTTATGAGGGTATTGTCCCAAATGACAGTCAAATGTTTGTTTTGCAATTTATTAGCTCGATTTTAATAATTGCTGCATTACTATTTGATTTTGGCTTTTCAATGCTACCTGATTTTCTTAAAAATAACAAGCAATTATTCTTTATTCTACAGAATTATGCAAATGAGCTTCAAACAAATTTAAAAATTGATGATCCTGATATGAACAATTGGATTGATGAAAATATTAAATCGATTAGTAATATTTATCAAAAAATATGGAACGAGTTGATGCAGGCAATTGTGATGAAATCAATCATTAAGGAGCCAAGCATGAAGATTCTGAGTGATTTTGAAGAGTCAAAACAGGAAGATTTGAAAAAAAACATAGAAAAATTTCGAGATTATAAGGAAACCAAAAAAAAATTGACCGAATTTATTGATGAGGAAGGGAAATTAAGGGATAATTGCCTAAATAATTTAAAATCAATAAATAATCCTTTACTCGGAATTCAAGAAAAATTTCTTGATGATAAAGTTAGAGGAAACAAACTTGAAACTGTTCGATCAAGATTAAATATGTTATCTAGTAGAATTCGTTCTGCTTCATTAGGTTTGACAGCCTTTCCAATAGAAAAAGAGAAAATTAAAAATGTTCGAATTAAAATTGCAATTTTGAATGCATTAAATGAAGGAATAAATGAATTTCTAGATGAATTGACAACTTTAGATCAATCTGTTAATTTTGAAAAGTTTGATGAAGTTGATAATCAATTAAAAAAACTCTTTTCTATGACTCAAAATTTAGAAAAATTCCAAAAATGGCACACGGATCCAAAAGAATTTTTTGTGGAACCTATAGCTAAATCAAAAATTAAAAAAGAGGATATAGATATTAAGATAAAAAATTTATCAGATAAGATGGCAAAAGACAAAGTGAGCTTATTATCTAATTTTATATCTGAATTTGATAAAAACTTTCCAAATATCGAAGTTAATCAAAATGATTTGACAACGGGTATAAAGAGATTGAGTAAAAAATTTATTTATCCTTTAATTGATACTATTAAATTGCAAAAAGAGAGAATAAAAATAATACGACTTGCCCCAACAGATGAAGAGCAAGTCGAAGTTCTAAATTTAGCTAAAAACACACCAAATGGAAAGGTTACGGTTGAAAGTATTGAATTACAATTGAATTGGCCTCCATATAAGGCAAAAATAGTTTTAGAAGATTTAGAAAAGAACCACAAAATATTATTTAAACGATCTAGATCAGAAGGAGAAGTGTGGTATATTCCAGGAGTGAAGTAAAATGGCTGATATGATTACTTGGGAGTATGAAATCCACAAGGGGATAGTATATAGACGACCGGTTACGAAAAAAGACAAAGGTTTTATTGTAAAACAGGGCTTTGAACAAGCTCTATGGATACGTAATGGAGTTTTATATGATACTATTTCTGGAATTTCATATAAATTTAAGAAAGGTGAAAAAGAAGGTAGTGAAATAATTTATGTAAAGCTCGGAGATATTAAAATTAATTGGGGAATTCCTAAAAATAACGGTATTATCACAGTTGATGGAGTGAAAATAGGTGGACATGGAGATGTTATCATAAAAATCGTAAATCCTGCAGATTTTGTATTCAATCTTGCAGGTTCGGTGGGACAAGAGTTTGTGGATTCGGTCGAAAAAGAAATATTTGTAAAGGGTGAAAAGAAAAAGGAGAAAATTCTTCGTAAAAAAGTGGAGAAAGACGAAATTGATGTTAAAGATGCGATGCGGGCTTTAGAAGCCTTTTTATTTACAAATGCTGATTTAAAAACTTGGCTTGCAAATGTTATTCGTAGTTCTTTGCGTGATAAACTTTCAAAATTGACCTTAGCTGAACTCTTAAAAGTTGATATTAGTGAGATTGAAAGAGACTTACGTATAAAAAATGCTGAAGTATTCCAGGGTTGGGGTCTGGAGCTTAAATCTTTCAGTATAATCGGTTGGCAATTACCAAATAATTTCCAACGGTGACACACATGAGCAATGACCAAGAAATTAAGTACGATGGAGTTTTATACCATCTTCCATTATATGAAGACGAAATAGTAAACAACATTATTAAAGCGGATAAGCACATAGAACGTCGAAAGGATATTGATGGTTACATCATTTTAACTAATTATAGATTTATTTTTATGAGAAAGATAGAAGATTTAGAATACAACCTCTCAAATTTTTTCTATTATAAAGATATAGAAAGCATCAAGATTGGAGGAATTGTTAATAAATTTATCAGGATAAATGGTGTGCTCTTTCATCCAAAGGATGTTTCAGTGGATTACTTAAAAAACTCGATTAAAAAATTCACTTTGGAGGCTGAAAGTCAAAGTTTTTCATTTGAACCAATGCCAAAGGAAGAACCTATTCCTGAAGTCAAAATTGATAAAAAAAATATTTTTAATAAAGTTATAAACTTTTTATTTCCATGTTCTTCTATTGTCATTGGAGTTATTTTAGTATTAACATGTGCTTTTTGGTTCCATTTTGGTCCACATTCCCGTCTTCCTTTTGTAGCTTCCATATTAGGAGTTGTATTAACTTCAGTTCTAATGGGTCTTGTAAAACATGAAAGGAATAAGGATTTTTTCTCGGAAGAATTATTTGAGTCATTAAAAGAGACTTTATATATTGCAATTGCAGGTCTTTCTATTTCAAGCATAGGTCTGGGTATAGATGGGTATTACGGATTAAATCTTACTCTAACAAGTGCTAGAAATAACTTTTTTCTGCTCTTTTCAATCATATATTTTGCAATCGGAGTCCTCCTCATGTTTAAAATTGGAACCAACTATACGAATTTCCCCCTCGAACCAGATAATCCTTATTTTGAATTCAATAATGCATTTCTTGAAAATTTTGAGACTGATAGGTTCCAAAAACTATCAAAATATCTATTAATTATTTTTGGATTTCTAATTGCTGTACAAATGTTAATATTAACTCTATACAACATCCTTCCTGGTAGATCCATTTATCTTGTTTTTTCACTTAGATTTTCTTCCACTCCCTCACCTTATGATTTCATATTTGTGTTCTCAGGTATTAATTATGACATATTTTCCCAAGCTTTTATAATCTCATTAATTATAGTAGGAGTTGTAGGGCTAGTTGTATCTGCACTATTACAAGTTCGTAATATTGGTTATCTACAATATTACATTTTAGATATCATGAAAACTATCAAAAAGTATGGAAAAGAACAAAAACAAAGAGTTAATCTTTTAAAAGAACGAATTGTCAATAAAACAAAGAGAATTCTACAGCAAATGCATGCCTTTGTTAGCCCAATAAATGGTAAAATAATTCCAGTATCGCAAATAGAAACAAAACCTCCAACTCAAGAAAGGATTGTTGGAGTTGGAACTAATACGATAAATTCTAATTCCATAGTAAAAGAAATTCCTTTTCCAGATACATCAGTTGCAAAACCTATTACTGTATCGAAAGAAGAAGAAATTCCAATACCAGAAACAGTAAAAGAAACACCCACAGATGCGATAATTGGGAGTATTGAGGTAAAACGAGGAGGTATCATAAAGGGAAGTGAATATTTATACAAAGTAAAAGTTGAAAACCTATCTAATTCGGTGATCACTGATTTACGAATTATAATTACTTCATACCCAGATGATAGCTTAAAAATTGCAGGTTCGGAAATGCAAAAAAGAGCTAAACTAGTTCCTGGTGAAATGGTATCCCCTTCCTTCACTTTTCGCCCTTCACAGGATTGTATTGTTGGAAAAATCAATTCTATTGTGACATATTTAGATGCTAGGGGTGAATCAAAACAAATTAGCGTAGATCCTCTTATGATTCGTTTTATTTGCGGTCTATTAACCCCTCTTCCTATTAAAGCAGAAGAATTTGATAAAATAGTTAAAAAATTGCTCAATTATTCTAATGCAGGGGAAGAAATTGAATTGCCACATAGCGCAAAAAGTATTTATGAAAAAGCAAGATTATTACTTCCTCAAAATAACTTTTATCTCATTTCTGCGGAGGATCATGAGGTTGCTTCAAATTTCATTGGCATTTTAAAAGGATTTGCAGCTGGCCAATATTCTCATAAAAAAGTAGGGGCTCAAATTACTATTACTGGTCGAAAAGATGATAATTTTTGTGCAGCACGTATTGATGGGTATACAGAAGATTCGTCCATGTTATCTCCATTGATTTCCGAGCTTAAAAATGAAATAAAAAGCTGGAATTGTGAGCAATGCGGTGCACAGTTAAGTGATTCTCAAATTAAGAAAATAATAGACAGTAAGATTGTCCGATGCAAGTATTGTGATGAGATATTAAAATTATAAAAATTATTTATGCTGGTAAACTCAAAGTCTCATAATCTTCAATTTTCTTTTGTTTCTTTTTCTTTTTGGTTGTTTTCTTCGATTTTTTAACTTTTTTGACTTTTTTCTTTTTTTTCTTTTTAACTTTCTTTGCTTTTTTCTTTCTTTTAATCTTTTTACCTTTTTTCTTTTTAGCTTTCGAGACTTTTTTTGCTTTTTTTACCTTCTTAACTTTAACTTTCTTCGCTTTTGGTATTTTAGCAATTTTCTTTTCAGGTTTTTCTATTGGCTTTGAAATTGGTTTAATTTCTGCGGGTTCTTCTAATTTATCAACAACTACTTTTTCAGCTTTTTTAATTTTCTCCGCTTTTTTAACCTTTTTACCCTTTTTCTTTTTAGCTTTCTTGACCTTTTTTACTCTTTTTACTTTCTTGACTTTAACTTTCTTCGGTTTTGGTTTTTTAATAATTTTTTCTTTGGGTTCTTCTATCGGCTTTGGAATTGGTTTAATTTCTACAAGTTCTACTAATTTCTTAATTGCTACCTTTTTGGCTTTTTTAATTTTTTTGACTTTTTTGATTTTCTTTGCTTTTTTAACCTTTTTTACCTTTTTTCTTTTTGGTTTTTTGCGTTTTATTACCCTTTTAACCTTTTTCTTTTTAGCTTTCTTGACCTTTTTTGCTTTTTTTACCTTTTTAACTTTAATTTTCTTCGCTTTTGGTTTCTTAATAATTTTTACTTCAGGTTTTTCTATTGGTTTTGGAATTGGTTTAATTTCTACAGGTTCTACTAATTTTTTAACTACAACTTCTTTAACTTTTTTAATTTTTTTGATTTTTTTAACTTTTTTTGCCTTTTTGACCTTTTTAACCTTTGGCTTTTTGCGTTTTTTTATTTTCTTAACTCTTTTCTTCTTGATTTTTTTAATTTTCTTCTTTTTGATCTTTTTTACTTTCTTCTTTTTGACCTTTTTGACTTTTTTAGGTCTTTTTTTGACTTTAATCTTCTTTGGTTTTGGCTTTTTAATTTTCAATTTTACAGGTTCTTTTACAACCTTTATAGGCGGTTTACTCACTTCGGAAGTTATTTTAACTGGTTTAGTAACGGTTTTTGTTACTGGTTTAACGACAGGTTTTACTGCTGGTTTAATAACAGGTTTTACTATTGGTTCACTTATAATAGGCTCTTTGATGACTTGTGTGGCTTCTGAATCGATAGTTGATTCAGTTATTTCCTCTTGGAATGATGGTTGAGATAATTCTTCTACAATTTTATGAAGATATTCGGTCATTTCTAACTCAAGTATACCTTCTTCTTCTTCTAAAATTACTGGTTCTGGAATTGTAGTTGTGGATTTTGGTGTTATTGAAGTTACAGAGGGTTTTGGTTCGACTGAAGTAACGTAGGTTTCTGGTTCTACTGAAGTTACAGAAGGTTTTACCTCTATTGGTTTTTTAACAACTTCCAAAGTAGGTATAGGAGTTAAAAAGAAAATGAATTTTTCAGGACAATAATTTTCGCGAGAAATCAAAAATTTTCTTCTGAGTTGTCTAAAGGTTTGAACCATTTCTAACCTTTCTAGTCCATAATCCGCCTGAAACTCAAAGCCAGAACTCTTCGTTTCTTTAACTTTTATCTCTTCCTTTCTGTCTATATTTAGTCAAGAAAAATTCCTATATTCAAAAAATTCCTAATCTCTTTTTCAATAATTTAAGTCGTTATCGACATTTATTTGTAATTTTAAGTATTATATCTCTAATTTTTCTTTAGAAATTAATTATAAAAATTATTCTTTGGCAAAGAACATATAATCTCTATGGATATAGAAAAGTAAAAAAAAATAGAATATAATGAATAAAACAATTTTGAGGTTTTTTTTTGAATTTAGAGATGGATCTGTTAGTAGAAAGAGACTATAACGAACTAAGAAATTTGTATGATAAATTTATGAAATATTTAAGTGTTAAAAAAGACCAAGATTACACTCCTGTCACTCTAGAATTTACGAAATATATTATTGCGAAATCAATCTCAGAAATGGGTTTTATTCTGGGTATTTATTCTGATAAAAAGCTAATCGGGACTATAGGAGCAAATTTAATCCCCGTAATGTTTCAAAATACTAAACTAATGAGCTGTACTATTACATTATTTGGCATTGATCCCGACTATCTCCCATTATCAAAAGATTCACAATTAAAGATTTATCAAGCTATTATTGAAAAAATAAAAGAGACTCAAACTGATTTTATCTGGGTAGTTTTCGACTCAGCTCTTAGTATTGGAGAACAAAGGGTTTTCAGAGATGACCTACAATTTGTAAAAGTTAATTCAAATGTAGAACCTTTAACAAAACTATTGGGAAGCTATGGCATCGAAATACTTAGGAAGAAGAGAGGTCTAAGTATTGTACTTGCACAATTAGCTAAGTTGATGGCAAAAATGCAAAAAATATCTCTCCCTGGTGGAAAAATTCGAGATCCAATTCCCGATGATTATCCTCGAATTGTGGAATTATTAAATGCTTATTCAGAAATATTGGATTTGACACAAATTTGGACAATTGAATCGTTTAAAAAATACATAGAAATAAACTTACAAGTAAATAATATTGATCATTCAGAATTGAAGAAAGAATATCCAGAAACTACATTTGGTTTTTTTATAAGAGTTTGGGAACGTGAAAATAAAATTATCGCCGCTCTCAGTTATCGTGTTATGGAAGTACAATTTAAAAAAGGTAAAGCACCATTATCTTATTGGGATTACCTTGCATTTTCTCAAGATTTAACCATGGAGGATAAAAAAGCCTTTATTGTTAATATGTATAACGAAGTATATCGTAAAGCAAGTACACTTACAGCTTTCTATCCTTATTATGAAACTAAAGCTCTAAAAAAATCTGGTTTCATGTCAAGCCAAATGAAAAATCCTATGTATATCTACCCTCTAACTGAAAATGGTAAAAAACTTCTTGAACTTAAAAAAATCTCAAAATTTTATCTACCATTCATTGGGTTCCTTCTCTGAATCATTTGAGATGTTTTTGGATTGTGTGAACTTTTAGCAGTTTCTTGTAATAAGAAAAATAGAATAAAAGACCTTTATCCCGACATATATTTAGAATTTAGGTCCCACTCTGTCGTCCATAAAGATGGTTGGGGAATTGCGTTCTACGAACCACGAACTTTTAATGTTATAAAAGAAGCTAAACCCGCATTCCAAAGCAATCTATCTAAATTTATGGCTAAATATGTCAAAAGTCATTTAATAATAGCACATATTAGAAAAGCCTCCCGTGGAAAGGTAAACTTAAGGAATACACACCCTTTTCAACGTGAATTATTTGGAAAATCTTGGGTTTTTGCTCATAATGGGACAGTTTTTGAGCGACCCGAACTTCGTAATTTTAAATTATTACATTATTTTCCCATTGGAACAACTGATTCAGAATTGGCTTTTTGTTATATCCTCGATAAATTGAAAGAAAAGGGTTATGAGTTAACTTTTGAACAAAAAATCAAATCTATTACAGATTCAGTAAAATCTATCGATGTAGGTGCCTTTGGTTTTAATTTTTTAATGTCTGATTCGCAAAATTTATATGTATATCGAGGGAGACGTGGTCCGATTCTTCATTATATAAATTTACTTAGCGAAGATTCAAATAAACTAATAATTATCTCGACAAAGAAACTTAGACGAATCGGTGTTAATAAATTATGGATTCGAATGAAGCGAGGTCAATTTCTAACCATTAAAGAGGGAAGTATTCTTCAAGATTTAAAATTAAAGTAACTTAATTTCAAATTGGTGGTGAATTCTGGAAAAAAGTAATTATATTAGGGTCCAATCAATCGATTTTACTCGTGGATTGGCAATTATTTTGATGATTTGGGCTCATCTTATGTGGTGGCTTGTTGATAGGCGTATAATTTACATTTATTTCGGTTTTGGAAGTCCAATTGATATTCAAATTTCTTATACTAGTATCCCCTTATTTCTACATCTACTTGCGAATTATTATCCAGTTCCAGTATTTTTTATATTAACTGGAATTTCTTTAATTCTTTCTATAGAAAATAAGAGATCGCTTGGTATTAATGATTTAAAAATTAGAAAATATGTTATAAAACGTACAATTATTATTTTGATAATCAGTTATTTTGTTTTTAATTTATTAATTAAGGGACCAGTCGGTTTATTCTATCACTCATTCGATATGCTTCATCTAATAGCTTTAGGAGGTCTAATCACTTATTTCTTATTAAAATTTTCAAAGAAAATCCGTCTAATAATTGCTATCATCATTCTAATATTAAGTCCTTTCATTCAAGTTTTGTTTAATTACGAAGAAATACATTATCTCTATCCTGTTCAAGGTGGAATTTTAAGCAATTTGATTTATTCTGGAGAATTTCCAATATTTCCTTGGCTATTTTTTGTAATTATAGGATCAATGATTGGTGAATTTATGAACGAAGCCTCAAAAAATGGAAATATTATTCCATTTTTAAAAAAAATTTCAATTTTAGGAATTATTTTCATCATTTTAGGAGCAACACTTCCTATATTTAATTATCCACCTTTCACTTCATTTGAAAAATATCCTTGCACAATCCCCTACATTGTTTTTTTTACCGGAACAGTCCTAATTACCCTCTCAATAACTAATTATCTATTTGATTATAAAAAGGAAAAATTCGGTTTTAGCAGAGCTTTTATTCTATTTGGAAATTTTTCTTTAACAATCTTTATTGGACATTATTATGTAGGATATAGACTTACAAAAATTCTGGGAATTTATGAAAAATTTTCGTATAGTTCCGCAGGTATTTTAACTCTTAGTTTTTACCTCGTTTGTTGGGTATTTATAATAATTTGGGCAAATTATAATAATTCTAAAATTTCTCTCGAATGGATTATGAAGAAAATTAGTTATAGACATTTTAAAGAGAAAGGAAAAGAAGAATAAATCTTTCAATTATCTTTTTTTGCTTTCATATATTCAATTAGTACGTCTTTTTTCCTAATCTCCAGTTCAACAAAATCCCATGGTAAATTGAAATCTAATTTATAAGTTTTAGGAGTAAAATCGGAATCTCTTAATACTTTATTCCAAGCCCCTAACCCGCCACCTAATTTAGCCGCCATAGATATTATATCTCCAAATTCTGTATCCCCCAAAGATAGGTAAGTTTGAATTTTAGCCCATCGAGGGTCTAAAAAGTTTGTTTTAACTTTTATAATTTTCTTTAATTTTTTTATTTTATTTCTTAAGATATCTAAATCGATAGTCGTTTCCCATTGAAATGGTGTATGTGGTTTGGGAATGAAACTATTTATGCTCAATTTTAAGTTAGAACCTCTAAAACCTACTTGAATTACTTTTTGAACTAAATCTCCAATTGCTTTTACATCATCTGAAGTCTCTGTAGGTAAATTTAACATAAAATATAATTTCAAGTTCATAATTCTATTTTGTTTAACACTATTTATGGCTGTAAGAACATTATTAATTGAAAAACCTTTACGTATTACTTTCAATAATCTTTCTGTACCAACTTCTGGAGCTAATGTTAATGAATTCTGGTTTCCTTTCTTTAATGCTTGAAGTAAGTCATCGGTAATACAATCTACTCTTAAAGAAGGAAGTGATAACTCTAAACCATTATTCACTATATACCAACAAATATCTTCTAAACTAGGATGATCAGATAATCCAGATCCGATTAATGATACTTTTTTTAATTGGGTACTTTCAATACCATCCGAAATTATCTGTTGAATTTGTTTATATGAACGAAACCTGAAAGGTCGTCCTTGATAACCTATTAAACAAAATCTGCATCCTCTATTACATCCTCTAGAAATTTCTAATAAAAATGATTTTCCAAGACTAGGAAAAAAAGGACTTTTGGGTTCAACTTTTGGCACAATTTGACTAATTGGATGGGGACAATTATCTAGATTATATTCACAAATTTTTTTAACTTTGCCATTAACATATTCAGGGATATAAAATCCTCTAAAATTTGCACATTGCTCCAAAAAATCTTGTTTTTCTTTTGCATTATTGTAAGCATCTACAATTTTTTTTGCAATTGGCTCAAAATCTCCAATTACGAATAAATCAATAAATGAACTTAAAGGTAATGGATTGGCTGATAATGGTCCTCCTGCTATTATTATTGGATGTGTTGAATTTCGTTCTTTTGAATAAATGGGAATATTAGATTTTAGAAGAATTTTGAGTAAATTGGTGTAATTTATTTCGTAATGTAAAGAAAATGCTATGAAATCAAATTTTTCCAAAGGTTGATTAGATTCTAATGAATAAGGAGTTGAATTATCAATTGGTAGGAATACACGTTCACAGGATACATCTTTATAAGAATTTAAAATGTTATAAATTGTATGCATAGCTAAAGAACTCATTCCCACTCTATAAATTGAAGGAATACATAAGGCAAATTTAATTTTATTTCTTAAATCTTTTCTAATCGAATTAAATTCTAAAATTTTCATTAATTTTACTCCAAATTAGGATAGGATCGTATCAAATTCTATAAATTATTAATTAAAATTAGAATATCGTAAAGTTGAAATTCTATTGATAGTTTCTGATA
Organism: Candidatus Helarchaeota archaeon; assembly: GCA_013375355.1. Next base: position 14,332 of record JABXJV010000137.1, read on the forward strand.
TTACTAAGATTAAAATCTAATTAATATTTATAATAGTTAGCTAATGGACATGTCCTTGACTGATTTTTATGAAGGGTAGTATTAATTTTAAAAAAATGTGCTTTTCAAGGAAAAAAGCTACATTAATTATAATCATGTTTTTAATAATATCTAATTTTATTATTCCGATTGTTCTAGATTCGAGCAATAATTCAGATTTTACTACCCAAGACTTTTTTAATCTTGATATTTTTAATGCACCTAACAAAAAGGACCCAATTACAAACCCAAATATACCTTTGAAAACTCTAAGTAATGGGGAGTTTATGGGGTATGGAAATAATAGATCCGTTATAGCATATTTTGATAGTTATGGAAGCACTAATGGTAATAGCACCAATTTAGAAATAGACACAAATGGATGGGATATGAAGTCTTTAAACTTTACAATTGATCAACTTAGGGCACATAATCATACTAAAGTGCTTGAAGATCAAGTAGGTGCTTATTCTGTCGTCATTTCATCATCGATCCTTTATTTAATGTCATTCAATATTTCAGACGATGCAAATTTAACAGAAGTAAATTTTTATTTAACGAGTAATGCTGATAATGCTACTATATTAATATACAATTCTAACACCAGCGCAAAACCAAATAATCTATATAAAAAAATAGAAGTAGGTGGTTATAATGTTGGAGCTGGTGCATGGGTTAATTACTCACTTTCCGAAAATAATTCCTTAAAAATAAGTGAAACAAATAATCAAACATTCTTTATCGGAATAAATCGAACAGGTTTGCCTATTAAAAATTGGTGGGGAAATATTGATGGCGTTGATGGAGGCAAAATTTATTTTTCTAATGGGTTAACCTGGCAAGAAGATCCAGGTAGAGATTTGACATTAAAACTAAAATTTATTCCTTTAAATGAAACCCCAAACCCATCTGATATCAATTTAAAGATAAATGGACAAAATGTTTTAAATAATTTTACATGGAAAAATTCCTCACGGTTTAATGCAACGGGTTCTAATATTATTTTTGATATTGATTCCACATGGGGCAATATAACTTATAGAGCTAATTGGACCGCAACTTTAATCCAAAATTTAAATGGAATTGCAAATTTCTCTGCAAATTCGACCAATAATATAGTTAACTGGAATGTGTCCATTTCAAATTTAGATTTTGGAGCGATATCTTCAAATAAACAAATTAATGTAAGCTTACCCATAAGTTGGAATATTAGCGCAGTATTCAGTGATTCGACTCCGTATGGAAATTTTGATAATGTAACAGAAGATAATCTTAAAATATTGAGGATATTTGACCCACCAAATTCGAGCTGGAATATTGGTGCAGAATCTCAAAATTATATTACTTCAATAAAATTATATAAAGGGTCCAATGAAGTAAATACTTCGATAATTTTTGAAGAAATTAAGGTTAATGGCACATTAAAAAATGTATATTATAATGATACATCAAACTTAACTATAATTCTAAGTGGAGTAGAGAAGAATACAACTGTTTTCACCCCTAATGGGAATATATCAATCGATGTGGCCCTTAATGACAGTTTTGGTATTATCACAAACGGGAATTACACCTTTAGATTGACATTCAGTAATGGAACCGAGGTGGGCTTTAATAAAACTTATTTAAATATCTTAAATAAAACTTATCTAACCGATATCTCACCAGAAGCTCAAAGAACAATATATTATTCCGGTGCACTATTAAATATTACAATGAATTTCACGATGGCATATTGGAACGGCTTAAATTTTACTCAGCAACCAATTGATAATCTGAGTGGTGGTAATGTAACTTATAATTTGCCAGAAATCACAGGAAATAGTTGGATCCCACTAGTTTATAATCCAACATCTAAGGTTTGGACTATCACAATTTTACTGAACATTGATATTGGAAAATACGAAGTTTATGTAAATGCCTCAAAAGACGGTGCTGAGTACCAATCTACCTCTAGGAATATAGAAATAATTTATTTCAACGGGACAATTAAAGGAAAAGGTGACCCACGTCCAATTATAATTCAAGGTTACGAAAATGGTACAAATTTATTTGGGGATGAATCTGAAATTCAATTACCCGTCCATGGGCATAATTTAACCTATGCAAATTTTACAATATTTAATATTTCATCAATTAACAAAAAAATACTTCAAAATTATGATTTATACGGTTATTACAACATAACAGATAAGACATATGCGATGAAATTTAATATTAGCGCAACATCATACCTTACAAAAGTTGGATTTCAACTCTATATTGATCATTTTTCATCGTCACAATGGACGAATTTGAATGTTTATTTATGGAATGCTACTTGGAATGGTTCTCGTATTGAACCGGATAAAATTATTTGGAATGATTTAAATAATCCTTCTCTCATTGGTCCCATTAATCAAAGAAAATTTGAACTAAATGTTCCTAACTTATATTTAGATACTTCTCTAACCGATAATAATTCTTATTTTCTTTCTGTTAATGGTACAGCGGTAGGACCTCCTAACTTATCACCTTTCTGGCTTTATACTAATGATTCAATAGATGGTAATGATATGGGTGAGGCTTATGACTTTACTGGAGGAATTTGGACCCTTCTTGATAAAGATTTTTGGGTGAATGTGACTATAAATACATACAAAAATGCTTCTCAACTTTCTTTGAATATTTCTAATATACCTGTTTCTGATAATCCAACATTAAAATATTCTGGATTCTGGGAGTCCAGCAATACATATCTTGCTGATTTATCTGGTAATGTAAGCCTCTCTGTCCAAGCAAATGAAAGTGTTATTAGTTATATCATCAATTATACAATCATATACGAGAATAATTCCGTCGATTCATTAACTAAATATACTTTTAATATTACTGAAAGTGTAATTAAATGGAATGTTAGCTTTATTGCTACTTTGCCAGATATCGCATTCAATGGATCTATCAATATTACTTATCCTAAATCATGGAATGTTTCTTTAATCTATACTCCTAATAAATCGAATTATAGCAACACAGAAATACAAAATTTAGGTAATTTGAAATTACTCTTGATTAAAAATATTAGTTCTTCATATAATGGCACCTGGAATATAATTTTTTATAGTAATAAATTTACCAGCAATATTTGGATTTGGAATAATACAGGTGGAGGCTATCAGCAAGTCAATAACGCATATATAACTAATACTATTAAAATTAACGCTACAGTTACAAATGCTATAAATGGCTGGGGAAACATTTCTGTATTCAATTCAAAAGATACTTTAATTAATTTAATATCTTTAGCTGCCCCAACACAAAATAGTGATTATGATTTTCCAGACTTAACATTAATGGATAACTTAACGACTGATGGAAATAGTACGGTCTTATTCTTATGGAATAATGGAACCGAAGTATCAGGGGAAATAGCATTTCTTTATGTCCGAAATGTGAGTTCTCTTGTTGTAATTTCACCAGAATTCCCAGAATTACAAGGAGACTTAATTGAAGGAATCAAAGGTGGCACTTTCAATTTGACTGTATATTTTAACATGTCTTATTGGGATAATGGATGGACATCTATAGCTATAAATGATTCACCCTCAACCACAGTTTCTTATCAAACAAACAGCTTGGATATTGCCAATCCAATATCTGGAAATCTCACATTCATTGGTAACGGAACATGGACAAAGATCTTCAATTTTCCTACTATAAATGCTTCTTATTACCTCTTTATTAATGCAAGTAGTGAAGATATTCGCCCAAGCAACAGAAATTTTACTTTAATTGTATCAAATAGTTCAAATTTAGAATTAACTCTTCCATTGCAGTCAGTATTTTGGGGTGAAAATGTAACATTCTCTCTTAATTATACTGATCAAATTAGTGGCTCCCCAATTATTGGTGCAAATGTAACTAAAGTCAATTACACCATAGCTAGTTTATCTCAATCTGGGATTTTAATAGAAAATAGTAATTATATAACAACTTCACAAAACGGAATTTATAACATTACAATCATTTCCAGGACACTTTCAAATTATACTTATAATATAACGTTCAAACTTAATGTAATCGGATTTCAAACTAAATCTCAAACTGGAACTTTATTTGTAAACAACCGAACAACAACATTAACGCTCGTGGTAGCACCAACACCCATTTTTCTAGGTGATAATGTTAGTGTTATGATATTCTATGAGGATACAATCAACAATTCTGGAATTACAGAAGCTATAATTAAGACAAATGCTTCTGCATTACTCGATTTCACGGTGATCCCAGTAGCTGGTGAGCCTGGGAATTATAGTATAACTATGAATTCTAGCAATTTCAATAATATAGGCACTTATTTAATAGAGTTTAATGCGTCTAAAAATCTCTATGATATTGCGTATCTAAATGTTTTTGTTCAAGTTTCTTGGTTTTATACAAACTTAACTCCAATTTCTGGAGTTAATGGCACAATATATGATTGGAATATCAGTGTTATGTTGAATTCTTCTCAAAAAATTCAAGTTAAGTACTTAAATTTATGGGATAATAGCCTTGTTGAGGATGCTTTGATCGATGCTTATTTTGAAGGCCAACTTTTATCTACTTCACAGCTAGGAAATGGAAACTATTCGATTACTTTAGATACATCAATAATTTCAAATCCTGACATCAATGAGAATTATACATTAAATGTAACCATGTATAAAACTGGATATGAGGCACAAACGATCAATATCACTGTTAAATTTTTCCCATTAACAACAATTTTAACCCCAATTCGAGATTATATTAATGCATCTCATAATGAAGTAATTTCTATTGATGTAGTTCTAACTAATATTAATCTGGAAAATATAGGACCTAGTTTTGGGATAATTACTTATAATATTACTAATTCTAGTGGAGGATATTATAAAAATGGAACTTTAAATTATCAATTGGGATATTATACTGGTTCAGTTCAGCTCTTATCAACCGATTTGGCAAATGGGTCTTATGATATTATTGTCAATTTTAGTTCCAGTTTTAATTTCTATTTGAATTCATCATGTACTATAGCATTAAATTTCTCTATATCGACACCCATTATCCAAACAGTTATCGAATTCGTAAATCTACCATCAAAGGTAAATGAGTCCACTTATATTGATATAATTATGAATCTAACAAATGCACAAAAAACCGAGACAATACCCAGCGGATCAGTCGAAATTACAATAATAGCTTCATTTGAGGATGGTTCAACACAAACCAATATTACTAATAAACTAACAGATCTCTCAGGAGTTATTAATATATCTTATTTTGTCCCATCAGAATCAATTTCAGTATATATCTCTGCTAACTATTATGGTTCATCTCAATATGAACAATCTTCAAATTCAAGTAGTATATTAGTTATTCGCCAGAGAATTGATTTAGAACTTCTTTTATTACCTCCATTATTTGTTCCTGAAGGTTTGCCATTACTTATCACTGGTAAAATAGAAACTGAAAATGGCACTGTACCAATCGGGACAATTGTTATGAGCATATCTGTAGCTTTATCAATAGCTACAATGCCAATTATACATACATTTAGCATAAATTTTACTCCATCTTCTAAAGGAATATTTATATATATAATACCTATTCCTGAAAATATTTTTTCCGTATCAGTTTCAGCAACCTACTATGGGACAAGAGGCTATAAAGTCGAAGCCTCTCCAAGAGCTGTCGCTATATTAAACGAACTAGAATATTTTATCCGTGAGAATTTCTATTTACTTTTAATTAGTTCCTTAATAATTGCTATAGTTATTATTGGGATAATAACTTATTTTAAGGCAATTAGACCCAAAACTGAAACTTTAACTACTAAAAAGAAGAGACTTATGACTCAAAGAATAGAAACTACTAAAGAATTGGTTAAGATAACCAAAGAGTTAGATAAGTTGCGGGGCGAAACCTTGGCACAAGCACAAAAAGCAGAGAGAGATGGATTATTAGAAGAAGCTGCAAAAGCATATGAAAAGGTAGGTAACCTCTCTTTGGAATTGGCAGAGAAAAGTATAGCAAAAGATTATTTTGCCAGAGCCAGAGTATTGATGAAAAATGTTACTAAAAAAGAATTAATATCTAAAAGGGAAGAAGAAAGAAAGAAACTTATTGAATCAGCACGTATGGCACTAAGAGAAAAAAATGTCCTCAAAGCATCTAAATATTATTCAAAAATAGTGGCAATATCAATACAACTAGGTGATTTAGAGACTGCACAAAGGTTCTCAAATCTGATCGCCTCCACCGAAGACCAGATTAAATTGTTAAAAGACCAAGAATTACGCACAGAATTAAAGGGTATTCTCCAAAAAGCTGATAAGGCTATGGGTAAGCAAAAATTTGGCATAGCGGCAAAACATTTCGAAGAAGCTTCTCGTTTATTGTTACTCCTCGATGAACCAGAAGGGGTAAAAAAATTCTCTGGTTGGGCTAAACTCGCACGAGAACGCCAGGAAATATTTTCTGAAGAAGTAACGGATTGGAAAGCTGAATTAAATATGATTATCGAAGATACTAAAAAAGTAGTAGAAAAGAAAAAAGAGGAAGCGGACTATGATCAAGTTATTTTGAATCTAATTAAAATTGCAATTTATTATTTAGAAATTGAAGATGAAAATATGTATAGAGAATACCGACAAAGGGCCAAAAGTTTCTCCGATAAGCTGAAAATATTTAGAACAGATAGAAGATCAAAAATAGAATCAGAAAAATTAAGAATTTTACAAAAGGCAGAGAGGGCAGAATCTGAACATGATTTTAAAATTGCAGCAGAATTATACGAAAAAGCTGCAAAACTGGCTATTGATCTCGGAGATCGTAATGAAGGAAAGCAAATCATGGAAAAAGCACAAATTCTTTTTAAACAAGCAAAGAGATGGGCTGAAAGTGAAAAGTTAGAAAAACTAAAAGAATTAGAAAAACCAATTAAGCCGGCTCCGAAAATAGTAGCAATACCTGTTAAACCTAAACTTATAACTGAACTACCTAGACCTAAGCCAATTAGACCAATATTTGAAAGAGCCAAGCCTGTTGAGCTGCCAGAGATAAAAGTGCTCCCTAAACCGATAGAACCAGAAAAAATCGTTATAAAACCAATAGTTGAAAAGCCAATAATGATTCCTAAAGCGATTCCTAAAGAAATTCTACCTACAAAAGAAGAACAAAAAACAGAAAATATTCGTAATCAGATTGATAAATTACACACATTAGTTTTTGACTGTCAAAAAAATAAAAGGCTTAATACTGCTATTTATTATTACAAAGTAGCATCTAACTTAGCAAAACAAATTAATGACAAGCGGTTGGTTGACTCTTACTTTCTAAAATTAGAGGAATTAAAAGTTTCAACGCCTCAGAAAATTGAATCAAGAGATAAAATACGAAAATTAATTGAATCTTCTGAGAATAAAATAAGAAATAAGAAGTTCGCAAAAGCTATTGAGGAATTAAAGGATATTGCGGAAATATTTTTCTCGATGGGAGATGAACAAGGAGGAATTGATTTTCTAGAAAGAATTAACGAAATTCAGAAATGATTTTAGCTTAATTTTTAAATGTCCAATCCTTCTTAATAGTTTCTTCTTTTGGTAATATTAAAGTATCATTGGGGATGTCTTCCCATATATTCATATTTGGTCCTATAACACAATTTACACCAATAATTACTCCCGGCATAAATGTTACTCCTATTCCAGACTGACTATTGTCTCCAATAATTGCTCCGAGTTTTTTTCTCCTACTATCAACCCTTTTATCTTTAATATAGGCTTTAACAGAACCTTTAGTAAATTTAAGATTTGCGGTAATTGTTCCTGCCCCTAGATTAACATTTCTTCCTATTATAGAGTCACCAATATAACTTAAATGGGGAATTTTCGAATTGCTCATAACTAAACTGGCTTTTATCTCACATGCATTTCCCACTCTTACTTTATCCCCCAATACAGTATTGGATCTTAAGTAACAATTGGGTCCAATATCACAATTTTTACCTATTAGAACGGGGCCATCTATATATGAGCCGGAACGGATAACAGTTCCTTCACCGATTCCAACCGGATCTTTAATAGTTACATTGTTTTCTATTATTCCTCTGTTTTCTAAAGGCCAATTAGGAAGTAATAACTCATTTGCCTCTAGTAAATCCCATGGAACTCCAATATCTTTCCATATTGAATTAATTTCAAAATCTATAATTTCAAAATCGTCGTCTATTAACATTTGAATTGAGTCTGTTATTTCATATTCATTTCGTTTTGATAATTTTGTCCTTTTTATTGCATTAAATATATCATGACTAAAAATATATACGCCTGCATTGGCTAAATTAGTTGGTGCGCTTCCAGGATCAGGTTTTTCTATAATTTTTTTCACTTTATCATTTTCTTTAGCAATGACTCCGTATTTAGAGGGATCTTCTACGGAGTAAACTGATAATATAGAATGAGGTTTTTTCTTCTCAAATTTTTTTATAATCGATATATAAACATCAGCAGAAATTAATACATCTCCATATTGCATAAAAAATGGTTCAGAACCTATTATTTCTTCAGCTAGACCTACTGCTTGGGCAGTTCCCTTCGGATCATCTTGATTCACAAATTCGATATTAACTCCAAACTCAGAACCGTCCCCAAGGTATTCTTTAATCAACTTATCAAGATATCCGATAAGAATTATTATATCTTTAATCCCTGCAGCTTTTAATCCATCGATTATATGTTTTATGAGTGGTTTTCCAACAATAGGCAATAAGTGTTTAGGTCTAGTGAACGTGAACGGTCTTAATCTGGTCCCCTTACCCGCACATAAAAGTAAAGCTTTAATTTAAATCACCTAAACCTATAAATTAACAGAACTTAATAATCTCCGCGTCTGAAGTTCTTTATCCTCCATACTTCTTAATGCTTCTTCTAATTTTGTTTCTATTTCGACAACATCAAGCGATAAACTTACATTTTCTACCTTAACTTTATCTAAATCACTATATAAATTTTGAATAGTAACATTTCGCTTATTCATTTCATCTACTAACCGTGTACAAATTATAGGAAGTAGATCAACTTGTTTTTGTAATTCTTGGATTTTCTTTGATTGTTCAAGAATCCTTTTTGATTGTTCAATTATCTTATTCTTATATTCCCTTGTATCATTTTGAGGTTGATCAAGAAGTTCAAAGGCTCTTTCATCTTGAAGTTTAGCCGAATCAGATCTAACTTTTTGGACCAGTTCTCTTTGTTCTATTATTTCTATATCTTTCTCAATTAATTTTTTCTCTAATCTTTCTATCTCTGCTTTTAATGCTTGGATAGTGACTGCCATCTGGGGGGCAATATCTTCTTTAAAAGTAATAATTTGAGCTTCTTGTGAATCGATTTGAGTTTGTAGTTTTTCTACCATGCTGTCAATTTCTATTTTTTGTTCTTCTTCCGGTTTTCTTTCCTTTTTACGTCTAAAAAATCTCATTAAGACCGTCCTCAAAAACCTAAGGACAATTGTTATTAAAATAGTTTTTTATCTAAGTTTGATTTGATTTTTAAGAAGCAACGTAGCTATCTTTTGGCATCTTTACTAGTTTTATCTTCATTACTTCTGATCGGCGAACTGGATAGATTTTCTCGCATCGTTGGGTGATTTCCTTAGCTATATTCCCGTATACTGCGTTGTATGAAAATTCAGAAAAAGTCAAAGTAGTTGCGGCTCTCTCTATTATATTTCTCATAATATTACGAATTTCCTTTTGTTGATTGGATTTAGCACGCCTTTGGGTAAGCACAATAGCTGTGACTCTTATAAAATAACCGTCCTTTGTGGTTAAATTAAAAATGCCATCAATCCTTGATGTAGTTCGTCTTACCAAGCTTCTAAGATAATCTCTGGTAAAATCCGAGCCAATAAACATTGTTTTGATGGTGTTTGATGCCTCTAAAAGTTCTTGAAATTTAAACCTCAATATAATATGAGTATGATTAAAGTCTGCAGTTAAATCATAGAGAGTGGCTTCAAACACTCTGTCCTTTAGTTTCTTATTCCCCTCAAATGCAGGTGTTTTACCAATCTCTTTATTGCCAAAGACTTTAGGAGCTTCTATCGTGTACCATATCTTGTCTCTAAATTTCTCTCCTGCTGATTTTTTTTCTCTATGTTTAGCTTTTCCCAATTTCTTTGCTTCCAAATACACTAAAGAAAAATCAAATTGTAATTGGATGAATGATAAATCCTATTTATAAATTTCGATTTTTATTTAAAATCTGTTTTTCAATAATAGTATCTAAAGTTTCTAAGAATTTATTTTCAAGATCTGTTGGAATTTGTGCACCAGCGGCAATATTATGTCCTCCAGCTTCTCCTTCAATTTTTAATTTTTTTATGGTATCTCTTAATGCCTTTCCTAAATCTAAACCTTTCTCAATTAGCTCAGGAAATCCTCTTGCTGAAATTTTACTCAAATTTTCTGCATCCGCTATATATGCGATACCTATGAGTGGTTTATCTGATTTAATCAAATTAGAAGAGGTGGCGATTGAGGTTATAGTTCCTATCATTTTATCAATTATTTTTTTCCCACCATGAAAATGATATATTGCTTTTTTTTCCTGGACTATATCTTTTTCTTGAAACCAATTAAGATACTCCGCTATCTTTTTTCTATATTCTGTTAAACTTTTTAAGGCTTCTTCGAAGCTATCCTTATCTCCCATACAAATAGAAATTCCTAATCCACCTTTACTCATTCTTCCACATGCATTTAAAAGTGAAGAAAATTCCCTAGCATCTCTTAAGACGCTCCCCTTTTCTTCATTTAAAAATGTATAAGATGTTCCTATTAGATTTAAAGCTTCTTTTCGATCAAATCCCTTTTTTAAGGCAAATTTGACAATTGCTGAGTTGAGCTTAACCTTTTCATCTTGAGATAAATCCGAAATGGTCCTCCATTTTTTATTTTCTTTTGGCTTAATCCCTGCAGACATTAAAATCCTTATACAATTTTCTTCGTTGCCAGAAATACCAGGAATGAAAGGCTCTGTCGTATATTTGAGAGAAAGATGAATAGGTCTCGATTCTTTGCCAAAAAATCTTAAATCCCTTTCTTCTTTTAATATCCCAGCATTAGTCCCGTCTTTTATTATTAATTCATTGAGTCCTGAAAGTGAGAAATATTTACCTTTATCTTGTCGATCCCCAATTCCTCCTACTACTGCTAAATTGGCTAGATCGGTATTTTGTTCATTCATTGCTTTAGCTACAAAATATGCAATTCCTGCTCCACTGATTTCTGTAACACCATCTATTCCAAAAAAATGAGGATTTACATGTAAAAATTGTGATTTATTTTCATTTAGTGGTTTATGGTGATCAATTATAATGACTTTATTATCTGCTAGATATTCTTCTAGAGTATTAATTTGACCTGTACCCATATCTATGAAAATATAATATTTTCTTTTTTCATCTGCTAATTCTTTTATGAAAGATTTTTCTAATTGTCTTATAATTCGTAAATGAAATTTTCCCCCTTCTCTATACAATGCTTGAGATATAATCCCACCAGCCGAAAGACCATCTGCATCTAAATGGGAGGCAACTCGAATTATTTCATTATCTTGTATCCATCCTTGGATCTCATCTGCTGTTCTATTTATAAGATTAAAAAATTCTGGATGCTCTCCCAATCAATCACCGAAATAGAAAATAAAAATAAAAAAAAATGCAAATTAAATATTATCTTAATTCTGTTTCATAATTTAAGAGATTTTTAAACATAGTTTATCTTATTAACATAGCTGCATTTCTATAATCATATTTCCATCTAGGCTCTAAGATTCCTTTTCGTCTGTAATATTTTGCAAGTCTTCTAATTTTGCTTTCAATTAATGTTAACCCTCTTTTTGAAGTAAGATCCTTAGGATGTTCTTCTAAATGTTTTCGAAGGTTAACTGCCTTTTTTATAAGATTTAAAATATCATCAGGTAGTTCTGGCAATAAGTCTCTTTCTTTTAATATTACTGAAACTGTTTTACCAGTTATTAGTCGTGTAAAAGGGACTCCATATGAATCACGTAAAATCATTCCAATCATAGATTTAGATTTTCCTTCTTTAGACAAACGAATGATAACATCCTCTACTTCTTCTGGAGATCTATTACACCAATCAGGTAAAGTAGGCCTTGGAGGTCTCTTAGAACCCGATTTTCCCTTTTTTCTCGCATGCATTCTTGCCAATTTTCTTCACTAATACTTTCACAATTTAATTATCTTATCTTAATAATTAACTCGTAATTTATTAATTTTATCTAAATTATGAAATGATTGTTCTAGACTTGAACCATTTTCCAAATTTTTCTAGACTTTTTTTCCTATGAGAGATTTTATTTTTTTCTTCTGTACCCATTTCAGCGTAAGTTTTGTTATTTCCTTCTTTTGGTAAAAAGATTGGATCAAAACCCCAACCTCCATTATTTCCTTTTAAAATTTCAGTTGAGATTATTCCAATAGTTTGGCCAATAAAAGTTTTAATAAAATCTTCGCCTTCGCAGTATGCAATAACCGACTTAAAAATTGCATTTCTATTTTCTTTTTTTTGCATTAATTTTAAAATCCCCTCATTTCCTATTGTTTTTTGCACGTAAGATGAATATGGTCCTGGAAAACCATTTAATATTTCAATAAATATTCCAGAATCTTCAACAAACACGGGATGTCTAACTTCTTTGAATGCAAATTTCGCACTAAATTTAGAAATTTCCTCGAGATCATTTGATTGAATCTCAGGACATTCCAAAAATATGGATTCTACTATTATCTCGTACTTAGCTAAAATCTTTGTTGCTTCTTTTAATTTATTTTTATTACTTGAAGCAAAATAAATACTCAATCAAGATCACTCCCTTCTTCCCCGAATTTCTTTTTTTCGTCTTTCTTTTCTATGTTTTCTTTTGAATCCTTAATATATCTAACTTTTATTTCTTTTTTTTCAGGTAAAACAAATATTGGACCATCATCTGGATAGTCAAAATGTCCATCTAATAATTCATCTGCCATGAGTAAAACAATTATGTCCTCAATTTTATCTATATCGAAATTTGTTTTTTTCTCTATTGCTGATAATGGAATTTTTTTGCCTTTTATTTTGGCAAATGAGTGTATCACGCTTAAGACACGCATTTTTTCATTTTCGAATAGAGCATCTTCAAAAATTTCGTCCTCAGTTAAATCTGCTTTAATAATTTCTTTCACTTGTTCCTTTTCTCTCTCAGAATGTAAGGCCCTTATATAAGATAAAACTGAATATAGAAGAATAATTGAAATAATAGGAATTATAGTTGTTAAAATAATCCATCTGCTTTGTATGTCAAAATGAAGTTGTTCCATCATTCGTATTGTTGGTGGTACAATTAAAAGAAATACAAATAATATTACACCAATTGCGGCTCCAATATAAAGAGCATTTATTTTTTTCATCTAGGTATCATTCTTTTTGTCTTATAACATATCTTCCTCTAGTGAGAATTTCTTCTAATCTATTTATTACTTCATATCCTTTAGAATCCATTTCCCTTATATATTCATCCTGTATTTCCTGAAAAAATTTCTTTGCATTTTTGAAATGTGTTGATTCCAACGCCCTTCTCAATAAATGTAAATCAACTCCAAAAGCTTCGATTGAATTGGAAAAATCACCTAATCCAAAATCTATCAAAAATAATTTATTCCTAGACAAAATCATATTTGATGTAGTTAAATCACCATGAACGATGCCATTATTATGTAATCGACCAACTAAATTTCCAATGGTCATACATATTTCCATTGAATCATTTGAGCTAAGAAATAATTCTTTAATTCTCTCTCCTTCTATAAATTCCATTATAATTGTTGTGTTTGGAATATCAACTTGATATACTATAGGGGTTGGAACTCCGACTTTTCGAGCTTCTGCCAACAGTTTAGCCTCATGTATGGTTCTATATGTTCGAATTTGTTGATCAAGTTCCAGTATACGATAGCTTTTTGGCCTTCTAAACTTTCTAATTATTTGTTTCTCATACCAATTTTCTTTGTACAAATAAGCTTCTGCACCTTTTTTAATTAACATATTCATCGACTCGTGATCATGTTGTTATCCAAGGAATTTCAATTTCATCTAATCGCCATTTTGCTTTTACTCTTGATTCTGTTAGATTTAATTTCATACCGTGTTTATGTTGTAAAATTCCTGTCCATGCAATCATTACTCCGTTGTCACCTGTTAATTTTGGAGAAACAACATAAAAATCAACATTATGTTCATCTGAAATTGATTTTAACATTTCCTGTAATCGTTTGTTTGCAGCTACACCTCCCGTTAATAGAATTGAGTCTTTTTCGGTATGTGCTAAAGCTCTTTCTGTTATTTCGGTTAGCATTGAAAAAGTAACTTCTTGTAAACTGTAACATAGATCATTTAAATCTGCACCCTCCGTAAACTTGTTGTTTGCTGCTGTTAATAATCCCGAATAGGATAAATCCATTCCTTTAACAACATAAGGTAATTTTGTAAATTTCTTCCCTTTTTTTGCTAATTTTTCAATCTTGGGTCCTCCGGGATGTTGTAATCCAGTATGTCTTGCAAATGTGTCTAGCAGGTTTCCGATTGGAATATCTAAAGTTTCTCCAAATATTCTATATCTACCTTCTTCAAATCCTGTTACCATTGTATTCCCGCCAGAAACGTATAATATAATCGGATCAATTTCATTTTCAATCTCTTTTCTTCCAATCTCGATATGGGCTAGACAGTGATTTACACCCACTAAATCTTTGGATAACAACTGGGAAAGTGACCTAGCAGCAACTGCTACAGATCTCAAGCATGGTCCTAATCCAGGTCCTTGCGAAAAAGCAATTAAATCGATATCTTTTAAACTCAAATTTGCTTGCTCTAGGGCTTTAGCTAATAAAGGTTTAAAATATTTAGTGTGATGTTCTACTGCCTCTCTTGGATGTATCCCACCGGTTTTAGGAATATATTCTTCACTTATATTTACTAATATTTTTTCATCTTGGATAATTCCAAATCCTAAAGTATGTGCAGTTCCTTCTATTCCTAAACAAATCATTTATTATCACTATATTATCAAAAACTATAAGTATCGAAGAATTGGAACTTACATTGATATTTCTTCTATTACCCAAAAATTTGTATGTGCGCCTATTTTACCTTTTTTAGCTAATAATGGTGGTATTTTTTTAGTAGGATCACCAAAAATTAATTTTTTCAATTCTCCAATTTTATTTTCTTTTTTAAGATATTCAACAAAATCTCTTAATAAGTAGATATTTCTGTTATTAGGAGCTACATCAAATCCTCTATTCGTTGTTGAAGTTATTAAACCTACAATTGAATAAATTTTAGTTTTAGCATTGGGAATTCTAGAGAATTTAGCAGTGATATAGCTAAAATTTAAATCTTTTGAAAGTACTCTTTCAATTCTCATATCCATTATCTTGACTTCCTTATTTTTAATACTAAATTTAGCCTTGCTTATTATGTGTAAATTAGACTTTATATTTCCTTGTGAGGTAACTTTACACTCGAAGACATAATTGAGTTATTTAGGAATAAATTTTGGCAATTTCCAATTATAAAAATATGATAAAATAAGGTACATACATATAAGAATAATGCAAAACCATCCAAAATAGATTAGATAGGGAATATTATAAGGTCCTAAAAGCATTAATGGATTATTTGAATTGTAGCTCCATATTGGAGAATGAGAAACAACGCCCCAAAATTCTATTCCCCAGCCCAAGGGCGTAATAGTGAGAGCGGAAGCTACGATTAAAACAAATTTTTCAAAATTTGTTAATTGTTTATTTTTCTTCCTTTCAAAAATGAGCAAACATACTATTATGCCATAAAGCATCACTCCAATCCAAAGAAGATAAGTATAAAATGGAAGTCCAATTATGTCAAAAATATGCCAAGTATGACTAAGTAATACGCCTTGGTTATTTTGCAGCGAATAATTAATATAATATCCAACAGAAATTATTGCAAGACCCCAAGAAACAGGAAATGTATAAATCGCTGCTACCTCTAAAAATATTTTCATTTTTTTATTTCTTGTTAAAGGTGAATTTGTCCTATTTACTAATTCCAAAAGACGAGTTATTGTAATAGAACCATAAAGCATAACGAAGAACCAGCCAAACCAAATTGGTAATGGAAGCCCAAAAATCGGAATTAATTGCTTTATTGAATAGGAGAAAAAACCTAATTGTATGGATATTATTTCCAAAACCCATCCTATAGGTGCTGAAAGAAAAGTTGCTAATATAATACTTTTTTTATTTCTACAAATCAAAAAAAATCCAATATCTCCAGCTACGATAGTTGTTGCGAAAATTTGTGTAATTACATGAACCATATCTAAACCGGAAAATGATTTTAATAAAAAAATCTTAAAAATTTTTAATTAATTATTGAAATTATTTTATACTCTTTTTCTTAGGTTTCGCTGTTGTCTTAGCTGGCTTAGCTTTACGTTTAGCTTTTTTTTCTGTGTCTTTAGGTTGTTCTTTTACTTTTTTTGGTGGTTTTTTCTTAAATTCAGTAAAACCACAATGACCACAAACTATTCGATCATACATTTCCGCCATGAATGTTCCAGGACCACATCTTGGACAAAATTTTCTCGTTCTTTTTATAGTTTTTCCATCTTCAGAGATTTTATAAAATTTTCCTACCCCTTTCGACAATACTTATCCCTCTTTCTTACTTTCTGTTTTTTCTTGATTTCTTTTAATAATATGTTTTGGTTCAATAAGTTTAGCTCGTTCTTCTGATTCATAAATCCTTACAAGCCCTAGAGTTTTAGGTAATCCAAATTTAGAATTCAAAGATTTAATATAAGTGTTCTCTAATGGTACATTAAATTGAGCTGCAATTTTTTTACGTATTTCAAATCGAGTTGGTGTACTTTTTTTATCATGTTCAATTTCAAAAGATATTTCCTTTCTTTTTAATAAAACATTTTCTTTTTCTGAAAGGATATTAATAGACAATTATTATCACCATTTATTGCTAAATTTTATTCATCTGATCAATATAACCTTGAAATTCTTTCTTTTTTTCATCATTAACTTTGATCATTACAACTCCAGAAGGTCCTGCTATGGGGGGTTGTCCATAAAACACTAATGACCCATTAGGTGCGAGCATTACTGCAGGTAGGGCCAATAAATCTTCTTCGCCTTCTACTCGAATTTCAACTAATTGTTTAAGTAAATAAGCTTTTTTTAAGATTTCCCAGCTATTTTTTTCAATTAAAGCTGGGCGATTTTTTAAATGTAATATATGTTTTCCAGATTTTCCAATAGTTTCCTCTGAAGTTCGCAATGTTTTTCCATCTACTATAAAAACATTTAACTCAACATTCGCTTGTAACAGATTTCTGGAAACAATATCTCCAACAGCAACTATTAAAGGAGGATTTAATTCCCCTATATATTTCTTAGCAATTTTTATAGTTTCTTCAGGTTCGCCCTCAATCAAAATGCCCAAGGGCTTTTTTAAAACTTGTCTTAAATGCTTAGTTATTTCTAAAGTATATTCCAAGTTATTCACTTAATTTAGAAATTTAACGAACTTTTAAAGCATATTTGCCAGGCTCGTTAACATTTAATTTACTTGCTATTAAGGAATTTTCAGGATTGACAATTACGACAATACCTATGAAATTCTCTGATAAATTCGAAGTTTTACATTTTGGACAGTGACTCTTATCCGTTATTCGATGACAAGTTCTACACGCTTTTTCTTTAATTTAAGGACACCTCTTATCTTCTACGTTTCCTCTTCCTTTTAGATTCTTTAGGAGGTCTTCTCTTATCACCTTTATCTTCTTTAGGTTTACGTTCAGGTTCGATACCCAGAATTTTATCCTGTATCCATTCAGTCTTTCCTAAATATGGTGCCCTCATTGTTAATCCTAATTTTCCAGATCTTGAGCCACCTGTTCCTATAGAAACAGCTACAATTCGTGCACGTACTTTATCCCCTTCCATAATTACTCTACCCGTTTCTTTTGCTAATAAAGTCCCCTTCTTAATATCAAACGAAATATAGTCATCTGTAACCTGAGAAACGTGAATCAAACCATCTAATGGTCCTAGCCGAACAAATAAACCAAATTCTACAATTTCTACAACTTCACCCTCAACAATTTCATACATATCAGGTTTGAAAGTTAAAACTCGAAAGGTCACGTGATTGAAGCTTGCCCCATTTCCAGGCAAGAGCTTACCGATCCCCACGTCTATGACATCTACCACAGCAATAATAAAACCAAGATTTGGTGTAATCTTTTCTTCATACTCAAGCTTAAGGATTTCCGCAGCTACTTCATTTAAATCTCCCCCAAAACGATTAGGGGGAATCCTAACTATATCTCTTACGGTAATTAATTTAAACATTCTATGACCTTTCATTTAAAATATTGTATTCTTATTTTATACTCTAAATCAACTAATAATTTTACAACCTTAATTTAAAATTACATTAGAGAATTATACTTCCTTATAAAAATAATTGTTTTAAATATTTCCAATTAAATGATTGTAATTGATTTTTAAAATGTAGATCCTTCAAGCATTAGGTAGGATTTTTGTCTTAAATAAATGATTGGAATTCCTTGACTTTTTAATCTCTTCTTTAATTCCTTATCATTAGTGGCAACAATCCATTTTTTCTCTTTAGCTATTCTTAAAATAAAATCGTCAATATTTTCTTTCTGCAAAGTAGATTCGTCATAGATTTCACATTTTTCAGCTATTTTTAAAGCCATTTGAATTCTTTTTTTCCAACTTACAGAAGTTTTTTTCGCACTTAGCTTTTTTAATTCTTCAATAATTGCTGGAAAAGTCATTATTTTATAATTTGTTTGAATTATTCTATCAAATTCTTCAAATATATCAATTTTAAAATCAATTGGGATAAAGAAAAAGTTTGTATCTAAAATTATTCCTATAAATTCCAATTCCTTCACAATTTATTTTAAAAAAATAGAAATTATTCTATAATAGTTCCATAACCTATTAATCTCCATCGACCAGATATTTGCCTACTAATCGCTACCCGTTGACCAACTTCGGCACAAACTGGTCTTTTAAGTGATATTTCGACAATATCCCGCTTTACAGATGTGACAGGCCCTACAGTCATCTCAATTCCAACATTTAGCATCATAATTTCTTTAGTTTTAATTTCTTTAACTTTAATTATTTCTCTAGCTCCGACAACTCGTTCTAGTAATTTTTTTTCTAGGCGTAATTGTTGCCAAGTTGGTGGTAATGTCCCTGGTTTTCCGACCACATTTCCAATTAAACTATCAGCTTTTGTTAAGGCTGGGTCTAATTTAGTTCCAACTCCAATTAATCCTCCAGCAACTGCTTCACTCAGACCACTTATGTCTCCCGCTTGAAGAGATGTAACTTCGGTTATTATAGGTTCATATTTGGTCTTATCTTTCATTGGGTTTATAATGCCAGGTTTAATCTCAATTTGATCTCCTACTTTAACCCTTCCCCTTGCTATTGAACAGCCTAAAACTCCGCCTACTAGTTCTTGGGGCTTAGTACCTGGCTTATCAATATCAAATGATCGCGCCACATACATTAGTAACGATTTATCAAGATCTCTTGTTGGGGTTGGTATTTTTTCTTCAATTGCTTGAAGTAGAACATCCAAATTTGACTTATGAATTGCTGAAATGGGAATTATTGGTATTCCTGTATCTTTTTGTTCTATAAACTTTGCAATATCTTGATAATTTTCCATATTTAGTTCGAACGAACGTAATTCAATTTTATTTTGAACTGCGATAATATTTTTTACATTAGTAATTTTTATCGTTTCGTAATGTTCCCTTGTTTGGGGCATAGGACATTTTTCATTTGCAGCAATAACTATTATAGCACCGTCCATTATAAAAGCACCAGAAATCGTAGTTGCCATAAAAACTTCATGACCTGGAGCATCTACAAAGGAAATTCTTCGTAATAATTCAAGTTTACTACCGCATTTTTTACATTTATTCTTAGGACTCAAATTCGGAGTAGAATAACATTCTGGAGGTTCGCATGTGGGACATTTTAATATATCAACATCTGCGTAGCCCAACTTAATTGAAATGCCTCTTTTTATTTCATCGGAGTGTCTATCGGTCCATTCACCAGATAGACTCTGAACTAGGGTGGTTTTACCATGGTCTACATGACCGATCATACCTATATTTACTTCAGCCTGCCTAGACTGAGCTTTCTTACCCTTGGGCATTTCAATCAATTATTTTTTAGATTTTTTTTCTTTAGGTTTTTTCTCTACTTTAAAAATAGGTTCTTTGCCCCATTTAGTTATTATAAGATTAATTTGTGCTATATCTTCCGTGATAATATTTCCTCTTATCATCTTCTTTTTTCTAATTCCTTTCCTTTTTAATTTTGCTGGTTTAAATCCTGGTCCTTTAGAAACAAATAACCTTTTTCGTATGCCTCCATGAACATCAGGACGCATTGGAACTCCGTCACTATCTGATCCTCCAGATATTTTAAATTCATATCCTTGATATTCAAAAATAGTTCCCGAAATGGTTTCTCCTATTTTTAGACCGATTAGACTTCTTATTTTTTCCTCTGAAACTTCCTTCTGAAGGGATTTTCCTAATTTTGGGTCGTTAATAACTATTTTTATTCCAGCTTGAGCTTTTGACAATAATTTAGCCTCTTTTAGCAATTATGAATTTACATAATTTTTCTTACAATAATAATTGGGTTTTTTAATTGTTAAAATAAATTTTTCGGAGTAAATTTTAATTCCTTATAATTTTAAAATCAAAAATAAATTTAAAAGTAATTAAAACAGTTTTTAAATTAAATTCTACAATAATTTTTAGATTATCAATAGATTTAAGCTACATACCCCAATATGACTTCGCTTTTCTTTTAATTTTAGCCAATTCCTCCAATAACTCTTGTTCTTCAAAAGGCAATTCATCCCAAAATTTATTTTTTAGAATTTTAAAATGATGTTCTGGTACATCAACGAGCAATTCATCTTCTTCTTTAAAAGTCCGCCCTACTGTTGCACCTCTTATTGAAATTGCGACTTCTTGTCCCGAATTTGCTAAATCTATATTTTGCCCTTTATCTTGGACCTCTCTAATTAATCCGACCATCTTTCCTTCTCCAGATATTAGCCTATTTTTTGGTTTAACCCTCCCTGTCAAAACTTTAACTCCAACAATAGCGGGATCAGTTCTACGGAATATAAAACCTCTTAATACCTTTACTTTGCCTGGTTGTGTCACGTCCTTTAATTGAAGTTTTTTTAATTCTTCTTTTTTATTAAGATACCACTCTTTATAATCTTCGACTAATCTATAAATGATTTTATTTTCAAAAATTGGAATTTCTAGAGTTTCTGCTTCTTCTTTTGCGTCTGGTAATAATTTTGTGTTAAAGGATAAAATAACTGCCCTTAAAGGATCGGATTCTTTTACAACCGATGCTTCAATTATATCACGCTTGGAAATTGCCCCAACATCTGCTATGCGAATTGGTATATCTTCATCCTTAAAAAAATCTACTATAGCTTCTAACGAACCTAATGTATCTGCTTTTAGAATCACTCCTGATTTATCAACATCTATTTTTATTCTACTAATTTCACTTTGAACATCTTCAATAACATTTGGGATTTCAGATTCATCACTAACACCTCTAAGAGGAGCACCCGCCATTACATCATCCAAATTTGGCCCAACTATTTTAACTCCTGCAGCTGCAGAAATTCGATCTACTTGAACAAATTTTTCCCTTGGGTCACGTATTTCATCTAGTGGCTTTGGGAGTAATAGAGCACGAATTCTTGTCACTATCGCATCTTCAGCACCCCCCACCACAATTTTATCATCTTTTTTAATTATCCCCTCATATATAATAGTATCCAAGGTTATTCCTAAACCAGGTTCCTCCTTAACTTCTAAAATAGTTCCTTTAGCATTGCCTTTTGATACTTTTATTCTATCTTTTAAATATTGTTGGCTCAAACCAGCTAAAACCATTAATAACTCGGGTATCCCTATGTTTTCCTTGGCACTAGTTGGAACTATTGCAATGGTTTTTGTGAAATCATCTATGCGATCAAATCTATCTGATTTGTAATTAAGACTTGAAAATTCACCCATTAATTCATAAATTTTATCATCAACTGCCCTCTGAACGAAAGGGTCCTGAAGGCTAAAGGATTCTAAGAATGAATTTGTATCTTGGGATTTCCAACCGGATATTCTGTCAATTTTATTATCAGCAACAAGAAAGGGGGTTTTCCGAGCCTTAAGAATATTAATACTTTCGCGAGTTTGGACTTGGATTCCATCCAGTATATCAACAACTAGTATTGCAATATCTGCTACAGCTCCTCCTCGACTTCTTAAATTCATAAATGCTGCATGACCCGGAGTATCAATTATAAGTAACCCAGGAATATTTAGCTTTGTAATCCCTAACTTTTTCAAAAGAGGACCACAAATTTCTTCTATCGTTGAAGCCGGGAAAAAACTAGCCCCAATATGTTGGGTGATCCCTCCTGCCTCGCGCTTCTGGACGCTAGTGCCTCGGATCGTATCTAATATACTAGTTTTTCCAGAATCTATGTGACCTAACACGCACACAACCGGTTGTCGAACTTCTTGTGTCATTGTGAAATACCTCTTTTTTGTAAAAATAAAATGAAATAAAAATTATCAACAATTAGTAATTATAGACTTATTAAATAAAAATCCAATTTTAAATGTTTAATATGTTTGAAATAATTTTTTGAACTTGCCCAAAAGTTTCATCAATCTCTCTATCTGAATTTATTAAATAGATCTCGAAAGGATATTTTTTATCTATTGTCATTTGTTTAAAATTTTGTCGCACTTCTTCTAAAATCTCCAAATTTTCCCATTTTTCAAATTCTCCCTTCTTCCTTTCTAATCCTATTTTCACGGGAATATCTAATATAATCACAGCATCTGGAAAGATAAAAGTGTCAGAAGCGAGTACCATATCAAAATCTTTAACCTCAAAATAGATATTATGCAAATCAAATAAATTTCCAATTAATATAGATGATTGATAAGCAAATGTTGAAAGAAAACATCTTTCAGCTAAAACAATCGTATCGTCAGATAACTTATCTAAGGATTTTTGTTGTATTAGCCTATCCGCTACAAATAATAAAGTGTCAATTCTATCATCAATATCATAAGTTCCAACAACTTCACGAATTTTTTCGCTAGGTTCTTCTATTCTATGAACTTTAAAATTTAAAGTACTTAACCAATCTACTACTTTTGAAATCATTAGACTCTTTCCTGAACCCGCTATCCCTTCAAATACAATATATCTCTTCATTTAAAGTGCACCAAGTATCAAATTATTCATTGAAGATGAAAATAAAAATTATGATTTTAGTTTTTTAATAAAAAATCTAATAAGGTTTATTATTTAAAGAACAAATTTTGTTCTTTTTTTCTCTTTCTCTTCTCCTTCTCCCACTAATTCTTCTTCTCCCCCCTCCGACTCTTCTTTTTCTTCAAAAAACCCTTCCTTCTCAACTTTTTTTTCAACTCTTCTCTCTTTTTTCACCTCACCTCCTGGTTCTAATTCTTCTGCGCTCATGATCTTTTTAATATAATCTGCATGAACTTTTATTGGAATTGGGTGAGTTGATTCAAATAATTCTAATATTACTTCATCTTTAGTAGTATCAACTCTCGTGATTTTTGCTTTTTCACCCTTAAATGGACCTCCGATAATTTCAACTATATCTCCTATCTCCACTCCTTCGGTCGACTTTTTAGCAATTAAGAATTCTTCTAACTCGGCTATATTCACCTGACCAATAAGACGCCCTCGCACATGAGGGATTTTCACAAGCTCTTGATTCACAATTTGAGGTGCATGAGTTTCAACAAAGATGTATCCACGAAGAGTTTCTGGAACTAAGATGGCTTTTAAAGCATCTTTCATTCTACCTTGCATCATAAAATCAATAACAGCTTTTTCTTGACCAATTGTTGTCTTAATAGCAAATATTTGTGGTTTAGCACCCCCTCTCATTCCAAATATGTTAGAGCACCCCCATAATAAGACCTATAATTAATTTAACAACGAAACCAACTGCGCCTATTACAACAACACCTAATCCAGTGATTCGAAGTATTAAACGCATCTCTTTTAGAGTGGGCTTTCTTGCCATTTTAATTACGCGTTTGGAATTAGCCCAGAAAGTTTTTACTCTATTTTCTAAATCAAACGGCATTTTCTACATTCTTCAATTTTTTCTTTTTAGTACATTTTTGAATTTAAAAATAAAAGAACAATAATAGATTAAAAATATTACTTTTTAAAAATCTGATGTTATATTAACTAATAAAAAGGAAAAAAGAAAAGAATTAGAGTAGTTTAGCCAAATTTAGGTAAACCGAGATCAAAATCTTGATTCTTAGTGGATTTTTCATGTGCAGGTTCGAATAGATTGTTAGATTTAATTCCGCTTATTAATGTAGTTACTCTTATTGAGTTTTTAAGTTCAGGATCTATTAATGCTCCCCAAATAATTTCAGTTTCAGGATTTAATTCTTCAGTGATCGTATTAATTACCGTTTTAGTATCTTGTAATGACATGTTACAATTGCCCATAACGTTGATCAAAGCCCCTCTTGCATTATAAATATCTAAATCAAGTAAGGGATTATTTAAAGCATTCAAGGCTGCCTCTTCAGGATTTTGCGATTCTCCTAGACCAATTAAAGCTTCACCGGAGTCCAATAGAGTGGTACGAACATCTGCAAAATCTACATTAACTAATCCGGGCCTTGTAATAAGTTCTGTAACGCCTTTTACACCACGAATTAAAATCTCATCTACTACTGCAAATGATTCTGCTAGAGATAAATCTGGAGCTATATCCAAAAGTTTCTCATTTGGAATGACTATAATTGTGTCAGAAACCTGGCTTAAGCGTTCTAGACCCCAAACAGCATTTTTCTTTTTCCTCAGCCCCTCCACCTGAAAAGGTAATGTGCAAATTGTAACTATCAAAGCTCCTGAATCTTTTGCTATTTCTGCTAGTACGTGTGATGCCCCCGTTCCAGTCCCACCACCGAGACCGCAAGTAACAAAAAGCATATCTACATTGAGAAGGTCTCTAATTTCATCTGCACTCTCTAAAGCAGCAGCTTGTCCAATTTCAGGATTATTACCTGCTCCTAGCCCTCCAGTTAAACGTTTTCCGATTAGAAATTTTTCATCTGCACTTGTGTATAACAAATCTTTTGCATCCGTATTTACTGCAAAAGTCGTAACTCCTTCAATTCCCATCTCAAATAAGCGTGAAATAGCATTATTTCCTGCACCACCTATACCCGCACATTTGATTCTTGCTGAAGATCTATTCAAAATTTCTTCTAATTCTAAATCAGCATTATTTTGCTTATAAACGTAATTTCGCGAAATTTTTCCTTGGCTAGTGTCCCTTTCTTTTCTTTCATCCTCAATAATCTTCTTTATGATTGATTGCAAGCTTATAAACCTACCATTATCTTAAACTAATATCTCTCTCCTCATTATAATCATATAAGAATAGGGAATATGAACAACTATAGCTAGGTAATATCACATGTTTTATTAAAAAAAGATATTAAAAAGGAACAATAAGGAAATCTAAAATAAACTTGTAATATATCCTCCAATTTCCCATAAAAATATAAGTATTTGACTGTATATGCATATTATTTCTAAACTTATATTTTCATTCCAATACTTCTTTCTTATTTTTTATTTCTTTAGATCGTAGCCTTGTTTTTTAAACTTTTAAAACGATTGAGAGCCTTCTCAAATATCTTTATTCCATCCTCCACAATAACAAATAGCTTTAAAGCTTCTTTTGCCCATTCAAGAATGATTTCATAACCATTTAATTTTTTTAGTTCTTGTTCTCTTTTTTTCATTTCTTGATATATTTGTTCAATTTTAATCTTGAATCCATTTATCAGTTTGAATCTTTGATATTGTTTTAAATAATTCGAATAACCTATGGATGACATCACATAAAATCTCTTACGTCTGCCTTTTATTTTTTCTAATTCTATGAAGTTCTTTTTCAATAAATGATCAAGCCCTTCAGAGATTAAGCCTGACGATAATCCTGTAAGTTTTTGTAACTTTGATTGAGTCATTCTTTTACGTGTTATGAGATAAGAAAAAATAGGTAGATATTTTACCTCATCTATCATAAAAAGAGGGTTCTTTTGAATGAAATTTACTATTTCTTCTTCAATTATTAAAATACTTTTTTTTATAATTTCATCAATTATTTCATCTGAAATCTTTATTTCAGGTTTTTCTGTAATATTGAATTTGCCCGAGAGAAAATTTTTCATTAAATTATTATGAAATAGTAAAAAATCTCGTAGCTCCTTCAATCTTTCTACTAAAATCGTATGAAGTTCAATTTGGCTTGTTTCTGGTTTAATTTTTGTTAAAGCTTGTAATCTTGCTTCGGTATATTCGATCCACTTTTGAATTTCACCTAATCCCGTCTCAAGTCCTGTGGACATTAAATCTTTAATATTTCGATACTTCAGAGTATATTTGAATGCATTCCTCTTTTCTGGAATTTTATTTTTTACTATGACTCCATATCTTTCATATTGGTTAAGAAAATTTGAGATGCTTCCTTTCGAAATTTTTTTCTCGCGAAAAATAGCTGATAATTCTTGTATTTGTTTTTGAGTCAAACTTGGGTGACAAAAGAAATAGGCTAAGATGTGAGACTCTATATCAGAACTTCTTTTGTTTTTACCCGATTCTACTATGAAATCAATTATTTCTCTCTCAAAACGTCTGATTTCTTCGGAATAAATATGATTTTTAGGCATTTTCTATATATTAATATATTTTTTCAAGTATATAAATCTTCACATAATGTGAATTTTCACGAATATTGAAAACATTTAAATAGTATGTTTTTCTTTCATTTTATATGAAAGTTCATGATTAATGAAGGATGTTAAAAAAATTGCAATCAACTAATCAAAAGTATAAAAGAGACTTAAATCAAAGGGAGCGTGCGCATGCTAAAGTTCCACA
Organism: Candidatus Helarchaeota archaeon; assembly: GCA_013375355.1. Next base: position 41,554 of record JABXJV010000137.1, read on the forward strand.
ATCAAATATAACCATTATTGCCACGATCCTTGGAAATGTTTCTCCTGATAGTTTAAGAGAAGTAATCAAAAAAATTCAGAAACGACATCCAATCTTGAATACTATTATACAGTCCAAAGGACGCGAAGTTTGGTTATTAGGGAATGGAAGCATGGAAATCCCTATAAAGGTAATATCTCGCGAAAGTGATGATCAATGGAAAGAGATCATATTAAAAGAGCATAAAATCCCGTTTGAAATGGTACAAGGACCTCTGATTCGATTCATATTATTACATTCTGCTAAAATTTCCGATCTGATCATATTTTGCCAACATACAATATGTGACGGAATGTCCCTTGCCTATCTAGCTCGAGATATAATAACTTATTTAGAAAATCCATCTAAAGAAGTTGAGATATTACCTCCAGCTCCGATAGTGGATAAAGATAACATACCCTCTAATATCAAGCCTAGCTTGGCAATTCGTCTTTTAGGAAAGACAATCAATAAAAAATGGAAAAAGAGCGAAGTTCTTTTTGATTATGAGGACTTCCAAGAGTTACATAAGGTTTTCTGGAAAAAATACACATATAAAGCTCACTTATATGAACTTTCGAAAGAATATACAAAAGCTCTAATATTAGCATGTCGGAAGAATGGCGTGACAGTTAATACCGCTTTAATTGCAGCTTTTGCAATGGCTCAGAACAAATTAAATCCCAAATCGCCAAAATATTTAAGTAAATATGCTTCAGCCGTTGATATAAGAAAGATACTTTCCAATCCCATTGGTGAACAATTTGGATTTTTCGCAGGTGGCATTCAATTCAAATATAAATATTCAGAAAAAGATACTCTTTGGGATGCTGCCAAAAAAATATATAAAAAAGCTAATCCTAAAGAGTCAAAAAAACAAGCATTAGTTTCTACTTTAAATGCTTTTAATTTACCTCCATCCTTAATGGAAGCCCAATTTTTTGCCGCTTTTGGTCATTTAATTCCTCCAAGTTCACCAAGTTATGAAAAAATGCACGCTTTCGTAAATGATGATAAAAACCTTGCTGTTAAAATGGTTAAGAAAAAACTCTCAAAAGGACTCGGTCTTGCTCAAATCATGACAAACCTCGGAAAAATGGATTTTCCTGAAAAATATGGTGATTTAATCTTGAAAAACCTTATCTTAATGCCATCTTGCTCCCCCTATACAGAACTCGTGCTTGGTGTTGTCACTCACGGCGGGACGTTGTGTGTAACTCTCAACTACATGGAAAGTACCATTAGCACAAAAAAGATATTAGAAATAAAGAAGTTAGCAAATGAAATCATAATGAGAGCAATTAGAAATTAATTTTTTTTTTATACCTACAAACAATTCAATAAATTTTAGAAAAATTTGGAATTAACTTCCAAATGGAATAATTATTCCCGCAATTATAAATGGAATTCCTGCAAGATTGCCAAATAAAACAATCAAAACGATACCAAAGATAATACATAAAAAAGTGGTTTCACGGGAATCCCATATGTCCCAGCCTAAAACTCCATAACCAATTATGATAACAATACAAATTATAATTTCAACTGTTCTACTCACCCAATTATGTGTAATAAAATCAACAATAGGGACCATGATTTCTAATGTTATTAAGATACTGAATAGTATTCCAAGTATTCCACCAATCAATATAAGTGCTCTTACAAGATCCCAGTGAAATTTTTTTGGCATTTTAACACCTAATATATTAAATCTATTTCTTAGACTTTTGTTCTGCTGCATCTTTTATGAAATATTTTCCCCAATAATAATTATTTAATACACCTACTGGATTATGAGAGTTTGCTCTATCCTTTGCAATTAAAGTAGTTACTGGTGCTTTTGAATATTTAGTAAAAACTGCATCATGACCAACACATAATCCAATAATAATATTGAAGTCTGTACCATATTCATTTAAGAGTAAAGCTTGTGCAACAGGATTACAAGCAACATATCCAATCATATATCCAGTTTGAGATGTCATCTGAAATTCTTTTGGAACTTCATGTAGATCTTTAGGTACTGACCCAGTTTTACACATTATAGAATAAATATCAAATCCATAATTTTCTAGAATTTTTGCTACTTCTTCTGTTTCTTTTAGCAATCCAACGCAACAAGCTAAACCAATTTTTTGAAATTTCATTAATTTAGCAAATTCAATAGTATCCTTCAAACGAGGCCATTCTCTATAGCCAGATGCCTCTACAATTGCTGCATTTTTTGTCATTTCTCGAATTTGAGGTTCAGATTCGTAAATTTTTTTTGCTTCTTCTAAAATATTATCATTAATCTCTCTTGGACAATTTTCAGGTCTTCTTTTAGCATCTAATAAACAAGCTAGTCGTTTACAATATGCACATTGAATTTTCATATCAACACAACTCATTTGACATATTATTCAATTATCGTTACTAATATTATTTAATATACATGTAGGATCGGATTGTTTTAGACTATTTTTGAAAATAAATACTTTTGCACGACATCCTCCACAAATAATTTTGTAGTTACATTTGCCACATTTTCCTTCGAATTGTAAATTTCTATATTCATTTAAAACGGGAGAATGCAACCAAATGTCTTGGATATTATTTTTCTTTACATTACCAATGACACAGGGATTAAGTGGGCATGGTGTTACTTCACCATTTGGTTTAATATGAATAACATATACACCTGATTCACATCCTGTAATAAATGGTGAAAATGGAGTTTGGTCACTAAAAATTCCTTTAGAAAGTCTGTTTGAAAAATTAAAATATTTTAAAGCGTTCCTTGGAAAATTACCCTTAAAAAATGGTATAACTTGCGAATTAGGCATTCGTTGTGCTAGAATTTTATTGAAAATTGGATTTTTATAAGATATTGTTAAAGGATAATCCTCATCCATTAATTTCTCCCAGATATCGCATAAAGTGGACCCAAACTTTTCTACTTGAAGTGGTGATAATGCATAATGTTCTTTATTTACTGCTTTTTGAGAAGGAACAAAGTCTAAAAGTTCTAATTTCTGAACTTGAAGTTCTTTTGCTAAATCTACTAATTGATAAATTTGATTAGCATTTAATTTTGTAATTACAACATCCATACTAACATATAATCCAGCATTTAAACAATTTTTAAATCCTTCAACCGCATTTTGAAAACTTCCTTTCCCCCTACTTTTATCGTGTAATTTTTCTAATCCATCAATACTAATTTGAATATAACCAAGTCCTGAATTCTTTAATTTTTGTGCTATGCTTGGGGAAATTAAGATTCCATTCGTAGCAAGAGCTGCTCTCATAGATTTTTCCGTAATATATTTTATTAAATCAAATACATCTTCTCGTAGTAATGGTTCTCCTCCCGTGAAACCAACTACCAAATTTTTCGCATTATATAATTGATCAATGACATAACACGCCTCATCATAGGTTAATTCTTTATTACCCGTATTATTATGAATATAGCAGTGAGGGCATTTTAAATTGCATTTATCAGTTATTGACCAAATAGTAATTATTGGTCCGGCAGGAATTTGTGGAATTTTTAATCCAAATATGCCAATTCCTTCAATATATGATTGTAATAATCTTTTAATGGAAATATTTTCTTTTAAAATTCGTTTAAATTGACCATTTGGCATTTTAAGTGCATGACATACCAAATTTAATGAAATTGAAATTAATTTAGAAAGAAACCGTGCCTTAAATTTACATTTCCTACAGTCAATATCTTCATCAAGATAAAAATCGATAAAAGTTTCTGAATTTTTTCTTCCGCATGCTTTACAATTTCCTGAAAATATTTTAAAAGGATTTAGAATACCAAATTTATTGACAAGATTCCACATTAATAAATCTAACAAACTCTTCACGAAATATTGACAATTTTTTAAGAAAACAAAGAATAAAATTTTAATAAATATTTGTATACATGCAAATTATAGAATTATTTTTTGCAACTCGTTCGTCTTGTGAAAATTATTAATTTAATCATTAGAAAGATTGCTTGTAACATGAAAGAATCCGTTATTATATTCAAACCAAAGAAAGAAAATGTCTATAATTGGCATGGAAACCAATTATTGCCAGAAAGTCGTAATCATGTTAGTCTAAATAATATTGTTAGACTTCAATTTATGGATACTGAAGATGGTTGGTGGGAGGTTATTTACGTTAAAGTCGTGAATATAAAAAATGTAAAAATTACTGGTATTAATATAGAAAAATTATATGGGGAAGCATTAGATACATATAGAATAATGGATGATTGTCAGAAATATGTGAAAAATGGAGAAATTATAGAATTCGAGAGAAATAATATCCTTGAAATACCTTATGATGTTAAATTCTGGCCAGAAAATAGCAATTTAAAACATCTTGAAAATATGAGAACTGGTAAGGGAAGAGCTATAACGGGCTTAATAGATCCAGAGTTCGGAAAAGATCAAGATGCATAAAAAATTTTATTAGATAGAAAGGCTTTATTCCCTACTGGGATCCATAATTCGACCTAAAAACAAGATATTTTTTGTTTTAACATCCATAATTAAGAATAAAAATGGATGATCTGCTTTGAAGATAGGAGTAGGTTTCGGGACTTCGAGAGCTGCCCCAAGCACCATAACAGCAGCAGTTGCTGCAGCAGCTTCTGTCCCTTCCTCATTAACATCCACATATGTCTTATGTATCACATCGGATACAAAGAGATTTAAATCTGGATTTCTTGGAGTAATTCCGGAAAAATCAGCACTATCTAGGTCGAATGCATCGACTATACCCATCTTTTTTAAAGTTTCTGCCAATTTAAATTCAGATGTGATCTTGAACTTTGGGATATATACATCCACTTCCTGGATCAATTGGGGTCTAATCCATCCTGTCAAATTTTTTGGTGTCATCGATTTCTCTATTTCTGTAATACCATCGACTTTTTTGGGGAGAATTATTACCATAGAGAGCTCATCTCTAAAATAAGTTAATTCAACTGCCTGATAATCTTGATTCTCGGTGTAAACATAGACATTTTTTTGGTGCATCGTTGGCACCTTTACTTTCTGACCATTTATCAGTGTGAAGGGCTCCTCCTTTGTTAAACGCTTTTTAAATTTCCTGTTCCAATCACTCAAAAAATAAATTGCGTTAGTTAATACCAATCGAGTTAAATCGTTGACCATTCCTGGTTTAAGTAAATCTTTAATTTTATCCTCTGTTCTATCCTCGACCCATTTATTGATTTTTTTACGAGCATTTTCCCATTGAGTTTTGAAATCCATCTTAGATAATCCACCGAAATAAGAATTTTCAACGATTATAAGATATTCTGGGAGGATCTTATAGTCATCTTGCATCCATAAAGCATTTGCAATACAGAGTTCATAGCATTTAGACCTTGAGGGGGCATTTAGATTCTTGATAAGATATTTGAAAGTGGCATGTATGTCAGGATGACCTTCAAAATGAAGGGCTGAAGCTATTTGTTCTGCTGTGGCACTCTTAGCACCTGCATACAACATACCCAAACAAATAGAAATGCTTAACGGTGAAAAAAAGAGATTTTTCTCATTAGACTTTAAAATATTATAACATTCTAAAGCGAATTCATTATTGGAGGCAATTAAACTCGCCTCTTCTGCTCTAATGTCGACTGTGATTTTAAACTACTCCAAATAGTATAATTTCTACGAATTAAGTTATGTATTAAATCTTAATATTTAAGCATTTGAAATTTTTTAATACTTAAATAAATTTACTTTTATATTTGTACAAATTTGAAAAAGCCCTTGCAGCTCTTTCTACACTTGGAAAAGCAGGAATTTTATCTTTTATTAATATATCTTTATATTTTTCTCTCTGAATGCCCCTAGTATGAGGTAGGGACATTAAAAATGGTTTTTTCGCTTCTCTAGTATAATTAACTATTTTCATAATATTATTATGATGAAGCAGATGATGCTCATCGAACTTTCTAGGAGCAAATGCTTCAATTATTACTCCACCTACATATGGTTCTTTAATTGCTATTTTACAAATTTCAGGATATTTTTTTTCATGTCCAATCCATGGCAAATCCAAAGGGTTTGCAACACTACCAATTGAAATCATGGATTGCATTTCACTTCTTGCAGGATCTTGTATTTCTGGAACATCTACCCCTAAATTTAAGATTCGATCCACGCCTAGAGCGGCGGTTCCGCCCGACCAAGTGATTAAAATCAAGCTATTAACTTCTGGGTAAAGACCTTTACAATAATAAAAAGCTATAGTTGAATCCATCAATTCTTCATAAGTATCCACATTTATTATTCCAGTTTGAGTAATTACGGAATTCCAAATCTTTGAATTAGATGATATCGAACCTGTGTGAGAACTAGCCGTTTTTGCTCCTTTCTCTGTGACTCCACCACGTAATATGAGGGTTGGTTTCTTATTCTCCTTTAAAACTTTTAATAAATCCCTCCCCTCAAATTCTCTAAATTGTGAAAATCCTTCAAAATATCCGCTAATGATGTCTGTTTTTTCATCAGAACTAAAATATTCTATGAAATCTGAAAATTTAAGACTTATAGTATTGCCAATACTCGCAGCAGCAGAGAAGTTAATTCCATAAAAATTTGCATCTGAAACGTATCTGGAGGTGAGATCACCAGAATGAGATACAAAAGCAACACATCCACTTTCGTATATTTTTTTAGAGAAATTTGGATTATAAGAAATTCGACCACCAGTGGAATAGACCCCCATACAATTCGGCCCTATTGCCCTAGTATCGCTATTTTTCAACATTTCATGAATTTCGTGTTCTAATTCAATACCAAGTTTATCATATTCTCCTAGCCCAGCTGAAAAAATATGCAGTGTATAAAATTTCTTTTCAATACACTTTTTAATTATATCTTTTAACTTCTTCTTCGTTATTGCAATTATAGTTAAATCTATTTTATCAGGAAGCTCAGAAATTGATTGATGACATTTAATACCTAAAATTTCTTGCTCTTTTTCAGAAACAATATATAAATTCCCCTTATAACCTCTCTCTATTATTCCCATTATATTCCAAATTCTTCTCTTGGTTGCTCCTATATATGCTATGGATTTTGGATAAAATAATTTTTCCATGTAATCTGTTGTCTTCATCTTATTAAAAAACGAAAGTTAAGTTCTTTAAATTTTCCCTATTTAATTAGCTATTTGTTTAACAATTTGATTTTAATGAATTCAATAAAAATTGAAAACAAATAGAAATATGGGAATAATGTTCGTTTTTTATTCACAATTTAAATTTAGCTGGACGAAAAAATTATAAATTTTAACAAAATTATGTGGAAAAACTGGAAATTAATAATGTATTTATGTAGATCTCAATAAAATTATATCTGATTTTTATTTTTTAATGAATTTACATTGAAAATCTATACAAAAATTTGAAAAAAATGAAAAATAAAAAATTAATTTTCATTGTTACACAGATCTTATTAATTTCAATAATAAGTCTAACCGATCCTTCGTCTGAACGAAATTACTTTCCATTTTGGAAAAATATGTATCCAAATTCAATAATTATTGCGAAAAGAACTGCCCCTTTACTATGGAATAATAATGGATCGGCAATATGCACAGAAGGTAATAACCAACAAAATCCTCAGATTTGCGGCGATGGTTCCGGAGGTGCAATCATCACATGGGAAGATAATAGAAGCGGAAATTGGGATATTTATGCACAAAAAATCAATTCTGGCGGAGATTCAGAATGGATGGCTATGGGGGTGATAATATGCGTGGCAAACAATAACCAACAAAACCCTCGAATTTGCAGTGATGGAGCTGGAGGCGCAATCATTATATGGGAAGATAGTAGGAGCGGAAATTGGGATATTTATGCACAGAAAGTCAATTCCAGTGGTGAGGTAGAATGGGATGCTAATGGAATAGTTATCTGCAATACAAGCGATAACCAACGAAAACCCCAGATTTGTAGCGATGGAACTGAAGGCGCAATCATCACATGGGAAGATTATAGAATTGGAAACTGGGACATTTACGCGCAGAATGTAAATTCTAGTGGTTATGTGGAATGGGCTGCTAATGGAACAGTAATCTGCAATGCAGGCAATAACCAACAAAATCCTCAGATCTGTAATGCCGATGCGGGAAGCGCAATCATCACATGGCAAGATAATAGAAATTTAGGTCAGGACGTTTATGCTCAGAAAGTCAATTCGAGTGGTGGGGTAGAATGGAAGGCAAATGGACAGGAAATATGTTTGGAAATTACAAACCAAAGATCTATTCAAATTTGTAGCGTCTATACGGGAGGTGCAATTATAACTTGGTATGATAGTCGTATTGATGATGATGATATTTTTGCCCAAAAAATCAGTTCTGGCGGAGTAATCGAATGGACATTTGGTGGGGAGGTAATATGTGAGGAGTACCCTGAATTACGAAATCCTCAGATTTGTAGCGACGGTTCTGGAGGTGCTATCATCGTGTGGGAAGTTTATGAGGTAGGTACAGGTTATCTAGGAATTTACGTGCAGAAAGTCAATTCCAGCGGTGGGAGGGAATGGGCTGATACTGGGGTGTCAATATGCTCGAAAACAACATGTAGGGTTCCCAAGATTTGTAATGCTGATATGGGAGGTGCTTTCATCACTTGGAGGGATTTTAGGAACGGAATGAATGATATTTACGCGCAAAAAATCAATTCTAGCGGCGGAGTAGATTTTATTGCTGATGGGGCTGTGATTTGTAATGCAATTAGTAATCAACAAAATCCTCAGATTTGTAGTGATGGGTATAAAGGGGCGATCATCACATGGGAAGATAATAGAAGCGGAAACTGGGATATTTATGCGCAACTAATAAAGGGAGATGGTCCACCTACTTCAAATCATCCTGAAAATATTATAACAATACCTTCTGGTTCGGATGCAATATATTGGAGACTTTATGATGATTATGGAGAAGGAAAATACCGTGTCTGGGTAAATGATACTAGCGATATTTATCGTGTATGGATTAATTGGACTTCATGGTTTAATAATACACATATACTTGTGCCTATTAATTACGAGTTTTTAGGGACATTTAATTATACTATTGAATATAATGATAGCCTAAATCAATTTAGCTCCGATACTGTTATTGTGATAATAAGAAACATGAAATCTAAGGAATTACCTCAAATTCCAATCGGAATACAAGAAGGAGGAAATATTATTGACTTTTTATTATCACCCTTCGGTTTAGGAATTATTACGGGTATTATTGCGGTATTTATAATAATGACTACAGTTCTGATTAAAAATAATAAAATAATCAAAGAAAATAATAAAACCATAAAAGAATTACAGAAAAAAATCGGAAAAATACATGGTTCTAGAACAAATTTTAAAAATTCTACTAAAAAGAAATTGTAATAATATAATTCTCAAATTTTTATTTTTTTAATTTTTAAAAGTTGTAATTTTAAATATCTGATGTTACGTTTAGTATCATTTTTTTTCGGATTCTTTTGTAAGCATCATGAATCCAATCAGAATAGGCACTAGAGAGAGCAAAAAGAGAAAATACCAGAAAAAGTAGAAATAAATGACATCAGAAAAGTGCCAAGGTGCCCATCCCATGTAAGTAATTGTCAATCCCAAATATCCAAGAAAGATAATTTTTGGTCCTGAATATCCTGATTTTTGTCCATAATTGAAAAAGATATAGCTAATAGAGAAACAAATTGGAATCCAAATAGCAAACAAAAAGCCATACATCATATATTCGATATCACGAACAATAAATAAGCCGAAACTAAACCAAATAAATCCTAATAACATTACAAATATTGAAGGAATTATTCGTAATTTCTTATCCTCTATTAATAATCTAAGAATGCCGTACAAAGATCCCGCGGCCCAAAAAATCATTCCAAATCGCAATAAGAAGAAATTTTCAGGTGCGGCATTTTCATTTGCCCAGGAGTTTCCCAAACCTTTGAAAATATGTCCTATAAAGGTAATACTATAAATAAAAAAGACAATACCCCAAACGAGTTGTGAAATATTAGTACGACCACCTTTATACCAGCGATAAAGTAGATAGGTTCCTATTATCCATAGTAAAATAGTAGTGTCTAACCCAAGACCGAAGAATATGAGGTTATAGGCTGCAGCTTTGTATGGATCATACAAAGCCCAGATTAACTTTCCAATATCGTCTAATCCAGCGCCACCGACAAGGCGGTTAGGTAAAAAACCATAGGTAGGATCTAGAACTCTTGGTGCAGTTGCATAAGTTGCATGTGGTTTAAAAATAAGAACATATATACATAGTATTGCAATTATAATTATTCCAAAAAAATAAAGCATGTTTTTTCTAATCAATTCTTTAATATCTTCCAAATTTATAACCTCTATTACCAAGTTTCTTTTCCAAACCCACTTAGAACCTTGTCCAGCTTCTTTCGACATTCAGAAATTGTATTTGTTATTTTGGTCGAAATATCTGGATGGCTTGATGTTAAGCAAGTTCCGATTAAATCTAGTTCATCAAGATCTAAGTTTGCAATCAAATTATCAATATTAATGGGATTAACTTTATCTTCTTCAACCATTTCAAGAAGTTCATTTTTTGCAGAAATAAAACTCTTAATACTGTTTTTTATTTTTTGTTCTGCTTGCTCAGAATCCAAATATTTAGCTCGATTTATTAATTTCTTACAAAATTTATTCGATTCTCCTCCATTAACTTTCCCCTTTTTTAAATCTACAAGAATACTTGTTTTGAAAATATCTTCAAGTTTAGATGGTCCTCCAATTATATCTCCAAGCATATAATCCTTTGTCCAATATATTATTTCTGGAGTTCGTTCAACACAAAAGATACTAATGGTATCAATAATTAGTTTAACAAGGGTTTTATCACCTGTAACTATAACAGGATCTCCTAAAATTAAAGCGTTAATAACTTTATCGAGATTCTTTGGAACTAGATTAAATAGTAAAAGTAAGCTTGTTTTTAATTCCGCTTTTTCTTTTTTTTTCATAAAAGAATTTATAATAAGATTAATGATACTATTATAAAAATCTAAAAGTTCTCCCTCAATTTTTTGTTTATCTGCTTTTGTTTCTAATAAAGCATTTAATTTACCAGCAGTTTCATTAAATAAAGTTTCTAAAACATCTATATATCGATAAAAAATAACGTCGTTCGTCTCATTGAAAAGTACAGTAATTGAACTATCAATTATTCCCCCTCGACGAGTCTTGTCTTTAGTAACTATGGATTTTATAAAACCTTTTAAGTTGAAAGATGGAAATGGAACTATTGCCAAAGATTTGGGAACTATACCTTCTCTATCGGACATTAAATTAATTGACTTAAGACTAATATAATTCTTAGCTTCAACAGATAAATCAGGAGGAATCCATGCTACTGCTTTTGGTCCAAATTTTTCATCAAATTGTGAAAAAATAATTCCTGAAATTAATTGTTCGTTCGTTTTTAACCACTCTCAAATTCTATTTTCTATAACTCTTATAGATGAATTCATATTAATTAATATTTCTTATTATCATTTAAACGGGATATTTTAAATCTTATCTTAAATCTATTTTATTCAAAATTAAATTTGACATGAAATACAATACACCTGCTATTGGAAATACTATACCAATCGCCAAACTATTTTTTGCATTTGGTCCCATTAAGATTACGCCCAAAATTAAATCTCCTAATGCATGTCCAATATTTAATACAAAAAGAAAAGTGCCAAAATAAGATCCAGATAACGAGTTAGAATCCATTTTTTCCATTATTTCTTTTGGTGAATTATCAACAAGCTCGCTAATGGCAGGATTTGGTAAAATATATCCCACAACTAAACCAAATAATACCCCTGCAAATAATATACGAGCAATCCACAATAAAATATCATTTGGCATACCAATTAATAAGATTCCTGTTAATATTAGTGAAATTGCAGTAAACCATCTTGCCTGTATAAAAGATTTTTTAATTCCTACACTATGGGCTCGCCTTGACCAAAAAATAAACCCAAGTACTGCAAATGTGACTAATGGAAGAATAAATAACACAAATGCGTTTCCTTTTAAATTTAAAACAAATGTAAAGAATAGAGTTAAGTTTTTAACTAATAATCGAATACCTATAGTCGCAATAAGCATGCTAAATAAAAAAAAATAATAATTTTTATCAGAAAAGGGTCTAAAAATATTCTTTAGAACTTTTTTAATTTTCAAATCTTCATTTAGTGTTGTTTTTTCATCTATTTCGCTATAAAAATCCTCATTAGTTGAAAAATATGCCAATAATGTAAAAATTACTACAAACATTGCGAAAACCCAACCAAGAATAGGAAGTGCTCCAATTAGAAATTGACGATCTATTGGATTATAAAAAATGGCATCTGGAGTTATAAGTCTGCTTTGTATAATTAATGGTAAAAATATTCCAATAACTGTTGCAAGGATACTAAAGATACCTGTTAATGAGCCAATCTTGATTCGATTCTCTTCTATTTGGCTTTGTTCGGGTATCATCGATAAATAAGTTGATCTTAGTAATGCATATGCAAGATAAAATATCAGTAAAAAAGCCCATAGAAAAAAACTAATAACCCAATTTATCTCTCCAAATCGTTGAGCCAAGGGTGAATACCACATTATAATTAAAGAAAAGATTATTAGGGGTAAACTCAAAATAAGAAAAGGTCTTCTTTTTCCTAGTCTACCAGGTCTTTTTTTATCAACTAAATAGCCAAAAATAGGCGCAAAAAAAGCCAAAACAACAACTCCCAAAGCGGTTCCTATTGATACTAAAAGTGCATTTAATCCAATTGCATAAGTAAAAAAAATGAAGATATAAGCGCTGATTAAAGTTACGGGAAGAATTTGTCCTAAAACACCTGCGCTAAATCCGTATAATCTTGCACCCTTTAATGTTCTTAATTTCTCTTTATTATTTTCCTCTGACAAAATTAAGACCTAATTTAATTCGATTTCACGTTTATTTGGAAGAATTTAAGAATTAGATGAAATAAAAAGAATAAAAAAAATAATTTAAGTCTATCCAACTTTTTCACTTTTACATGTCTCTCTATTATTTTAATAGAAATATCTTGTATTAGCATAATCAAGTAAATGTCCGACAAAATTTTCATGGAACGTACTAAGGGAAATAGATAATATGTCAAAGAATGAAAATAGGAAATACTACAATAGTCTCAAAGAATATAATGGACAAACATATTCTGGAATGACAGTTGGTGGTAAGCACAGCTGGAATTACAATAATGGAGTATGGAATGAAACAAAAATTAAACCCAACAAATGGAAATTTGAGTTTACAAGTAATAAATATCGAAAAAATCAAGCCCCGCCAGGGACAGGTGCGCCTAATAAGACCGAGTTCCATTGGTATATAATAGCAGATCAAAAAGTCGTAAAACTTGATGAAAATACTTATCAAACTGTAATGACTGGCTCAAAATATAAAATTGGTCATAAAAGACCTAATTGGAAGAATAACTGGAGTTATGATTATAAAAAGGAATCATATGAGGATAAAACTATAGAGATTTTAGAGGAAATCTTAGAAAAATTAAAAGCAAAGAAAAAACGAAAAGAATTGATGAATTTTTTTTAGTAGCTTTCCTGAAAAAAAATTGTAAATTATTTTCTATAAACACCATATTTAAAGACTGCATCAGTCATGGCTTTCACATTTTCAGCTTTAGCGTTATCAGGAATTCCAGCTACACCACCATCAACAATATAACCTCCACCTTCAGCGCAGTCTTCAATGCATTTTTTTACATATTCTTCTACTTGATGCGGGCTACCAGTAACTAGTAAAGATCCGGGGACATTTCCTCGAATACAAGCATAATCACCAAATATTTCCTTTGCTTTTCGAAGATCTGTTTTATCGAACCAAAATAAAATTTTTCCCTTATGTCTCTTAGCAAATTCAGCTAAATATTCAAGACGTTGATTATAACCTCCTTCAAAAAAAGGTCCAGGAATTAATCCATTTTTAATTAGACCTTCCATCACTTTGATTAATCCTGGCCAGTAAAATTCTTCAAATTGAGCTGGGCTCATGAATCCATCTGCGCCCCTGTGCAGAGGTATGAAAATGATTTTATTTTTTGGAGCCATTTGAACCCTTTGAACTACTATCCTTATTTGACTGTCAATCAGCATGTTAGACAATTTTTTTAATTCTTCAGGTTTTCTATACATGTCTAACATGCTTCCACGCATCCCTCTCATTAAATCACTAATTATGTCAAAAGGAGCTAATGCCGCTCCCGTTAATCCTACTGGAAACCCTAATTTTTTTACAGCTGATATATAGTCATTACCTATATTAGCATAATTAAATAATGCCTCTCCTGCTTTATGTAATGACTCATTTAACTCACGAGTATTTGGCATTGCATAGAAAATTGGTAAACTGAACATTAATCCAAATCCACCTATTAAATCTGAATATGGTGGAAATCGAGAAAATCCTTGGAGATTTGTAAACATTCTAGGAATTAATTTTCGAAGAATAAATCCAGTTGGATCATTAAAAAATTCATTATATTCATCTCCTTTCATATATTCGCATTCGACATATTGAAATGGGAAATGATCTGGTAATCTTTGATTTTCATCAGCCGCACCAGGCCATTTAAAAAATTTGACTCCGACTAAATCGAAAAGTCGACCAGGAAAGATTCCCTCAATACGCGGCATTAAATCCCAGTTTAAAGGAGCGCAAACATCAATAAATGCTTTAGTTGTTTTTTCTAAATTATACATCGCTTCTTTTTTAGACATCCCTACTTGTTCAGTTGGATAAAACATCGTTCCAGGTGCAATTGGCACTCGATCTGGTTCTTTAATGCTAATGGCAGTCATCACACGTTCATATCTCTCTTTAAATAATTCACGAGGTTTTTTTTCACTCAACATTTAATCCTCATTTCTGATCATATTATTAAAAAACTAATTCTCCAAACAATCCCTCATCGTTTTGCCCACAAATTTTAAACCCAAACTTTTCATGTAAATTTTTTGAATGTTCATTTGCAAATTGGAAATGAGATCTTATTCTTTTATATCCGTCTGATTTTACTTGATCTATTAATTTTTTAAGTAATTGTGAACCAATATTTCTCCCTCTATATTTTTCTATTACACCAACTTGATAAAGCCAAAACTCTTCTTTGACA
Source organism: Candidatus Helarchaeota archaeon (assembly GCA_013375355.1). The sequence goes on from JABXJV010000137.1 coordinate 56,798, forward strand.
GATGTATTCGGAAAACCAACTATATAACCAATAATTTTTGAATTTTCCAGATAAACAAAAAATGTCCGTTGAAAACAACGAGCTAAAAATTCATATGTTCCATAAACACTCGCCCTAAGTAAAGGAGCTCCATTCTCTGCCACCTCAGTTACTGCGTGTTTATCTTTCACTTGTACATTTCTAATAGTCATAAGGATTACCTCTAATAATCATTCTTTGATTTTTTAAAGTGCATTAATTTACATTTCTCTTGGATTTAAATTTTATACAATATTCTATCAATTATATAATTTGGATTAAAATTAACATTTACAAAGTATTACGAATTTTTCTCCCAATTTTCCTCTTTGATTACAATTAGGACACGTAAGATGTGAGATTATAAAATTTTCAAATTGATTAAAGCAATTTTTACATAAAATTTTTTCAGTATTACTAAACATATTTAGTGTTACCTATCCATTATTTATTAATTCAATCTTATTATTTATAATTTTAATAAGATTAGGTCATTTATCTAACTCTAAAAAAGATTATTTTCTATTTTTAAAATTCCGAATTATTTTTATTAAGAAAAATTATACTGAATTTCATCGATATAAATCAAATTTCTAATATTTTCTAATAAATATATCAAAAATTTTAATCGAAATCGTATATTTAGAACATAGGTGAAAAAAATGGCTATTAAAATAGCTTTCGTTCAATTAGGTAGTTGTTGGGGATGTCATCAATCCCTATTAAATTTACATGAAGAACTTTTGGACATATTACCTGCTCTAGAGATAGTCTATTGGCAAGCCGTAGTCGATACAAAAGATCCGCAGCTTGAAGCGATGCCTGACGGCTCAATTGACGTTGTATTAGTCGAAGGACAAGTACGTACTGAACATGACGTTCATCAGCTCAAAGTAGCCCGAAAAAAAGCAAAGGTACTAATTATGCATGGCTCATGTGCCTGCTACGGTTCAGTTGCTGGACTAGCAAACATGTATCCTATTGAAGAATGTACAAAAAGAAAATATGTAACAGCAGATTCCGTTATTGATAATTTCGCAATTCCAAGTGTAAACGTTCCAAAATTCCTTGATAAAGTGACTCCAAACTCAGATATAGTTAAAATTGATGCATGGATGCCAGGTTGCCCCCCTAGACCTCACAATTATAAAAGTGCTGTTTATTTCTTAGCAACTTATTTTGGTGCTGAAAAATACCCAGGCACAAATGTCTGTGAAGTCTGTGATATGAGGGGAGCTGATTGTTTAATAAAAAAAGGTAAATTGTGCTTTGGTCCCCTAACCGCAGCCGCTCCAGGTGTCAGGTGGCCAAAAGGAAATAAACCAGTTATGGGTGAATGGGGAATTTCTGACAAACCTGCAGATCCAGAAGCTGTTGATCTTGCAAAATTAGCTATCAGTGTTCCTAAACTAGCTGATAAACATATTGCTCAAATAATTGAATTTGCAACCATATCACTCAAATTACCAAACTTTGGTCACGTGCATATAGATGCAAATGTTCTAGAAATTGCTGGTCTTAGAAAAATTGCACTCCCAACAAAAGACGTATTGGGTGCAAAAGCAGTTGATTTAACAACAGTAGCGAAAGCAGATCCTCCTATATTAGGACCACTTGCAATTAGTATTCTTACTAGCATACCAGAATTAACAAGAGATATAGTTGGAGTTGCATTGCTTAAACTCGCCCAAGATGAAAGATATAACGCAGGACAATCAAGTGTATGCGAACAATGCGATAGACAAAGTCCAGACATAGCAATTACTGGATATAAGCGTGATTTTGAAGGAAAAATGGATCCAGATACCTGCTTTTTAAATCAAGGATATATGTGTATGGGTTTCCTTACAAATACTGGATGTGGCGCAGTTTGTCCTAACAATGCAAATATGGTTTGCTCTGGCTGTTTCGGTCAGTTACAGGAAATAATTGATAATCCAGAAAAAATGCAAGCGAAGGTCGCTGAACTTTGTAGCAAAGGTGGAACATCAGCTGAAGATTTAATGAAAAAGATAAAAGATCCAGCTGGGGTTATATTTCGATATACATATGCCCGAGCAAAAAAACCAGATAATATTAAATAGGTGAAAAAAATGCAAGATGTTGTTTTTAGAAGAAAAGTTTTAGATGTTGTCGCTGCAACTCAATTAAGAATGTGTGTACAATGTAGCCGCTGCGTAGATAATTGTCCAGTTGCCATTGAAGTCGGTGATGATAAATATAATCCAAGAAAATTAATTATGGAATCTTTTTTAGGTATGAAAAGCTTTATATTTGGACAACCCGCTCCAGCTGAAGGATTTCCAGAAAATTTTAACCTTTGGGGATGTACTGTGTGTGATAAATGCGATGAGCAATGCCCAAATAACATTCCGTTAACTGAAGTCTTCTATATACTTAAAAATATAAGTACAGAGCTCGGACAAGCACCCGAATTCTACATTACACAAGCAAAGACAATTGCGGAAAACGGTAAAGCAATCCCCATAATGGACGCTATAAAAAGAAGGCGGATGACTATGGGATTAGCAGAAGAACTTCCAGCAGTTAACATGAATGAAATAAACACAATTTTGGAGGCAACCGAATTAAAAAAGGTGCTAAAGTGAGGTTTTTATAATGGCAGATATGAAATTATTTCTTGGTTGTGTAATTCCTAACAGATTACCATTTATCGAAGCAACTTCCAGAAAAGTTTTAGATAAATTAGGTGTCGAGACTTCTGATGCAGCTTTTTCTTGCTGTCCAGAACCTATAGGGTTTCAATCAGTATGTAAGGAAAGCTGGTTAGCAATGGGAGCAAGAAATCTTTGTTTAGCAGAAGCTGAAGGGAAAGATATCGTCAGTTTATGTAATGGATGTGCACAAACTCTTAAGGCAGTAAAACACGAACTAGACCATGATGGTGACAAAAAAGATGAAATTAATGCAATTCTTTCTAAAGTAAATAAAGAATACAAAGGAACTTCAGGTGTTAAACATTTTATTCAGGTACTAATGGAAAATGTAGGTATCGATAGAATTAAAGGAGCAGTCACGAATCAAATGAGCAAATTAAAAGTAGCATGTCATACAGGTTGCCACTATTCTAGGCCATCAGAAATCATGCAATATGATGATCCTCTGAAACCAAAATTCTTAAGGGAACTTGTCGCTGCTACTGGTGCACAAGTTGTAGATTATGAAGGCGAAGAAATTTGTTGTGGTAATGGAGCTGGAAATACATCCAAAGATGTCGGAGATGCATTAGCTAATAATAAGTTGAGTAACGCAAAAGCCGGTGGAGCAAACTGTATTGTAGTTTGTTGTCCTGCTTGTTTCCAACAATTAGATTCACAAAGAGATCTTCCTATAATTTACCTAACTGAACTTATAGCACTTTCTATGGGCATGAGCTACGACGACTTAAACATGAAATTCCATCAGGAAAAGAAGAATACGAAGGAACTTTTAGTTTAAACTCTATTTTTATTTTTTCTTATTTATTTTTTAACTCTTAATTTTATGTAGTTTAATTAATTTTTCTTTCATTTCTCTAGTTTTTTCAAGATTTAAAGGGTAGATCCACAAAAAAATAAGCCCTATAACCATTGCAATTGCAGGAAATAAGCCCATTATCATTCGTATACCCCATATTGCCGAAATACTTTGTGGCATATTAATAATGTTTCCAAATAGATCAATTAAATCTGGGAAAAAACCCGTGGTAGCTAATGTAATTGCTATCACAGCTTGGGCCACTCCAATAGCGGGCTTTGTAAATAA
>JABXJV010000138.1 GCA_013375355.1 Candidatus Helarchaeota archaeon
ATATGACATTACGTTCCCCAGCAATACCATTTCTAGTTTAAAATGTCTTAAAAATTGTATTTATATTTTATCATAGAGGAAGTTCTTTATAAAATCGATACTGATTAAATCATTTTTCTTTTTTTTTAAGTTAAATTTATTTCTAAAATGTTTTAATCGTATCAAAATACAGACCAACTACTTATTTCAACCAAAAATTTCTTCTATTAATCGCTTAGAAGGTAGGAAGACCTCAGTCTCTCCTTTCCAGTCTGAAAGAACATCTAGGAATAAATTTTCAAATTGTTTAATTAGAGAATCTAATTTGGATTGATATATCCGTAAATTTTCATATGCTATTAGAGCTAAAGTTGAATAATTACCATGTTCAAAAATAATTTTCAAATCTTGATGATCCATGACCTTTAGAGTCTGCTTACTTTGTATTATTTCCGCTATAACTTCTTTATATCCCGTTAATCCAGCGCTTACTAGGTCAGGTATTTTTTCTTGCGTGCCTTTTTCGAAAGAATAATGGAATAAAGTTCCCCCATTTGGCGCAATGATATAAAGTTCTTTCAGTTTTTCCTTCCACCCAAATTCTGTAAAGGTCTCAAAGCTGAGAAATATATATGCCCACCAACTAATAATTACAATTAGCCCAACCATTGAAATAATGGTCGTGATTTGTGGGTGAATTGGAAAAGAATTTTTTACAAGCTCAGAATCTAGCATATAGAAGATCATGAATGTTAAAAAACCAATAAACACATATCTCATTTTTTTCCGGATTTCGCCCTTCGTTTTAAATACCATTGAATAGCCAAAATTGACAAAAACGATTAGTCCCGATGTTGGGATCATGATGGTGGTATATACTCGTAATCCTTCAATCGAATTAACAAAGAAAATAGCAAAAATGAAGCTAATAATGCAGGCCAAGGTGAATGCATACTTCGTTTTACCAAACATCTTTTCTGATAAAAAAATAATCCCAATTACACCTAAGTAGCCTGTATAAGTGGCATATGTGTAAATATCAAATAATTCTTGATTATATGCAAAAATATAGTAGTAGTAATATGTAAAATAAATTTCAGCTATTCCACCAAGGAGAGCAAAGATCCCTAATCCGAAGAAAGATGAAAAATCAAACATAGATCCTTTTGCACGTTTCACTTTTAAAAAGAAAATCCCTGCTGTAAGAATAGAGGCAATTACAAATGCAAATCGCATTAATAAGGATGTAAATTCTAGAGGATCTAAAAACATAGAAATTAACTCAATATTATTACAATGTTAATTAGTATTAGAAATATTTTAATTAATAATTCTTTTTATACCTTAAAATGCTCTAATATCTTTTTTAGCCCACCAAATGAGCTTTTTATTTTATTAGCGTCACAATAGTAAGTTATATTAAATAAAACGATATGTTTAAGACCGATTTCCATATATTTTTCTATCTTTTCTACTATGTCCTCAGGAGTTCCGATTAAATAACTGTCAGAGCACAATTCTGTAGGCACTTTTTCAATTGCATCAAGAACTGTTTCCCGATCGTATCTACTTGGAATATAGTCCCGAAGCCCATAGAAATTTTCACCAAAGGGGTGTGTACATCCATATCGCCTAAATGTTTCGTTCGATGCTATTAGAATAAAATTTTTAGACATTGGAGTTTCAAGTAAACGGAGGCATTCATCATAATCCTCATCTATAATTATATAACTGTAGAGTGCTGGAGTTATTTCAGCAGGATTCCGTCCTGCCTTTTTGGCTGAAGATTTTATAATATTAAGCCCTTCTTTATATGAATTAGTATCTAAATTTACTGGTAGCCACCCATCTCCTAGCCTGCCAGTAATATCAAGCATTTTTGGTCCCATGGCCGCAATCCATATAGGAGGATAATGTCCTTTTTTATAAGGGGGCAAACCCAAAACGGCATCTTTCAATTTCCAAATTTTACCGTCAAAATCAACCTTTTGATCACTTTTCCATAACAGTTTAATTATTTTAACAGCTTCTTCTAGTCTACTCGCTGGTTTATTCCATTTAATACCATAAGGAGTGACATTTTCACCTTCACCTGCACCAAGTCCTAGAATTGCTCTTCCTTTTGATAGATGATCCAATGTTAGAAACGCTTGTGCCAACATAGCTGGATGACGGCGAAAAGTCTCAGTAACTGCAGTTCCAATTTGAATTTTTTGGGTATTCCAAGCCGCTATTGATAGAGTACAAAGGGCATCGAAATAAAGATGGGGAGTATTAATTTCTTTAGTGGCTAATCCTGTGATTTCTGGTGTCCATATTGATTCTGGAACCCAAGCCATCAAGTGGTCAGCCAACCAAATGGAATCATAACCTGCTTCTTCAAGTCTTTTAATCGTATTTATTCCTTTTTCAAATGGAGGAAAAAATGATGCTTCTGTTCCAATTTTTAATTTATTAGTATCCATTTTCTTCCCAAACCATAAAATCTCAAGTTTTATTAAGTTAATAGTGAGTTAGAAATAATAAGAATTTATTAACAAATTGTATTTTATTTCATAGAATTGATATTAAAAATTTTAATAGTAAACATGAGGGAAGCTTAATGAGTTTAGAAGGAAAAGTAGCAATAGTCACTGGCGGAGGTCGTGGTATTGGAAGGGCAATTGCATTGGATTTTGCTAAAAATGGAGCCGATGTGGTTGTTGCGGCAAGAACTGAATCTGAAATTGAAAATGTGGCTGAAGAGATCCGTAAGCTGGACCGTCAATCACTAGCTATTAGAACAGATATGATAGAAGAGGAGTCAATAAAGAATTTAATATCTATAACTTTTGAAAAATTTAAGAAAATAGATATCTTGGTAAATAATGCAGGACTTTCGGGAGCTTCTCCTATAGCTAGTATGAAAACAGAGGAATGGGATAGAATAATAAATGTCAATCTTCGGGGTGTAATGATAGCAACAAGAGAAGTTTTGAAATTTATGAAAAAACAAAAATCTGGCTATATAATTAGTATTGCATCGGGGTTTGGCATTGAAGGTCAACCATTTTTAAGTGCCTATGGGGTTACAAAGGCTGGTGTGATTCTTTTTAATGAAGTACTCGCTAAAGAGGTAAAATATATTAAAGCCTATGTCATCAACCCCGGACTAATTGATACAAAATTAGCAAGATTATCAACTGGTAAAAAAGAACCTCCCGAAATAATTGGTCCAATTGCTAGTTATCTCGCCTCTGATGAAAATAAATTGCCTTCTGGAATTGTGGTTAAACGCATTCAATTGGATAATATGAAAGCCGCTATATCACCATTAATTCAAGGACGCACTTATCCCGATTGGAAAACACTATTTAAAGAGATCAAACCTCAATTGAGTGAAAAAATACTGCGTAACATAAAAAAATATAATAAAATGATGCCTTTTCTATTTAGAGACTTCTTGAAACAAACTAAATAATAAATTAATTAATAATTAATAAATATTAGACGTCTATTTATTATAATAGTGAACAGATAATGGAAATTGACAAAGAAAAAATATTTAATCTTTTTAGAAAATATAAAAACCAATTACAGAAATATGGTGTCAATAAGATAGGTCTATTTGGTTCTTATGCAAGGGGAGAAAATAAAAAAGAAAGTGATATCGATATTTTGGTTGAATTTTCAAGGGGAAAAAAGAATTTCGACAATTTTATAGAGTTAGCATTCTTTTTAGAAGAAATATTTAATAAAAAAGTAGATATATTAACACCTGAATCAATAAGTCCATATTTAAAACCCTACATTATGAAGGAGGTCCTTTTTGAAACCATCAGTGAATTATGAGGAGTATATAAAACATATCCTTGATGAAATTGAATATCTAATGAGTACTTCACAGAATTTATCATTTGAAAATTTTAATAAAGATGAAACTTTAAAAAGAGCATTTGTTAGAAGTTTAGAGATTATTGGGGAAGCCGCCAAAAAGATCCCTACTAATGTTAGAGAAAAATTTAAACAAATTGAATGGCGTAAGATTTCAGGAATGAGGGATAAACTAATTCATGGATATTTTGGTGTGGATTATAATCTAGTTTGGGATATATTAAAGAATCATATCCCTAATCTAAAGAAAGAAATTTTAATCATCATTAATAAAAAAGCCAATAATTCCAAGCAATAATTATTAATTAATAGAATTTTTGCGAAATTTAATAAAAAATAATGATTTTTGAGTTTAA
>JABXJV010000139.1 GCA_013375355.1 Candidatus Helarchaeota archaeon
TCTGACCAAATTACATTAGTTCCTCAATACGATTTCTCTGCTGATAAAGAAAAAATTGATAAGATTTATGGTCCAGATGGTGTCCTTGCTAATGCAGCGGATGGAATCTGGTGGGGTGTTTCGTTCCCAGCTGCATATCAAGTGATTTTCGGAGATGGCTTCCATATAGGTCTTGGATCTTGGATGGGACAATGGATTAAAAACCCAATAAGCTATCTTAATCAATTAGTTGGGTCAAAACCCTTCCAACGAATGGTAAAAGCAATTGATGCAAAGCCGCGTGAAGTGCAATCGCATTTATTGCCTTGGACTAAAGAACCTATAAAGACGTACACAGATAATGTAATGTTAATTGGTGATGCAGGTGGATTTCCATGTCCACTTGAGGCAGAAGGAGTTTACCCAGCAATGGAAACAGGTAAACTTGCAGCTGAAGTAGCAATTAAGGCAATTTCAGATGGTGATACTTCAAAAAAAGCATTAAAACTATATGAAGATAAGTGGAAACAATCATCCGTTGGGATTGAATTTCAAGCTGGTGAAAGTTTACAAACACTATGGAAGAATTTATTTTTCAGCACACAATCAGAGAAAAATAATATGGAGTGGTATATACCTCTTCATATTGAGATCCGAGGAGCACATTACGATTGGAGTGAACCACATATTGTAAGATTCCGTCAAGTTCTCAACAGAATCCAAGAATTTTTACCTGAAGCTATTCCATTTATGTTGAAATATGGAATGCCCGTTTTATCGGATATAATGGAAGAGGATGCTTCGATGCTTCCCCTATTGATGAAAATGTTGGAAAATATGCGTCCAAAAAAGAAAAAATAATATGAGGTAATGATTTTGAATATAGAATTAAAAAAAATATCTCAGCGAGCCCCTGGAGATACAGGGGATTTTATTAAATTAAATGAAGATAAGTGCATTGGATGCAGAAAATGTACTATAGTCTGCGTTGTTAATCTTTGGCAAATGCGTGGAGGAATAGCAAAACTCAGAGATGATTATAAAGAAACATGTCTTGAATGTGCAGCATGTTTTTCAGTTTGCGAGGCGGGAGCAATAGATTTTTCATATCCAGCCGGTGGAACTGGTGTTGTATATCTAAATGGATAAACATATCATTTATTATTCTTTTTTTCTTCCAGTTTTATTACATTTAACCAATAATTCACTTTTTCTATAATTTCATTTATTTTAGATTGAGGACAAGTCATTCCTCTGATTACACCAGTTACTATATCCACAATTTTGCCTTTAGTATGATTGACTTTGGGAACATTAAATTCATCGGGATGGAACTTTTCTGTTAGAACTCCTACTTTAGCGAAATCTTCAAAACCTACTGGGGCTTGACATACAATAATCGCAGGAATTTCCACATTTCGTAAATAATTACGCGCTTTATAAACAAAATGTCTAAAGACGTTCCCTAAATGGATAATTGCTAATCTGTGTTTAGCCATCTTCTTTTCTTCATGTGGGCTAATTCCTGAGATCCCACCACCTGCTAATGGCCGTTCCTCTGATCCTCCCACACCTGCCCGTAAAACCATGACTGATGTCTGTAACCCCTCTTCTCTTAATCCGTAAGTGATTTCACAAACTGGTTTGGTGATATGTCTATTACTAGGTCCCATTGAAAGAACTATTATATCAGGTTCTTCGGCTTCAGAAAAAGTATCTCTCTGGGCAAGACCACCACCAAGCCCCAAACCTGCAGTTTCTCTACAATCAATTACTTGTGTTCTTCTTCCAATTTTTAATCTAGCCAAATTCCCAACTCATTCTAACATATCTTTTCGAATAACGAGTGAATAACCTCTTACAGAATCCATTGTGGTTTCACGCCACTTTGTATATCGTCCCACACCAATTCTATAACCAAATTTAAAACAATAATCACACACTTTTCTGATATCTTTGATTAAATCAACTGCTTCTATTTGTAAAATCAACTTTCCAACTTGAATTTTTAGTGGGATCGATTTAGATCCTATGTTAATAGAAGAAGTTCCATAAATTCGTGGTCCTGTTAACATAATATTTGAAATTCCCTCAACATCTTTTATTTTTTCTAAGAATTCTTCAACATGATGTTCAGCAAGTAATCTATTTGGGAAAATTAGAACTTCTGCTTGAGGGAAAAATCCGATTGATTCATAATCTTCCATGTCCTCTTTTTTTTCAGGATTTTCAGGATTGGACATTTTAATCAATTTCTTTATTAATATAATCGTAATTAAAATGTAAAAATTTCTTATTTTAATTAAATAAGGAAATTATTGGATTAAAAAATTAATGCTAATCTTTGCGATAATTTATATTTTTATCATAAATTATTCATATTCACCAATATTATAATCACTATCATAATATTCGCTATCTATCCCAAATTCATCAAAGTAATTTTTTCTTTTCTTCTTTTTATCCTTCTTAGATATGCCCATAGCGTCTTCTTCAAATTCTTCTCCTCCTGGTAATTCAATGTCATAACCTTCAATGTATGCATCAGAATCTTCCTCCTCCTCAGATTCATCTTCATATTCGTCCTTGAAAGCCTTTTCTTTCGCTTTTCTGTTGTTTTTTAATTGTTTTATCAAAATCGTATCAAAATCATCTGTACTAAGATTTTTTTCATAAGACGTAGCTTCACTTATATTTAAAAACCCCTCTCTATCCTTTTCTCCGCCTAACACCCTCTTCCTTGCCGATCCTGGGGGTCGTCCTCTTCTTTTAGAAGCCTTCTTAGGATTTTTAGTAATTTTAGTTTTCTTTTTTGTCTTTTTTGCTTTTGCCATGTTTTGTCCTCTAATGTGGCTATCATTCTTATTTTTTTTTCTTAAAAAAGTTCTATACTCAATTTTTTTTCAATATTTCGTGCTTTAAAACTTTTTTGTTTTATGTCATTTAAACTGTAATATTGACAAATCAAAACTTTAATTAATAATAATTACAAAAATAATTTGGTTTATTTTTAAAATTAAAAAACAAAGGAAATTTTAATATGCCGGCAGTTGTAATAATCGGATCTCAATGGGGAGATGAAGGAAAGGGGAAAATTACAGATTTCTATTCTGATAAGGCAGATATTGTTGTTAGATTTCAGGGAGGAAATAATGCAGGTCACACGGTAGTTATAGGAGACGAAACTTATAAATTTCATTTAATTCCTTCAGGTACGATTCAGAACAAGCAAGTAATTATTGGAAATGGCTGTGTAATTGACCCAAGGGTGTTACTACAAGAAGTTGAACTTTTGAAATCTAAGGGATTTAAAATTGACTTGAAAATTAGCTCAAATGCTCATGTTATCTTCCCTTATCATAATTTATTAGACGGATTAGAAGAAAAATTCAAAGGTAAATTAAGTGCAGGAACAACAAAAAGAGGAATAGGACCTTGTTACCAAGATAAAGTTGCAAGGTTTGGAATTAAAATTTTTGATTTACTTCATGAAAACATTCTGCGGATGAAATTAGATCAAAATATTACTTTGAAGCAGAAGTTATTAGAAATTTATGAGGATGATACAAAATTAGATGAAGAGATAATTATTGATGAATATATAAAATATGGAGAAAAGATTCGGTCTTTTGTAGATGAAACTCCTTACATAATAAACAAAGCTTTGGATGAAAATAAAAAAGTTTTATTTGAAGGTGCACAAGGCGCACTTTTAAGTATTGACCATGGAATTTATCCCCGTACAACTAGTTCAAATACTTGTTCTGGAGGCGCTTGTGTAGGAGCTGGTGTGGGCCCAACTCGTATCAATAAGGTTATTGGCGTCATGAAGGCTTACTTGAGTAGAGTAGGTACTGGTCCTGTTCCTACCGAAATTACAACTGAAGAAGAGGAAATAGCAAATTACATAAGAGAAAAAGGACATGAATATGGAACTACAACGGGTAGACCTAGGAGAATCGGTTGGTTAGACTTGGTTGCTGTCAAATATGCTAAGATGATAAATAATATTGATGCATTGGCAGTTACTAAATTAGACACATTAGGTGGACTTCAAAAAATCAAAATCTGTGTTGCATATAAGATAGGGGACGAAAAAAAAGAGTCAGATATTATGCCAACTAATATGTTAGAAAATTGCAAACCAGTTTATATTGAAATGCAAGGATGGGAAGATAAAAGTCCTAATGAATGGAATAAAATCGCAAAAAAGGGTTATAATGCGATTCCAGAAAATATGAAGGCATATTTAAAGAAAATACAAGATTATCTCAAAATACCTTTCTGTTTAATTTCAATAGGACCAAGAAGATCTGATAGTATTCAATTACAGAAAATATTTGAAGAAGTATAGTTATGATATTAAAACTTTTTAAAATCAAGAAAAATTAAAAAAAATGATTTAATATTCCAAGAAACCAGTATTTTTTAAATCTTTAAGGATATCAAAGACTATTCCACTAATAAATTCCTTACTTTTACGTGTTCTGTCGACACAATATTCGATCAAATCATTTACAGTATTTTCAGAGTTGCATTTTCTCCAGACAACATAAACTAGGGGTGCAACTTCTTTAGTATCTCCCTCTTCATTCTTTAAAACAATTTGCCTTCGAGAAAGTTCAAGACCAACTCTTTGACCGCTATGGATCGGTCGCACGTCTAAATCCAAGATTACTCACTCTAAAAACTTATTAATTTCAAAAAACAAAAATTTAACATATTTATGTTAATTATAAAATTTTGTTAAGGTGTTTTATGATTAATATAATACAAAACTATCTAATAAATCTACTGCTTGAAAAATTAAATAATTTTCGAACAAAAGAATCTGTGAAATCTAAAAATATAAGAGATTTTGGATAAAAATCATATTAGATAATAATTAATTAGATTTAAATGTTATGTATATCTCTTTCGAAGTTTACTATTAATTTCTAATTTTTCTAAAGCCATTTTAAGAACATCTTGTAACGTTTTCTCCTTTATTTTATAAGATTTGAAGAATTTTTTAACTTCTTCTTCCTTTTCTATACCACTAATAGAAACTACCGCATCGAGGATTCTTTCAAAATGACTGGGATGAAATTTTTCTAATCCTTTTATATTGGCAACAAACCAGTCCCACATCAAAGGGCTGGTATTAGGATTTCGAGTCATGAGAACAATTGGATAAAATTTAATTCTAGGGGGAATTTTTTCCATTGTAAATTGAAGCACTTTTTCCATATAATCCTCTTTTATTGATCCCAAAGCTGCTACAAAGTTAATTCTCTCTGGTTCGTTATCTATCTTTTCGAAATTTTTGAGTAACCAGTCGCATTTTTTTTCATCTATATAAGAAGTAACCCTCATAACTGCTCCTCTGATATCTGCGTGAATCGGCTCTCCCTGTTCTATTTTTAAAAACTGATTAAGGGCAAAATCTACAGATTTTTGACTACCAAAAATTGCTGCAGTCCACATGACCATGCTACGTAGGTTTGAAACAGCATGTAATTCGTCGGATTTTGGTTCATAACCAATTTTCTCTAATATTCTTTCACTAAAATTCCTTCCGATCTCTTTGATTTTTACTCGAAATGACCCTTTTATTAAATTATATAATTGATATAAATGAATTATTATACTCTCCAAAGGTAAAGGAGCGTCTTCTTCAAGGAAATTATTAAGAAAATCAAGATATTGTATAATTGGGATGTCCCCTCGAATTAAAAACGCAAATAGGTCATTCTCCAAACCCCAACGATCTAAAGGCGGTAATTGTTTATTTAAAACTAGCTTGTAAAGTTCTTTTAGATTCGATTGATCTTTATATTTAACCCGATAAAAACCTTTTTGCTTGTAATTAATTTTATATGCAATTATTTCCTCCTTAAACTCAATTTCTTCGGATTTTTGATGCATCATTTTTTTGACGATTTGAGATTTGCCATTAGAATATTGAACCCAAATTGTTACTGGTATAATCCACATTTGAGAGGGGGTATAAGGTAAATAGGTAAAACGATTTTGTGTTAAATAAAATTTCTTATCTTTTTTTTCTATTTCAATTAAGGGATATCCTTCCTGCTCTATCCAACCTTTCATCATTTTAGTTATTGGCTCTTTTGATACTTCCTCAAAGGCTTCCCAAAAATCGTCACTCGAGGCGGTAGAATATTCAAATTTCTTCAGATAATGTCGAATACCTAACTTAAAATTTTCACCAAGATAACTATTTAGCATTAAAAGAACTGAACCCCCTTTACTATAAATAATGGGCGCTGTTGATTGAGTTATTCTTGCTCGTTCACCACTAGGGAGCTCTATTGGAAATGTCTCGATCAAAGAATCACGGGTAAAAGCTGAATTAATCGTTCCAAGTGCAAAGTTTTCCCATATTCCCCAATCGGGATAACAATCAGCAGTAATTGCATAACCAAATAGTGTGGCAAAGCTCTCGTTCAGCCACAAATATCGCCAATCATCGGGCGAAACAAGGTCTCCAAACCATTGATGAGTAAGTTCATGTGCAATTACCTCGTACATAGTTTCTAATGCAGCTCTAGATGTTTTATTAGGATAATATAGAATTAAATTTTCTCGATAAGTAATTGCTCCCCAATTTTCCATAGCTCCAAATGCAAAATCAGCAACCGCTATATGATCGATTTTTAGTAAAGGTAATTTTATATCATAATAATCTTCTAACCAAGTTAATGCTTTTCTTGAAAACTTCAATCCAACATCAGCATATTGCGATTTACCGGGGGTTGTAACAACTCTTACTAAAATTTCACCAGGATCTTCAACAAATTCAAACTCGCCCACTCCGAAGAATAACAGATAAGTGGACATTTTTACAGTTCTATGAAACTTAACAACTTTTCTATGATCATCTATGACTCTTTCTTCAACTACGGGAGCATTAGATATTGCTACAAGGTCTTTATCGACAATCATCTCAACATCAAATGTCGCTTTATACCTAGGATGATCAAAACAAGGAAAGCATTTCCTAGCTTCTGTCTCCTCGAATTGTGTTATAGCTATGAACTTCATTTCTCCCTCTTTACTATATCTGCTACGATAAAAACCCCGCATATCATTTCTGATCTCCCCTGTATAATCTATTAATACTTTTATTTCTCCACTTGTTTTAGTAGGAAGTTGAATGATTAATAATTCATTTTCTAAATCCTCTGAAAATGAGACCTCTTCATATTTTTTTTGACTGTTAATAACCGCTTTACAATATTTGATATTTAGATCAACAGCATTGAGGAGAATTTGTTGTGTAGGATCCTTTAAAGTTATAAAAATTTCCGTTTGACCTTTAAATTCAAAAGTTTTTAAATTTGGTTCTAAATGTATATTATAATGAGTTGGTAAAGCGTTACTCATCATCATTACTCCTTTAATTATTTCCAATTTGATTATTAACAAATGAAATTTTCAGTGAAATAACTTATTGATTGGATTTTAGAATTAATTATTAATTAAATGACATTTTCTAATATAAACAAGTATAATTAAAATGAGAGTAAATTATTTGTAAAAACACAAATTATTCTTTATATTATTAATTCTAGAGATAAAATTTAAGTTATTTTTTCTTTCGTTATTTAGATTTTTTTTTCTTCTTGGATTTCTTCGATTTCACTTTAGTTTTTTTCTTTTTAGCTTTTCTTTTTTTAGGTGATTTTTTAATCTTGCTCTTAGTTTCTTTTTCCACGACAATTTTTTCCTTAATTTCTTTCGAAATTTGGAAAATATCATCTAAAGATGCTTTTAAGTTGTGATCTCTAGTTATTTTTAAAACTTTTTTTCGTTTAAGCTGCAAAATATCTCCAATTTGTTTAGCAACCTTACCTACTTCTCTTAATTTTCGTAGATTGCGCATCTTTCCCAATTGAATATAGAGATTTTTTAGTTTCGTAAATTCATAGGGTGGAAGACTATTAATTTCTTTTAAAAAGCTAATATAATAATTCAATTCTTTGCTGGTTGCTAAAATTTTTGCTTCAGTTTCTCCACTATCATAGATCTTTTTAAAAAATAAGATTTGGGAACCTTTTGTAGATAATTTTTCCATTGAGTCTTGAACATCTTCTAAAAAATCATCAAAGACTTCTGTTATTTCCTCTAATCTCTCATTTAAGATGGTATCCATACCATGATTTAATCGATCTGTTAGTTCATCTGCTTTTCTCCGCTTTGATTCGATCATTTCTTTTTTTCTTTTTAATTTCTCCGCAAACTTGGCAATTTGACGAATTTTTTTTGCAGAAACTTCATTTAAGTCCAAAATACTTAATTCATAAGACAATTTCAAAGCATCTTTTAAGTCTTTTTGAGAAAAACCTTCCGAATTTTCAATATATTCTTTAATAAGATTTTGGAAATTTTCAATAGTCTGTCTTAATACTTCTAATCTCGTATCTGATGGTAAAAATTCCTGTGCTTCTTCCGTTGAAATGAATGCCATAATCTTTTTTTCGAAATTGAAATAAAAATTACTAACAGCTTCACTAAGTGCTGGTTTAGGATTTTTCTTCTGCTCTATTTTCAAAATATTTTTAGTTAATAGATTAATCTCTTCTGAGAACTTATCAATATATTTATGAATATAAGGCAGAAAGGTTTGGTCAAATATAACGGTAACTGATGCATCCCAAGCATTTCCCCTTGCTTGACTATCAGGGATTTCAATGTATTTAACAATGGAAATTTTATTCATTTTGGGAAGAGGTACAATAGCTAATTCGCTTGGAATCTCTCCTTTTTCACCAGCTAACAAATTAATTGTCTTTAAAGCTATATGTTGGCGTGTAGCCACATTTAATTCAGGAAACCAATTTTTTGGAACTGGTCCTATAGTTTCAAATTTAGAGTAAACAACTCCACGAATAAATTCAGTGTTGTGTGGAAAGCTAATTTAAATTTCCTCCAAGAGCCATTGATCTTTTGTATATATTCAAATCTTTTTTCCTTTTTTTTGTATAAGTATTATCTGAATAATACAAACAGAAATTTATAAAATATTCTTTTTTGGTGTAATGAAATGATTATTTTGTTTTTTTTATTAATTTCAAAACATTATCCCCTACATTTACTCCCAAATATTCAGCAATTGGAGAACATTTCGCTCTTAATATAA
>JABXJV010000140.1 GCA_013375355.1 Candidatus Helarchaeota archaeon
ATCTTCTTTTTCTCTTAATCTCTTTTCATATGATTTTTTTTGTTCTTGAATATTATTTTTCCAATCTTTTTCCTTTTTATTAATTTGTAATTCGTAATTTCTCCTAATTTCTTCGTATTTAGATTCTAATTCACGAATTGCATTTACTTTGTCTTTTTCAGAACTTTTATAAACAAGCTTGGCTTTAGATAATAAATCTTCTTTGTCAGTAAGTACTCTATTCATTTCTTTAGAAAATTCTTCTTTCATCATTCCAATTTCGCTTTCTAATTCCTTAATTTCTTTATCTTTAATATCTAATTTCTTTTGTAGGTCCTTTACTGTTGAATTTAATTGCTCACTTTCATCAATTTTTTGCCCTAATAAATAATCATATTCCTTTATTTTAGAATCTAACAATTTTACTTGATCATCTTCTTTTTCTGATAATTTGAAAACTTCAGATTTCATTACATCGATTTTTTTATCAATTAAGTTTATGACTTTAATTTGTTCTTCATTTTTTATTATATTTTCTCTAATCTTTCCCCTTAAATGCTCAATTTGTTCCTCTAAATCCTTCAAAATTTGTTTCTTTTCATCCCTTTTGCTCAATTTTCCCTAATCCATTTGTAATTCAAATAATATTGGATGTTATTTTAACTTTTTTTTAATAAATTTTTTTGGATAAAAATAAAAAAATCAAAAAAATTTTTAAACTAGTTCTAATTCCTCGGCATATTTTAAAGCCCCTAGAATTCTTTTGGCTGTTAATGGATGTGTCCTCATCAAGTTTTCTCCACCTTTTAACTCTTTCTCCATTGCTTCCTCTAACTTCTCCTCATCTATATCTGCTCCTCCTATATCACCGTACCTATCTAAATCGACCTTTACTTTTGTGATTGTTTTCCGTGCTTCATCGGCTTGATGTGCTGATGCCATAGGACTAACAATCATTAGCGCATGTGTTTGAGTTCGGGTTTTAATAATTGCATCTTCAGTAATTGCATTTTTGTAAGTCAATTTCGCTAGCCCTTGCACTATCGGTCTTGGGTCTTTTAATAGCTCTACGGAATGGGCATCTGCGTAATACTCACGGATGCGACTAACATATTTTATTAATAAAATTGAACCAATATAGGTTGCGAAAAACAATATCATAATAACGATAATGAGCCACAAATTATTTCTGTTTCTCTGTCTACGGGTTGAATACCTTGAAAAATGGTAGATACCCCAAATCAGTGTGGGAACTGCAATAAGCATTAGTGTAATTGACATATCTCTATGTCTGACATGTCCAAGTTCATGCCCCACTACACCTTCGACTTCGTCGAAATCTAAATGTTTCAGTAACCCTTGTGTTAATACTAATTTACCTTTTTTCTTGCCATAGCCATAGACAAATGCGTTAATTTCATCGGTTTGAAGTACGCCAATTTTGACCAAAGCTACCCCAGCTTGTCGAGCCCTGCTTGCTATCATTTCCCATAGTCGGCCGTCATAATCACTGCTAATCCATTGAATCTGCCCCCCATAATGTCGTTCAATAGAAGCCGGTCCTATGAAGTACAATAGGAGAAGTTGAAAACCAGCAAAAGCCCCTGCTATTCCAAATATAATCAGATAATCTTGCGTTTTATATGTAACATCATATATTTCTGAATTTATATAAAATAGAGCGAATACAAAAATAAAAGGCAATAGAAACATAATAAAAATTGTAAAGATTAATTGGGCTCTTAATTTTCCGACATACATAATTTGTCTCCTTTTATATTAATTAGTTGTAGTTATTTTATTATATTGAGATTATTGCTATAAAAAAATATTTTTATAAATTATTTTTGAAATTTTTTAAAAGAGATTTTGAATAAAACTAAGATTTTATTATATCTAAAAATTTATTGAAATCTTTGGGTAAAAATAAGAGCTCATCAAGATAATTTTGCTCTATCATATTCTTAATAAGGGTCTGATATATAGATTCTTCAAAAAATTTTTGATTAGAATCGTGTAGAATATAAATTATTTTTACATTTTTTCCAAAATATTCTCTCAGCATGGTAACTTCAATCATATAATTCATTAAAACTTCAGGATAGTCAATTATAAATTTTATAATAACCAAAATTTTCGGTTTTGTTTGATTAGGAATTACGAGATTTACTCTAATTTTTTTAGGATCATTTTCTGTTGACTGAGTAACATCTATAAAGTAGTCCGTTTCACAAGAAATTTTTTCATTTAATATTATTTCTTTAAGTAATGATTCGAATTCTTTTATTATCTCAATTATATGCTTAGTTTGGATAGTTTTCTCAAGTTTAGTAAAAGAATCTTTGAAATTTTTTGGAATGTCATTCATTCTTAATAGGTCCTTTATGTATATCTATAATTTCATTCTAATTTTTATATATTCTCCAAAAAAAAAGATTTCAATAATGTAAATAATTAATTTGTCAGTATCAAAGGATTTTAAAAACTCTTTAATCTACTACTCATTTAATGTTTTTTAAATATATTATGAGGGAGCAAAACTGCTAAAAAAAGACAAAGAAAAAGAAAAAATCACTGACCTTGAGACATTCAAGAAGCTACCAAGAGCGGAACGCAAAAAAATTAGAGAAAAACGAAGGGCAGAAGAAGGTTTTCCTACAAAAATGACTAAATACCTTTATTTTGTTATTATTTTTGCTGGAGTTGTGACTTTCTTCGATGGCTGGTGCACAATTGCGATCACAATGGCTATGTCAAGCTTTGGGGGAGAGAATATTTCTAATATTTTTAACCAATTGATTAACCACGACCTCGACCTATTTAGCTATTTCGGACTTTCTGCTAGCCCTCTTATTATGGGAATCGTATTAAGCTTTGCTGGAATAGGTGTTATTGCAGCAATTTCATTTAAATATTTAGTAGATAAATATGGTCGTCGTCCTATGACACTTATTACTGCCATAGGTTTCACTACATTTACAGTTCTAACCGCATTTTCTCCTCCCGGTCCTGATGGCTTAATATATTTTCTTATTATGCGAATTTTTTCAAATTATTTTCTTTCAGCAGACATTGTTACAATTATTATGGCAGAGGAAGCTCCTGATCATTTAAGAGGACGTTTAATAGGTGTTGTCCTTGCAACAAACGCAATTGGGGGAATAGCTTGTGCAATAATTCAAATGTTAGGAATTAGAGCACCCATTCCCGGGGCTTGGGGTGATTATATGAATACTTGGCAGAGTTTATTTTTCTTTACTATCGTTGGATATATTTTCTTTATTCCTTTATTCTTCTTTTTAAAAGAAACTAAACGATTTACAGCTATGAAGAAGTACGAGGATTGGAGAAAGAAAAAAGGTCTAAAGCCTAAAACTGGATGGTTTGCTCCTCTGAAAAAACAATATGCCCGAGGTATGATCCTTGGTTGCGTTGGGGGGTTTTGTTCTAGTCTGATATATTTTGCTCAAGTTACATTTTTCGGAATATATTTCCGCCAAGAATTGAATATGTCTCCAGAATTAATAGGCTTGGCGGCCTTACCTGTAGCAGGAGCTGGTGGAATAGGATTTCTTTTAGC
>JABXJV010000141.1 GCA_013375355.1 Candidatus Helarchaeota archaeon
ACAGTTAAAACGATAAACATTTGTAGACCATAAGGTTTATTGTGTTTTTGCATATAGAAACCACGCTGTTGCAAACTGGCAAGAATCTGAACATTAATCGATTTGATTTCACTGACGGGTTCATCATATCCACATTTAAGAAAAACCATATTACCTTTTTTTGGTTTGAAATGACGAACGGCAAAACCTAACACTGAGCGTTGATTTGATAGAAGAAATTCTTTTAATCCTTGAATTGAAGGTGAAATTTTACTGTTCTCTAAATCTCTCTCATCAATAGTTATATAATCATCTTCTCTTCCAAAGCATAGACGAATCCCTCTAATACGTAAATTTACTCTCTCTCCTAGTACTGATCTTACTTTTTCATTTAGTGGGAATACTTCCTTATCCAATATAGCTCTTTCACCTATGATTTCTTCATATGGTTGCATCTCAAATTCCTTAATAAAATTCTGGACTGGAGCTTCAGAAGAAGAGACATAAATTTTATAATCATGTAAATTTTTCTTAATAATAAATGTGGCTTTGAGATCTGTATCAATAACCGAAAAACTAGTTGTTTTATCTATTTGCGCCCTAAATTCATGTTTATTATAATCGATTTTACTTAATTTTTCTTCCTCTCTTTCTTTCGTTTTCTTTCTAAACATTTTATCCTACACCTAGACAAAATTTCACATATTATTACTAAAAATTTGATATATATTAAATTTACAAATCCAATAAATATGGTTTTTTTTTCTCAATTAACTTATATCATTCATACTTTATGTAATTAATCGAATTTAATTTTTTAAATCCATGCAATTAAATTCGAGATAAGATTAAAAGAGATTAGATAAAATAATTTAGGATGAAACTTAACTTTTTAGATTTTTAACAGCATTATATGGAGATATGATTATTACTTTGAAAAAACAATATTATCCGACTGGATGTAAACGTATAGATAATTTACTAGGAGGAGGCTTCGAATCACAAATAGTTAATCATATTTATGGAGAATCAGGGACCGGTAAATCAATAATTACTCTCCAATGTGCCTATAAAGCTGCATTAAAAGGCTTTACGACTTTTTATATAGATACAGAAAGAGCATTTTCGGCAACTAGACTTAACCAAATCGCTCAAGATAATTTTTCTAAAGTTGGAAAGCTAATTTTCGTCTATGCTCCTTTGAATTTTTCCCAACAAATGAAAATTATTCAAAAGTTGGAGAAATTCATAACGAAGAATGTAAAAATAATAATATTAGATACGATTTCTGCATTATATTCGGCAAGTTATGGAATTAATAATCCGAAAAGAAATTATAAACTAAATAAACAACTGAATCATCAAATGGCAGAATTAGTTAGATTAGCAGAAAACTATGATCTAGCCATCATAGTTAATAATCAAGTTAGAAGTAGAATTGCTGATAAAGATCCTCGGAAATTGGTTCCATTTAATAGAAATATTTTAGACCATTGGTGCAAAGTTCAATTATTTTTAACATTTTCCGAAAAAATGGATATGAAAAAAAGGGAAGCAATCTTAATAAAACATTACAATCAACAAAATGAAAAATCTTGTTCATTTATTATTTCTAATGAGGGATGTCAATAATAATTGGCCTTTTTAAGATGAACTCAAGGTTGATAAAATGGACCCGGAATCGATGAAACCGTATGGACTGGCTCTTCTTGACTATTTTAATGGAGATACTTCATCTAAATTTGTGATTTTTAGAGATGATGGTTTTAAGGATGAATTTAAGATAAATTTCTTTTTTCGTGAGCCCTTAGACTTTTCATCTATAGAAAAAACTACCTTAGATCTCTGTTATGGTCGAATCCTCGATATTGGTGCAGGAGCTGGCCCTCATAGTATTTTTCTTCAAAATAAAGGATTAAAAGTATGTGCGATTGATATCTCCCCAGAAGCTTGCGAAGTAATGAAAAAAAGAGGAGTTAAAAATGTGTGTTGTGTTGATGCTTTAGAGTTCAAAGCAGAGCCCTTTGATACACTTATAATTCTAGGGCGCAGCATTGGACTGGTCGGAACTTTAACTGGGTTGGATTTTTTTTTAGAAGCTGTTCACCGCTTAGTAAAACCAAGTGGACAAATATTATTGAATTCTTTGGACGTTAGATGTACAAATATACCAATACACATTGCTTACCAAGAAGCAAATAAAAAAGCTGGTCGTTATATTGGTGAACTTAAAATTCAATTCGAATACAAAGGAAAAAAGGGTCCTTTTTTTAAATTATTACACGTGGATTCGGAAACACTTATTAACCATGCATTTAAAAAAAGCTGGCGTTGTAAAATCATTCACGAAGAAAAAGACGGCAATTATCTTGCACAATTAACCCCAATACAATAAAAGTTATAATTAAAAAGATTTTTTTATAATAAACTCACAGCAATTTCCTCCCATTAGTTCACATTTGTTCTCCATACATGTATATTTTTCCCCTGTTATTTGTTCTGTAACAATTTCAAAAATCCCTCGAATAATATGACACCATCTATGTGATTTTGGTGAACCAGGTAGAGAAAATGGGGAGTTGAAAATTTGTATTACTTTTTCATTTGGATTATTTTTTTGAATAACCCATTTACCGCCAATCCATTCTTGAAAGTTCATAACAAAAGTCGAGAGTTCTGTCATATAAGGAATGAATTTTATTGCTAAATATTTCTTCCCATAATGAAACAAAATTTCATTAGTTCCGTAACCCATTACGTTAATCATTGATTCTAATAAGGTATTAAATCTTTCTATTGTTATGGGCTGTGTTTTAGATGGTTCGACACCTATGAATTCATCTAATTTTGCGATTCTTAAAATAGAATTTAACCCATCAATACCCATAAAGTCATTCAAAGCTTTTATTATAGATGAAAAGACAATACCACTTATCTCTTTTTTCAAAATTAATACCTATTCATATCATTTTTAATATGACATTAAAATCAAAATCAATTAAATTATTTATTAGTTTTCATTTCTTTAGATTACAGAAAAAAGGATAATTAATAACGAATTAGAAAAAATTTGTTATTCTGAAAATTAAACATCAGCAGAATATAATTTTACACCTTTTTGGGCAATAAAATATTCAATGAGGACAAATGAAAGAAGTATTAAAGCAATTCCAACAGCTAGATAAGAATAAGCGGACTTTGGTCGATAAAAATGTCTTGTCGATTGATAAATAAAAAGCACACCACAAGCTCCGATCAAAACGACAATTGAAGCTACTACACCTTCAATGGCAAATTGTTCATGTAAATCTGCCCAGAAGAATACAGGAATGATTCTTTTAGTCTGATCTTCTTGTTTGTAATTTAGCGGAATTGTATTTCGCGTTATATCATACAGGAGACCAGCAACTATAAAAGCAAAGAATATGAAAAAAATTCCAAAAACTACATTCCTACTTGGAACTGGAATTTTAGGGGCTTTTGGTATTTGAATTTTAATTTTAGGTTTACGAATTAATCGCTCTGGCCACGGTAAATTTTGTTGATACCATGATTTTTTTCCTAAACTTTTTAAAGATCGTTTAAATCCCTTTTTTTCTTCAACTTCTTTCTTTGATTTTGATTTGCTGATATTGGGCTTTTTCTTCTTCTCCATTTAATTGATAGCTCCATAGAAAATTCGTTACTGTCACTTTAATGCTCATTTTTATTAAATTTATTACTAAAAAGATATGGTAAAATGTAATATTTCAAACTTATGGTATAAGAAAGTAGTTCAAAATTTTTGATTTAATTAGAATCATAATTGTATATTTATTAAAAAATGACGAATATAAGAAGATATTTTGCCTAATGTGTGGCTGAAATTGAAAATTAAAGACAGAATCAATAAAATAATTGCAAAGCTTCAAGAAATAGAGAAAATAGATAAGCGAAATATGAAAATTGCAATTGCGCCAGGCAGAATTAATTTGATAGGTGAACATACAGATTATAATGAAGGATTTGTTCTTCCTTGCGCAGTTTCTAGAGAAAATATTATGGCTGCGATTCCTTCTGAAACTCAAAAAATAAAGGTACATTCATTAAATTATAACGAATTTTTACAATTTTCACTAGATGACATGGGGCTTACTGGGAAATGGATAGATTACTTAAAAGGTGTTGTTTTTTATCTAAAAGAATATGGTTATAAAATCAATGGTATGACGGGAGTTCTTCATAGTACTGTTCCTATTGGAGGAGGATTAAGTTCATCTGCTGCATTAGAAGTAGTTTCAGCGTATATTTTCAATTTATTATATAATTTAAAAATTGATTATAAAGAATTGGCTTTAATCTGTTATAAAGCAGAACGAAATTTTATGAATATTTCATGTGGAATTATGGATCAATTCATTTCCTCTCTTGGAAAAGAAAATTGCTTCCTTTTTCTTGATTGTCGTCCCCCTTATAGCTATGAACAAATTGAATTGCCAAGAGAAGATGTAAAAATGGTAATTATGGATACTAAAATACATCGTGCCGCAAGTAAAGTTGTAAATACTAGAAGAGAAGAATGCTATAAAGGTGTGGAAATAATTCGAAATAAAACAGGACTAAATATTAAATCTTTAAGAGATCTTTCAATAGAAAAATTTGAAAAATTCAAAAATTTTTTACCTCAACTAATAAGAAAAAGATGTGAACATGTTATTAATGAAAATCAAAGAGTTCTGGATGCGAAAGAAGCGATTAAGATTGGAGATTTTAAACTTTTAGGTAAATTAATGTACGAATCTCATAATAGTTTAGATACATTATATGAGGTAACCTGTAAAGAATTAAATACTATGGTTCAAATTGCTAAAGATATAGATGGAGTCATTGGGGCTAGAATGACTGGAGCAGGATTAGGTGGATGTGTATGTTGTATATGTTATGATTGGGCAATAGAAGAGTTAATTAATAAAGCAAAAAATGAGTATGAAAAAAAATATGAAATTAAACCCGATATATATTCGTGTAACATAAGTGATGGCGTGAAAGAATTAAAAATATAGAAAAATGATTATTGTATTAAAATAAAATTGATTTTTCGATGTAAAATTATATTATTTAAATATCATTGAACTACCCCCCCTAAAGGGAGGGGATTCATAGTCCCTAATGCCCTACAAGGACGCTAGACACTATCGGATGGTTCTCCACCCGCAGATTTAAACTATTATCTTGAAAATATTTATTGAGAATTTGGATACTTCCCACAACATCCCTGTCTTGTACATAACCGCATTGTTTACACCTAAAGGTGCGGTCATTCGGTTTAACTTTTTTTCCGCAAACAGGACAAATTGAAGAAGTACCTCGTTCATTAATTTGTGCAAATTCGATACCGA
>JABXJV010000142.1 GCA_013375355.1 Candidatus Helarchaeota archaeon
TAATTCCAAAAATATTGATCATGAAAAAATATTGATCTCAAAAAAATTCAATTTTCAAAAAATGTTAAATTCCAAAAAATATTGTTCATGAAAAAAATTGATCTCAAAAAAATTCTATTTTCAAAAAATGTTAATTCCGAAAAATATTGATCTCAAAAAAAAATCTTATTCAATAATTCAAAAGATTAAAAAAATTTTATATGAGCCATATTCATAATTTAACCCTTATTTTATTAATTTACGATTTTTTAATACTATATAAACTAGCTTATTCTAAAAAATTTAATAAAAAAATTGTGAAGATATATATATCTCCCCCGAATTTATTCTATTACTAAATCTCTTGTTTTTGTGATTTGAATGATCCTTTTGGACAGAACGATATAGCGAATAAGATTCAAGAAATTCAAGAAATCACTTTAGGATCGAATTTATAATTTAGTGATTTAAAGGTCAATAGTTATTACATGCCTTTGACTTTATAAATTCCTGGATCTTATTCAGCGAATACCGTTTGGAGGTTAAATAAGCCAAAACAAGGCTACTATGCGATTCGTTGAATAATAAAAGGATCAAATTACTAAAAAATTAATTCTATAGAAATAAATAGAGTTTTCTTTAATACGGATTAGTTTACACCATTTTCCGTTTTCCAAGCGTAAAATAGGAAGGTTTATAAACAATGGAGCGATCAAATAAATAAGCTACATCGAAAAACAAAAAATATGAAATTAAATAATAAAATGTCCCTAAAAATTCAAAAAATAGGTGGTGAAAAAGTGGTAAAAAAAATTAAGATTAAAGAACTCTCGGTAAATGGACATGAAACTTATTCAGTCGCAATTCAAAAAATTCCTGAATTTATGGAATCAAAATTTGACGGAAATCATGTTGTATTTTGCGAACCCATGAATAAAATTGTTGATAATGTAATAGGTTTAGAAAATATCTTAGAAAGAATTAAAGAAATCATCATCATCCCCAAAATTCGTGGAGGGTAATATGAAAAATAAGAAAAAAAAACAAATTCGCTTAAAATTGTCTGACGATTGGTCCAGGTTTAATGGTAAAGAATTTGTAAAAGTTAGGAATCAACGAAATTATCAGATTGGTGAAATTTTAAAGAAAGCAGATCAATTTTTTTTGACCACAAAAAAAGGTCTTAAAGAAATTAAAGAAAAATTTGCTTATAAAAAAATAATCCAAAATGTAAAAAAGATAAACCCTGGTGAACTTTCAAAAGGTCTTTATCCCAGAAATGGATATCGAAGATCATTTCGATCGAGAAAGAAAATGGTGATAAAACATAATAAAACTACTAGTCTTTACTGTTATGAAAGTTATATGGGTGCATTAATTAAAACAGGAATTTCTCTAACTTTCCATGCAAGCAATAAAAATGTTAAAGATCTTGTTAAAATATTTAATAATCGAATTGGTCGCCCATATCAGCCCCCAACATTTTCTCCTTCGGCTATAAACAAAGCAAAGAAAGAATTGGATTATATAATAAAAAATGATGATCATTTAAAATTAGAAAATGATAATTTGAAAGTTACAAGTAAGAATGGAAGAATTTATAATATTAATCTTCTTTCTGGTGCTGTTTCATCTAAAAAGAAAAGTTATATTTGTACTTGGAGTTCAGGTACAAGACTACCTTTACCTGACGAAATTATTGCTAAAGCTTTGACTATTGCTTATAAACCAAAACAAATTAGGACGCTATAATTAAGGCGATGATGATTATTAGCAGCGATCTGAGCTAGAAAAATAAATTTACAAGAATATGAAGCGAAATGTATGTAAAAAAATTTAGAAAAAGACAAATTAAAGGATTACGTGTTAGAGTTAGGTCAGATTTAACCCATAAACTATATGATGATGCTAATCAATGGGATCTACAATTACATTATAAATACTTTTATTATAAAAATCGTAAATCCCATCCAAAACGTAATCTCCATCATAACAATACTCGAAATCGTTTTTTCATACGTAGATTAAGGGCTTCAAAATCTTCTAAGCAAAAATTTTAAAATTACTCTCCTCTAAATTCAGCGTTCAGGGTGTTGTCTACGTTTTGGAACCCATTCTATTTCTGCACCCCGTTTTTTTAATTTTTTAACTACTTTTTTAGTAGGATTGCCTTGCTTTTTTAATGTTTCCGTTAAAGTAATGTTTTTTAACAATTCACATTCCAATAATGATTCGGGGAGCACAATATTTTGATTTTCTTGAAGTTTTAATCTTTTTAATGAAGAAATTTTACCGATAGAGTATGGCAGTGTATTTAAAGAACAATCGCTTACATCTAATTCTTCAAGTTGAGTTAATGCGCCTATTTCAGCAGGTAATTTCTTAATAGGATTTTCTCCAACATTAAGAGATTTAAGAGAAGTAAGTGAGCATAAAGATTCAGGAAGAGTTGATAAATTATTTCTCCAAACTCCAAGAACTCTTAAAGATTTTAAATTTCCGATTGCCTCTGGGAGCTGGGAAATCGAATTATTATATAAATTAAGTTCTTCCAAAGATTTTAAATTTCCAATACATGCTGGAACATTGATAATTTGATTATTGCTTAGCTGGAGATGGGTTAAATTTTTTAAAGAGCATAGCCATTTTGGAATCTCTTTAATTCCTCCCACTTTCACACCTGGTCCTGGAGGGGTCGTTCGAGGTTCTGGCCACTCTTCTCTTGCGTTATCGTTGACATAAAGTTGTTCCAATAATTTTAATTCACCCAATACTTCTGGAAGATGCGTAAATCTATTACCACTTATCCATAATATCTTCAAGGAAGTAAGATTACTAAAGCTAGGGGGAAGATCTGTCAATTCCATTTCATATGGACTACCGGTTAAATATAATTCTTCAAGATTTTCAAGGGAATCTAATGAATCGGGGAGTTCCTTCAGTTGATTTCCTCCTAAATGGCATCTTCGAAGTGAAGTTAATGAAGAAAACATAGCTTTTGGTAAACTGTTTAATTGATTATTATGAAGATAAAGATCTTCAAGATTAGAGAGTTGACCTAAAGATGTAGGAATATTTTTCAATTCCCCTTCATAAACCCAGAGTGTTTTAAGTAATTTAAGGAATCCAATGGTATCTGGTAATGATTTTAATTTAAATTTATGGAGCCCAAGACCTATGACCTGATTATCTTCTGCAACAAAGCCTACGGTATCGTGTTCAATAGAATCTACAAGTAAAAGTCTTCTATTGAGCTTTTTTTCTATGGTTCTAAGAACGTTTGCTTCAATCCTAGGTATTTCAGCTTTATTAAAATTAATAAGTTCGGATTCCATTTTCAAATTTCCTTAAATTATACTTTGTTTTTTCCATTTTTCTAAATCCACTTCTGAATAATTCAAAAGATCACAAAAAATTTCTTTATTATTTGCACCAAGATCAGGTGCTTTAGTATCTACAGATCCTGGAGTTTCAGAATACTTTAAAATAACTCCAGGAATGGTTGCTTTAGGGACACCATCAAATTTAAATTTGTTGATCAACATGTTTCTCGCTTTTAATTGGGGATGGTCTCTAATTTCTTCCCGCTTTATAACAGGACCGCATGGTATCCTCTCCTCTTCTAATATTTCAATTATTTCTTCTCTAGAATGTTGTAAGGTCCATTCTTCTACAATTTTATCTAATTCTACAGCGTTATCTATTCTATCAATCGGTGATTTGAATCTTTTATCACGATATAGTTTAGGTTGTCCGATGGTTTTACAGAATCTTTTGAATTGTTTCGGTGTAACAACAACGATGGCAACCCGATTTCCGTCACCAGTCGGATACTGATTGTATGTTGGAAGGAAAACTGGCGCATCAAGGTCTCTTTCCCTTACTCGAGTAATAAATTCTCTAGTGTGTGCGAAGAGATTCATTGCATACATCATATCATGCATAGATAAATCAATAGCTTGCCCTACTCCAGTTTTTTCACGATAAAATAAAGCCTGAGAAATACCAAGCGCAATATATGCTCCAGCTGAAAGGTCCGCTGTTGGAAATCTGGGCGCATTTTTTATATTACATGTATGTAACACGCCACTTACTGCTTGAGCAATAACATCAAATGCAGTTTTTTTACAATATCTTTCAATACCCTTCTGTCCAAACCCAGAAATAGATGCTTTAATTAATCTAGGATTGATTTTTTTTAACACAGTTTCATAATCTAGACCCCATTTAGCTAAAGTTCCTGGAGTGAAATTTTCAAGAAGAACATCACATTTTTTTATCAGTTTTTTAAATATTTCTTGCCCCTCTTTTACTCGTAAATTCAAAGTTATAGATTTTTTATTTCTATTTAAAATCGTAAATAGAGGTGAAATTTCTTTATCAAAGAATATGAATAATCTTAATGCTTCTCCAAAACCAGGAGGTTCAACTTTTATAACCTCTGCCCCTTGATCTGCCAATAAAATAGAGCCCCAAGGTCCAGAAAGAAATTGAGAAAGATCAGCTATCCTAATTCCTTCTAATAATTTTTTCATACTCTTCAATTATTGCCCAAATTATATAAATAATTTCATCAAAAAAAGGTAGAAGATGAGTTTTATAAAGTTAAAAATATCTGGAGACATATATCACTGGATCTTATATAGATACAACTGAAAATCATTGAGATTTCCATGCTCCGGGTAAAAATCCAAAATATTTTTCAACAGCTTTATCTGCGGGCTTAAAAACTGACATTTCCACGGATCCTTCTAGATATTCAGAAAATTCAGACTCAAAAAAATCAGTAAATTTATTTAATGCTATTTTTAAAGTCCCTGATGAAGTATTAGAAACAATAAAAGCACCCATTTTTTCTCTTAAATCTAATAAAATATGATGGTCTCCAAAAATAATCTCTTTCATTTGTGATTTAATCCCAAAAGCCTCTTCCATAAAAGCTCTTATTCCTGAAATCATGCCAGAGATTAGGCCCTCTTCTAGTTTTTTAGAAGGATCAAAAATTTTAGTAAATAGATTAATTCCTGAAGCGTTGATTACCATAAGACTCTCAACTTCAAAGGGTAAAACAAAGGCGACCTCGGGTTCCCTTATATAAGCCATACCTACCAAAATCATACTGACTACAACAGTTAATAACATTAAGGCTGGAAAATTAATAATCCATCTAATTATTGAAACAAGTATATTTCCAAATACTCCGATTGAAACTCCTGCCATGAATAAAGTAGCTTGGTCTTTTTGAGCAGGTGTTACTGCAACTTTTTTGACTCGATATGCTGTTATAAAGTATTCTAAACCAATTCCTAATAAAATTACTGCTTGAAAGATTGAAAACAAGGTTGAAGGTCTTGTTAGATAACCAAAATTAGGAATTTCTTCCAATTTTAAATAATTAAAAAATGGATTAATTATCATTAAAAAAATTGTCCCACTTACAGCACAAGCAAAAAAAACAGCCCTTTTCTTATCAACATTATCATAATTTATTAATTCTAAAAATAAAAATATAGCATAAAAACCTAAATAACAGGAACTTATGGCAGCTACAGCTAAAGCATATGCATAAGTGGCTTCAAGAATTGGATAAAAAGTAGATCCGAATGCCCAAAAAACATTTAGAGCAAAAAAACTTGCAAAATACAATGTAGAAGTGTTTTTCGACTTTATATAACTATAAATTAAAATAAAAAATACAATAGAAAGCAATATAGTTGCAAATATTCCTATAATTAAATGGGCAATATAGGCACTTCCAATTGGCATTTTATTACTCCCTTGATCTTTATCAAACAAGGTATTTTTTTTAAAATATCACAATTATAATAAGAAATCTATTTCAAAAAAAAATTTAAAGTTTTATAGTGTTATATTTTTCTAAAGAAGGTGATAAATTTGACAGAAATAAAAGAATGTGTAGTAGTTGAAGCAATTCGCTCCCCTCTTGGACGCTCTGGTTGGAAAGCCGCAAAAAAGAAAGGCCAATTGTATTATACAACAGCGCATGAGATGGCTTCACAGACACTTTTAACTTTAGTTAATCGAGTTCAAGAAAAATCACCAGTATTCAAACCCGAAATGATCGAAGATGTTGCATGGAGTGTTTCTGCACAGTTCGGAGAACAAGGTGGAAATCTTGGGCGCATTGCAATTCTTGTTGCTGATTTACCGAATGATATCGCAGGTTGGACTGTGGATCGCTATTGTAATGCTGGTCTACAAGCCATAAATTCCCAAGCACAGGCCATAATGAGTGGTTGTGGAGATATAATGGTTGCAGGAGGTCTAGAATTTATGTCGAAATATCCACTTGGTTCTTCTCTTCTAGCCGAGGTAAAAGACGGGCGAAAAAACAAATTACATAAAAATTTTACTAAAAAAACTGTCACTATGGGAATGGCAGCTGAAAAAATAGCTGCAAAATGGGAACTTGCTCGTGAAGACTTAGATGAATTTGGAGCCTCAAGCCATCGGAAAGCGATAAAAGCATTGCGGGACGAAAAATGGTATAAAAAACGAATTTGTCCACTTAAGGTTGAAGATCGTGATCCTAAGACTGATCGTAAAATAAGAGATGAAGATGGTAAAACGAAAATTAAAATTATTGACAAAGATGAAACTCCTCGGGCGATTTATCTGGACAATCCAGAAGCTGCTATGGAAAAAATGCGAAGTTTAAAACCTCGTTTTCAAATTGATGGAGTTGTAACTGCTGGGAATTCTAGCCAAATAGCAGATGGCTCGTCGGCTGTTATGCTTATGTCACGTGAAAAAGCAGAGGAATTGGGGTTGAACCCAATGGCTGTTATTCGTACAATGGCAGTAGCAGGTTCAGATCCCATATTGATGCTCGAAGGTCCCATCCCTGCACAAGAAAAGGCATTAGCACGTGCAGGTTTGGAAATGGAAGAAATGGATGTCATTGAACCGAATGAAGCTTTCGCTAGTCCATGTTTAGCATTTGCAAAACATTTTGAATACGATTTTTTAGATCCACGTGTTAATCCTTCTGGCGGTGCAATCGCTCTTGGCCACCCCATTGGGAATTCTGGTGTTTTATATTTTGTCGAGATGGTTTGGGAACTAATCCATCAAAATAAACGTTGGGGTATCGAAACTCTTTGTGGCGGTGGTGGAGTTGGCATAGCAACTATCGTGGAAAATGAAAAAAAGTTTAAACCTTGATTATCTTGAAGTCATATAAATTAAAAAATTATTATAACTTCCTTTTTTAATTAGGTGAAAAATTTGTCTGAATTAAAATCTGTATATTTTGAAAAAGCTGGTAAGCATAATACCGAGGAAGCACTAAAAATTGCTAAGAAATTTGCTGAAAAAAAAGGAATCAAAGATATAGTTGTTGCATCTACTGTTGGAGAAACTGGAGTTCAAGCTGCAGAAATATTTCCCGTAAATAATTATAACTTGGTCGTTGTCACTCATTCTTATGGGTTCATGAAAAATATTGAACAAGAGCTTGATGATAATAACAGAACAATATTGGAAAAGAATAAAGTTAAAATTCTATCAGCAACTCATGCATTTTCAGGGGTTGAAAGAGCATTTAGAACCGGATTGAAACCTCAAATTTGGTTTCCAGTTGAATTAATTGCAAAAACAATAAGGTCAGTCTTTGGAGAGGGAATAAAAGTATGTATGGAAATTGGGCTCATGGCAGCAGACGCTGGTCTGATTGATATGGAAAGTGACGTTATTTGTATAGCGGGAACCGGGAGAGGAGCTGATACGGCAATAATCCTCAAACCTGCTTATTCATCTTATTTCTTAAAAATGAAAGTAAGAGAAATTATATGTAAACCAAGAGATTTTTAGTATTAATCGCTACTAAAACCCAATTCCTCTATTTCTTTTAATAATTGTTTAACCGCTTGTTGTACATCAGTTTCAGATTTTGCCCCAACACATACAATTTTTCCACTTGCAAAAATTAGGAAGACAACTTTTGGTGTCTGCATTCTATAAATAAGACCTGGAAATACTTCAGGTTCGTATAATGCTCTCTCTAAACTAATTGACATTAAATCTAAATTTAATCTTAAATTAAGATCCCCACTAGCTACAATATTTTGAATTTTTATTTCTGGTTCACTTGTTACTTTTGCACCATATTTCTTTATAACTTTTAAAACTTTATCAGTAATGGGAACAACATCTTTTTCTTTTTTCAACCCCGTTAAAACAAGCTTTCCTGTGGAAAAAACAAGAATAGTACTTTTAGGATTTTGTATCCGATAGATCAATCCTGGAAAGGTATCTGGATTATATTCCGTATTTTTATTCTTCATGGCAATATTATTAAGATCGATAATTTTCTCAATTCCAAATCTAACGGAGGCAACAATATTTACAATTTTATACGTCGGTTTTGACAAATAAAATCCTCTTTTAATGGTTATAAACTTAAAATTTCATGAAATTTTACCTTTTCTTGGTAAAATATATTTAAATAATTAAGATTACCCGCACTTATAAATAAAATGTTTTTAAAGCTTATAAATATTCTTTATAAAGGAAGCATTTTATTTATAAAGGGCTTTTTATAATCCTACATTAAATCTATCGGTGGGGCCACCAAGAGGATCTTTAATAATAACTCCTTTTTTATTGATAATATTTCCGATTAATCTTCCTTTAATTTTGTGCTTATCACAAATTTTTTCAAGAATTTCTAAATTATCTTTAGCAGTTATAATACAAAAACCAATTCCCATATTAAAGGTCCGATATGCTTCCTCATTAGAAATATTAGTCATTTTTTGAATATCTTGAAAAATCAGTGGAGGCTTTGGAAGAGAGGTAAGAGAAAATCCAATTTCTTTAAAACTCAACCTCATAAGTTTTGAGAATGCACCTCCAGTAATATGGGCTAGTCCATGCACTTCTACGTTCTTAATTATATTTAATACTACTTTTACATAAATTTTAGTAGGTCTTAGAAGCTCTTCTCCTATTGAATGTCCAGTTTCACCGAATTGGTCTGTGATTTTATATTTTTCTTTTTCAAAATACGTTTTTCTTGCTAATGTCAAACCATTTGAATGGATACCATTACTATCCAAACCGAATATTATATCATTAACTTCAATTTTTTCCCCGGTGATAATATCTTCTTTCTGTACAAACCCTAGACTTACTCCTGCTAAGTCAAATCCTTTTCCTTTAACTGAACCTTTAATAATATCTGGAATAATTGCTGTTTCTCCTCCAATCACTGACATATTTGCTTCCTTAGCTCCAGTAACTACTCCCTTCATAATCTCTGAAACGATTTGATCATCAATATTTTCTACTGCTAAATAATCAAGGAGACAAATAGGTTCGGCACCTATACAGATTAAATCATTAGCATTCATAGCTACAAGATCAATACCAACAGTATCATATTTATTCATCATTTGTGCAACTAAGACTTTAGTCCCGACTCCGTCAGCGTGTAGCGCTAAGCAAATATTTCCTACATCTATTAGGCTAGCATAATGCCCATATTCGCCGAGAACTCCTCCTAACTCCCCTTTTCGAAATTTAAAAGTTTCTTTTATTAATTTCCCAATTATACTATGTGCATCCTTCGCTTTCTTTACACTTACGCCAGACTTTTCATATGTGTATGAATCTTTCACAGAATCAGCCTTTAATTTCATATCTTATTACCAACAAACTATTTTTTTATAGACATGATTAAAAAGATAATTGAGATTTTAAAATTTTTAAAAAAAATTTAGATTAAATTAATATTTTAAAAGAGAATAACTCTAATCTGAATTAAAATCTTTTTCAAATCTATTAATTAGATGAATAATATGAGTAAAGAAACAGGATTAAAGCATAGACCAAAACCAAAAAAACAAGATGTCAAAATCAGTGAAGAAGAAAAGAAGCTTTTAGAGAAAATGAAGGATTTAGATAAAGAACCAGAAATAACTAATGAAGAAGCATCAATTTTAGATATTCTAACAAAAAGAAAAACAATTGACCAAATCACTCGTGAATTTAATCTGGTTCTAAAACCTTTAGGGAAATCTCTTTTTTCTAAAGATCAAATACTCAAGCTTTTAGATGGTTTGGAAGAAAAAAAATTAATCCAAAGAATCGAAGCACCAATAGGTATTGTCTATGTGAATTCTGCGTATATTCGCTATAAAATGAGAGGCACAGAAAAGCTCTAGCTCCATTAAATAATTTTTTGGATCTCTAGCTTTTATAGAAAATAACTTGCAAATCAGTTTGCAGTTTTAACCTTTTTATAAATTCACAGTGTAATATCCAATCTTTTATTTTTTCTGATAAATCTTCATTAATAACCTCGGTTTTTGGAATATCAAGGTTATATTCGTTTATTAGTTCATCTAATGTCATCACTACTATTTTGAATGATTCTCTAAGTTTTTTCAATTTTTCTTGAAGTTTCTTTTTCTTTTTTTCTTTTTTTGTATTTAATATTTGACTCATAAGTGATGTGAATACTGTTAATCTGTCTAAAAATGCAAAAGATCCTGGAACATCATAATCCTTCTTGTCAGCTATTCTAATTCCAGTTCGATCAGAAAATTGATGGTTATGTCTTAATTCGATTAAGTATCGCCCATACATCAAGTTTGGAATATGATATAAATCCTGGGTTCCAATTGTTAATTTTTTAAGGTTTGGTAACACCCCTAACGCTTCAAGATTTTCCAAAGGTACTTTTTGTTTTTTAAAACCCCATTTCCCCCAAAAAATGAATTCCTCTAAATTTATTAGGTTACTCATTCCCTCAATTTTAGTAATTTGAGTGTTCCCTAAATTTAATTTTTTAAGTTGTGTTAATTTTTCTAATCCGAACATCTTTTCTAATGGATTTTCCTCAAGATTTAATATTTTTAGTTGAGGTAGGTTTTCAAGATTTTTTATTTTTGTAATTTGATTATAACTCAAATCTAATTTTTCTAAATGAGTTAAATTTCCAATACTAACTGTGTTAATTTGATTTTTACTGAGATATAACTCCTTTAATTGCGGAATTTTAGTCTCCAATTGCTCAACTTTTGAAATTTTATTACTACTCAAATCAAGATTTTGTAATTTAGGAAGAAAATCAAGGTTGGGTATTTTTTTAAATTACATTCTTTTACAATTAAATATTTTAGATAAGTAAATTTAGGTAGGAATTTTAAAATTTTATCGAATTTATTGTTTGTTATATAAAGTGTTGTTAGGTGACCGTCTTCTATTCTAAAGTAGTTTTCAACTTTTGCTATCGATAATCTTGTAATATCAAATTTTTTAAAATCAAATTTATTCATTAATTCTTTAATATTTTCTTTTTCAATATCATCATATATTTCCATAATAAATCCCTACTAGTTGTTATTAACAAGATTAAATAATATATTCTAAAATTATGTGTTTAATCATAGAGTAGTTCCTTTAATGATTCATCACCAATTAAGTCTAAATAAATCAATATTATAAAAAATTTGGCACAGATAAGTTGTGATATGATTTCCTAAAGGATTTAAGATGGGTTTTATTTAGAAAAAAACTGGGCACAATCGACAGCTAATTTTTGAAAAGGATCTTGTACATTTAAGCCGGACTTAGCCGAAGTCATAAAATATGTTACATCTAATTCTTCAGCAAGTTTTTTAATATCTTCTTCATTAACTACAATCTGATCCGTTAAATCTGACTTATTGCATATTAGAACCAGGGGAATTTTTTCACCTGCACCTGTTAATATATCTTCTGCCCATTGTTTAACATTTTTAAAAGTTTCCTCTCTGGTAAGATCAAAAGCTATAATTCCTCCATGAGCTCCACTATAGTAAAAAGCTCTAATCGATTGGAATTTTTCATGGCCTCCGATATCCCAAACTGTCATTATTACTTGTGCATCAGGCAATTCAATAACTTTGAGATTAAAATCTGCTCCAATTGTTGGTAGATATGATGTATCGAATTTGTTTTCAGAAAATCTACGAATCAATGATGTTTTTCCAACAGCTGGATCCCCAATTACAACAATTTTAAACGCCAATTTTTTATCCGTAGTTGGCAATATTAACATCTCCCTTAGAACTTACACTTTTTCATAGTTTGATAATTTTTTAAACCTTTAATACTAATTGTACAATAGGATTAATTTTATTATTTAAATAGTTTTATTTTTAATAAACATTAATTATTCTATCAAAGGATGTAAAATATGGTTTGGAGATACTTAGTTTTTGTTGTTTCTATTATAATAACTATTTTATCATTTTTCCTTTACATTTTTTTTGATTTTCCATTTTTATTTTTTTTATTATTGTTGCCTCCCTTTTATTTATTTAATCGAGATAAAAAATCTCAAATTAATTATCCCCCTCAACTTAAATGTAAAAATTGTGGAAAGGAAATTTATAAAAAAAATTATAAATTCTGTCCCTATTGTGGTCAAGAACAATTTAGGAACGATAAAGAAGATTTTTAGAAAATTTTTGGAAATAAAAAGGTTATTTAAATGGCTTATTATTTTGATGTGCATTGCCATCTAGCTATTTATCCAAATATTAAAAAGATAATCAAGAGTTCAGAAAAATTATCAATATCTATTATTGCAGTGAGTATGGACCTTATAGATAACAGAAAAACTTTAGCTTTGGCAGAAGAATATGAAAATGTATTTCCGATGTTAGCCTTACATCCCTTTTCCCCAATATCAAGGAGTGCTCCTAACTTAGAAGACGCAAAATTAGTAGCTACTTTGATTGAGGAAAACCTTGATAAGATAGTAGGAGTCGGAGAAATTGGATTAGATCATTATTTTTTAAAAGATAAGAGTTCTTATGCTATTCAAAATGAGGTCTTTAATTATTTTTTAGATCTAGCAGAAAAATATCAATTAGGAATTACTGTTCATGGAAAAAATGCCGAAATAGAAGTATTTGAACAATTAAAATCGAGAAAAATTCACCCTATTAGTATCCATTGGTATTCTGGTCCTCAAGATTTAATAAATAATGGTATTAGACGAGGCTATTATTTTTCTATTACACCTGCAGTATTATATTCTGCCAAACATAGAATAGTAGTTGAAAAAGTCCCCCTTGAACAATTATTAACTGAATCAGATGGACCTGTCAATTATAAAATTAAAAATAAATCAATAACAGGTGAACCAATTCATGTGGTTGATGTTGTTTCAGAAATCGCTAAAATAAAGAACCTTGAAACCGAGAAAGTTAAGCAAAAATTATATTTAAATGCAAGAAAAATATATGAAAAATCTACACTTTAAAAATTTTAAAATATGGAATTGATGGTTTTTTAATGCAAAATATTGTTATATGGCTTCAAATAAATACTGCAAATTTTTTACGAGAGTGGCAGATAAGTAGTTTTTTAGTCCAGGCTGCTTTACTATTTGTTGGTTTTGCAATCTATTTTAAAATGGGGATCTCTGTTCCTGAAATACCTGACTTAAGAGTTTATTACTATAAACTTTCCCGATTTTTTGGATTTTTTTCTTTTAGTATTCTTTTGAATATTGCTGGAGTGTATTATTCATCAAATTTACAGCTTTCACATATGTTAAAAACGTTATCTATTGGAATAGGTCTTTTAATTATAGTTGCATTAATCCAAAATTTGAACAAACTTGAAATTATTAAGTTTAATAAAAATATATTATATTTATTATTAGGAATAACTGGTTTTGTTCTCATTCTTAGCTTGGCTCCAAGTAATATAATTGCTCCAATAATTTCTCTCCCAATTTGGTTCGCAATTCCCTTCATATTCTTCTATATCTCATATCAAAAAGAAGAGAAATTACGCTTCCAAAGCTTCTTTCTCGGTTTAGGGTTTTTATTATTTTTTGGAGGAATAATAGTAATTCCTAATATACTTGATAATCTAATCCCTAATATTCGCTATTCTTCAGATTCTATTTTGTCCCTTTATTATAATTTCTTAAGTATTG
Source organism: Candidatus Helarchaeota archaeon (assembly GCA_013375355.1). The sequence goes on from JABXJV010000142.1 coordinate 13,943, forward strand.
GAATGATTTATGTTGGTCTAGTATTAGTTTTGTACTTTGGACAGGTTAATTATTTAAAAGAAACTAAATGGTTAGCGAGAATAAATTCGATTCACGTTTTAAGGAAAAACGGGGAATTTATTGTTTATAAAGATTTTAAAACTGATGAAATATCTCTAAAAATATCTGATAGACAAAAAATGATAAAGGAAATTATTGAAAGTTCAATTAAATCGCAAAAATCCTTGAAATTTTTACTTGGGAACCTAATCAAATTAGATAGGTCTATGAAAATAATAGAAAAAGAGGATAAAGTCTATATTTTTAAAGAAGGCATTCATGTAAATGCTCTATTAATTACCCAGGAGAAGGGAGAATTCTATGAAAATAAGTTACAAAAATTTGTGAGGGATTTTGAATTATATTATGACGAATTTTTATCAAAATGGACTGGTAATCTTGATCTTTTTGAAACTTCTTTTGCTCTAATAGATCAATATTTTCCAATAGGAGGAGTATTAGAATAGAAATCTATTATTTCTTCAGGGAAATAGAATTAGCTAACATCCAAATAGCTTTTACTCTATTATTAATTTCATTCTTAAACACTATAAGAAAAGTATACAAACCAGAAGATATTTCATTAGCGATATATAATACAGGTTTGGCTAGCTTTTTTCTATGCAATGTATTAAATTTTATTTTTAGATATATTGATTTATATTATCCTTCTTTCATCTATTATGAAATATTAATATATTCTAGAATTGTAATCATGATTGGAGTAACTTCATTATTTGCTACCTTTGAAATATCAAAGATTTTAAATTCAAAAGGTTTTATTACTCTTTCATTTGTTATCGTCACCATAATTAGTAATATTATCGCTCCGATGTCGATAATCATAATGTTTATCTCTGGTATCATGCATGTCATTGCTTCTGCTGTATATTTTTACTTTGCAATTAAAGAGAAAGGACTTATTCGTTATCAAGCATTTTTTACCGGTTTAGGTATTTTAGCAGTATTAATAGGAGCAACACTTCGACCTTCTGATATTAAAACAATTTTTCCTAATTTAGTACAAATTTTCCAGGCTAATATCATATTCCCTGTCGAGATTTACCCATTTTTTTTGATATATGCTGGTTTATTGTTAATGGTAGTTTTTCAAGTAAATTTTATCATCAGACTTCAATGGATGAAACAAATTAAATCTGTCTATTTGATTACGCATTCAGGAACACCCTTACTAGAAAAATATTTTGATGATAAAAAGTTACCACCTAAAAGCTCTCCAGATAAGAGTATTGATATTAAGAATATTTTAAATAAAATTGATATAGAAAAAAAAGTTGAAAAAATGGATTGTGACGGTTTAAAAATAATACTTGGTTACGGAGATCGAATTATTGGTGTTTTGGTTGTAAATGAGGCATTAATGATATTATCCAAAAAGTTAAAAGAATATATTAAAGATTTTGAAGAATTATTTCGTGATGTTTTACCTAAATTGGAAAATGTCAATTTAGAAATTTTCAAGCCTGCTTATGTTCTTTTAAATCGTCATTTTTCCCCTGCTAGTTAATTGTAATCTTTAAAATAATTTTAAATATTAAATAAATTGAGATAAAAATTAAAAAAATTGGATACTTTTATCATGAGTATTGATAATGAGCAAAGTGGATATCCGTTTGGAATTTATCTATGCCAATGCGGAATTCTGTATATATGGTATCCTGATAGTAAGAAAGATCCAAGTCTAAACTTTTTTCCAGAAACAATTAAGTGCGAATGTGGATTAAAGATAAATGTAACTGAAAAATTACGCATAAAAGATATTTGGTCTGACTTAGTTCCTTTTTTTTTACAAACCTCAAGTAAATACAAGTTTAAAAAACTTATAATGATAGATGATGAACATGTGCATCTAGTATGGCAAACTGGTAAAGATTTAACCGATTTATGATTGACAGAAATGATTGTTTTTTAGATCTAAAAACATTTCAACGATAATACCTAATTTTTTTGCAACTACGTTTTCAATATAATCATACTCATCTTAAAAAATTAAAATTTAAGGGCGATAAATAATATAAAAGAATATAAATAAATTAAAGCAATTTATAAATTAATCCAAAAGAGATAGTAAAAATCACAAGAGGCAGTCGATAGTTGATCTATAACCTTTTTATTTTAACGAAATCTGGCATAACTATTTTTTATAAGACTTATTCGCCAGAATCCATTATTCAAAATGAGGTTATGGTAGCTGCGTTTTTTTCAGCCATGTTTTCTTTTTCAAACAACCTTACGGGACGTGCTTTAGATTTATTACGTGTAGGTGATA
>JABXJV010000143.1 GCA_013375355.1 Candidatus Helarchaeota archaeon
CGATCTATATTGATTAATCCAATACCATTTAACGTTTCTACTTATAACAGAATCCATCATTTTGCGGAATTATTTTCAAAAGATGGAAATCGAGTCCTATTTGTAAACTTTCCTAATGTGCATTTTGATAAGGAAAAAGAAAGGGGAAAATCAATCCCAAATTTAGAGATTTGGCACAATCCTTACGAATTTGACCTAAATCCTTTTAATCGCTTAAAAAAAGGAACTCGTCTTGAATCTAAAATTGATTCATTGGCTATAAGGATTTTAAGACGTCTACAAATCTTAAAAGTATTTAATTTCTTAAAGACCACTCATCAAGAAAAAACACAAGATGTTCAAAAAGCATATATTAGAAAATTTAATGACTATTCAACTTCTGATGAAAAATTTGTTCTCTATCAATTTCCTTTATTAGTTGAATATGTCCCTTTTTTTAAGAAAAAGGGATTTAAACTTATTTATGACAGCGTGGATGATATTTCTTACTGGGATTCGCCCACAACTCAAATTTTAGCAAAAGAAGAATATCTAATAAAAAATTCTGATTTTGTATTAGCGACCGCCAAATGTCTCCAAGAAAGGGCATTAAAATTCAATAAAAATACATATTATTTAACGAATGGTGCTGAATTTCACCATTTCATTAAAGCAAGAGAAAAGTGTACCAGACCTTCTGATTTACCTTCTGGTAATCCTATAATAGGATTCTTTGGGTTGATTGCTGAGCATTTAGACGCAAAATTATTGAATTATGTAATTTCAAAACGCCCAAATTACAACTTTGTTTTTATTGGAAATATCGATCCCGCTTTTAATGATAAACTGAAACAAATTAAAAGTAAAAACGAAAATTTTTTCTTACTGGGAGCTAAAAAATACGAAGATCTTCCTCAATATATCCATTATTTTGACACAACTCTAATCCCATTTGTCTCATTAAAACAAGTAACTGATTCAGGGCATCCTGTTAAGATCTACGAGGCGCTTGCAGGAGGAAAACCTGTTGTATCCATATTTTTAAGGGAAATGTTAGGTTTTCCATATGTTTATATGTCAAAAAATTACGAAGAATTTCTAAAGAATATAGATATCAGTTTGTCGGCTAAAATTGACCTAGATAAAATCGACAAATTCTTAAAAGAAAATACTTGGGAAGCAAGGTTTGAACAATTAAAAGATTATTTATAAAAATTTTAAATTAGTGAGTTTTTATTTTTTTGAAGCTAGAATTAGGATACTATAAGCAAATAAACTTTTCCAAGTTTTAGTAATTAAGTAATATAATTTATTTAATAATTTGTTTGAACTATTCCAACTTGGAGATGCATCCACTTTTACTATTTTTAATCCAGCATCACTTACAAGTTGTTTAGCTGTGTTAATAGTAAAAAATCTAAGATGAGTTTTATCAAGCAATCCAATTTCCGTGTAATTAAATCTACCTGTTAATAAATTCATTCGCACACGATAATTTGCAACATTAGGGAGAGAAATAAAGAATTTTCCTTCAGGTTTTAAATATTTTTTAAACTTAACTAGTGTTCTAAGAGGAAAACGCAAATGCTCAAGCACATCAGCGAATAAGATAAAGTCAAAGTATTCTTTTTTTAAAGGAAAATCTTTTTCTACTTCAATATCACCAATAATAATTTGATCACAGTATTGTTTAGCAATTTCTGCGCTTTTTGGATTGATTTCAACGCCAGTAATATTGCAGTTATTCTTTTTAAACCTCTTAGTCATATAACCTGTTGCGCAACCAATTTCTAAGATAGTCTTGTTTTTCCCTACTATTTCAAGCATCTTTGAATGAACCGTATAGGGATTTGCCAACAATTTTTTCACTATTTCATCAGATAATTCATCTCTATAGGTTTTTCCACGGATTGACAAAAGTATCACTTTTTATTAAATTTCTAAAGGTTTGGAATGTAAATATGCGCAAACCAATTATCATATATCTTGTTGTAATTTTCAGAATTACTAAGTATAATTAAATCATAGACCGTCAATGGAACAGTAGGAATTGTTTCATCTCTACCCAGTAAATCAATGGGACCTACTTCAAAATAGTACATGAAAATGGGTATATAAATTTGGATAAATTCTATATCTTGAACATCTTCTAGTAATTCCTTCATATATTCAAAAAACACAGGATACATTGCTAACCTTATAAAGTGTGGTAAAAGTCCTGTAAACAATAATAAAACTAATTGGTCCAAATCTTCTACCATTGGTAAATCGCCTATGAATTGTAAGCTCATGATAGGATGCCAAACAACCCCATCTATGAGATATAAAGCTCTATTATCTCCTATAAAAACAGGAATGGAAGGAATATGAGGAGCTAACCAGGATAAACTCTGATATTCAGAATATTGAGTCTCTTCAATCCCATAAACGAGTGGATATCGATATAAAATAGCAAAGGGCGTTGAGTATGCAGTAATCAAAGAGAGAACTAATATTTGTTTTCTAGTCCGATTTTTCATTGTAGAAAAAATTGAGAATATAGCAATTGAAGCTAATATTATGAATAAACCGGTCGCAAATGCCGCAACTCTCCCCGAGAATAAGTAATTCCCCCCAAACATAATTAAAACAGCAATTATAATCAGACCCATTAACCATCCTGTTAAAAACTGATCTTTCATTCCACCTCTATGAAAAGCAACTCTAAATCCTGAGATACCTAATATTAACATAGGATAAGCTGCGATAAATATTATTAGATAATAAACAAGGGGTAATCCTTGGGCGAATCCACTAGTAATTGGAAAGAACATCCATAAAAGTGGATTTAACCCGATTCCAAAGACTAAAATGATTACTAACCAACTCATTTTTGTAAATGTTAATTCAAAACTTGTCCTGACTGTTGGTCCAAATCGCTTTAAATAGAAAAGAATAATACCTAATCCCAATAATGCTGAGCCACCTAATACAAGGATTAACGAAAAATCCAAACGTGATATATTAATTGCAACTAATTCTGTTAATTTTCTAGTATAGAAAATACTTCCCCATCCAATAAAGAATCCTATACAAATAATTAATGTATAAATGAATTCTTTGTTATACGTTTTTCTATAAAATAAAGTAATTGCAATTAAAAACAACGCTGATATTAATGCAGCTATTGTAACTAAGTGTGTAACTGTAAGATAAGAAAAAAATATTATTGCCAATATCATATTTTTTACTTTTTTTTCTTCACTTACTCTAAGAAATGCATAAATGATAAGAGGGAAAAACATATACCCTATTGTTTGGGGCCATAAAGTGGCAGAGTTTACAGGAGTAATAACATCCATTGTTGAACTAAAAAGGCCAGTAAGTATCCCAATCTCCCATTTCTTAGTAACTCTATATGATAAAACTATTAAGACGAATGTGCTGAAAACGCTTATTATCATAGGAGTTGTTTTACACATGAATAATAAATCAAAGCCTGAAAGAAATTTAAGACCGACCAGAGTCATATAATATAAAGGATAGAAAACATCATAAATCGCCCCATAATAAAATTCGAACCATTTCAAATTAATAGCAGCCTTCGCGACTCCATAATGAAGCCAAGGGTCTGAAGGAGTTCCAAATAAAGGATATTGGTAGATATTAAAAGCCCTCACTAACGCTGCAATTAATAAACATAGAACTGCCAGAGTGAAAAGTCTTCGACGACTAATAATCGGTGCTTTAGTTGTTAATTTAGTAAAATCTGTCTTTTTAAATCGAATGTATAAAAATATGACTCCCATGAGTATTATAATGGAATATAGAATAGTGTTATATATTTCCGCTAGTTTTAAAGGCGTAAAGTTTATGAAATATAGTATTAGAGGAGAAATAACGGTACTAAGACCAATACTAATAGTTATTTTTTCATAAATATCCATTTCTTCTTTAAAAAAGGCTAAATCAGCTATTAAATAACCTAAACTGAAAAAAAATGCAAATATGCCGAATATAGCTCTAAAAATAGTAAAGGAAGATTCATTTTCAATAATCAAAGAAAAAAATAGACCAAGGATAGCAGATATCAAAATAAACCAATAATCTCGATTAGAATTATGTCGTATAAATTTAATAAAGTTAAATTCGGAAAAATTCTCAATTTCTGGCTCTGGATTTTGTAAAGTTAATTTACCAGTTGACTGTAATTGTCCTATTATTTTAAGAGTTGTTTCTTGAGAGATATTATGTTCTTTTTTTACGATTTTTACTAAATCTTCAACAAGGTCTATATATCGATTTTTTATAATCTCAAGTATTATTTTTTCTGTTGATACTTCAATTTTTTTTCTATCCATGAAATTTTCAAGCTCCCGAAGTATAACAAAAGAATTTTTAACAATTTTTCTTATTAATTTTTGTAATTAAGTTTAAAGATTTTTGATGTAAAAAAAATGTCCGTCGTGGCTGCAGTAAAGACTTCTCCAAAAACAATTTTTAACGATATTGAGAGAGCTATGGAATTAGGCGGATTGAAAAAAACATTTAAACCCAAAGATAAAACAATATTGAAATTAAATTTAAGTTGGAGTTTATTTTATCCAGCTTGTTCTACTCATCCTTATATCTTTGATGGACTTATGAAGTATTTGATTAATAATGATTTTAATCCAGAAAAAATTGTTCCAATTGAAAATGAAACAGTTGTTACCAAAATTGGCAAAGGTCTTAAGAATAATCGTTGGAATTCGATAATTAGAAATTATAAGCTTAAGTTTGGAGACTTAACCAAAACAAAATGGGTCCCTGTAAAATTATCTAAACCCACCTTAAAATTGGAAGAAATTTTTGGGCAAATAATAGTCCCAGAAAATATCTTAAAGGCTCAAATTTTGCATTTACCTACTATCAAATGTCATGGACATAGTGAGATGACTGGGGCATTAAAAAATGCATTTGGAATGTTATTAAAAAAAGTTAGATTTCATTCACATTTGTGGATTCACGAGATTTTAACTGACCTATTATTAGTTCAGAAAGAGGTCTGCGGTCCTTTGTTTGCATTAACTGATGGGACTATTATTGGAGATGGAGCAGGTCCGAGAACACATGATGTCAAATTAGGAAATATTTTATTAGCCTCTAATGATATGGTTTCAATTGACGCAATTCAATGTAAAGTAATGGGTATACCATTAAAAAAAGTACCAAAAATAAAGATGTGTCATGATTTAGGTTTAGGAATAGGGGACCTTGATCAGATTGAATTAGTTGGAGATTATGATGGTATGGAAAAGTTGCCAAATTTTCATACAAAAACAAAAATGTCTCCCGTAATATATTGGAATCGAAGGTTATATAATAGCCCTTTTAAACATATTCTCTTCGATACTAATGTTTTTAATATACCCGTAAAATTATCTGCTATATATCATGACAAATTTTGGTATCCAACAAAAGCTAAAAAGAATCTAGCATGGTTTATGAATACTGGCTGGGGAAAGTTATTTAATAAATACTAAATTATTTCTAAAAGATGAAATAAAACAACTTTTTTAATTATTTTTTTCTGCGATTTACTTCCCATTCAATATTTTTCTTTAATCCTTCATCAATTGAGACTTTTGGTTCCCAACCAAAAAGTTCTTTTGCCTTTGAATAATCGCAAATTAATCTTTGAACTTCAGCTAATCTTTTTTCAATATGTACAACTTCTGTTTTAATGTTGCTAAGTTCTGCAACATATTTTACAATTTTTTCAGCGATATCATTAATAGAAACATCTATGCCAGTTCCAAAGTTTATTGCTTTGCCTATCGCCTTTTTATTGCCACCCATGATAAGAAACGCTCTAATCATATCAGAAACATAAGTAAAATCCCTAGATTGTTCTCCCGTTCCATAAACGGTTAGAGCTTTACCTTCTAGGGCTAAATTTATGAATTTTGGGATTACATCATAGGTATGGCGAGGTCCAAAAGTATTAAAAGGTCTTATAATTGAAACTGGAATTCCATACGTATTCCAGTACGCAAAACAGTAGCGATCTGCTGCAATCTTAGATGCGGCATATGGCGATGTCCCGTTTAGGGGATGCTCTTCGTCTATTGGTGCATATTGTGCAGTTCCATAGATTTCTGAACTGCTCGTACAAACGCACTGCACTATATCCTTAAGATTCATCACAGCTTCAAGTATGTTTAATGTACCAATTAAATTTGTCTCCATGACCTCTATTGGATGTTCGAATGAGTTCGGAACGTAAGCATCTGCCGCTAGGTGCAATATATATTCTGGCTCTTCCCTTATTATCAATGAAATAGAATCTCTTGCTGAAATGTTCCCAGTAATTATCTTTTTTATTTTACCTTCAAGGGACTTTGTGTTCCTTAGCGCAAATTGTGTAGTACCGGTTACCGAGTTGCCCCGGACGAATATCGTTACCACAGCTCCATATTCTAAAAGTTTTTCGGTGAGATGTGAACCTATAAAACCGTCTGCGCCGGTTACTAAAACTCTTTTTCCGGTCCAAAAATCCTTATCCAATTTTAATACCACATAATTTTATTATTACAAAATCATTATTCAACATTTGACATTTTAACTTTAACTTATTTTAAATCATTATAAAATGAAGGTATAATATGAATCTTATTAGTAAAGAAGCAGAAATAGGTAAAAATGTTAAAATAGGGCACAATGTAATTATTGAAGATGGTGTAATTATTGATGATAATGTAAAGATTGACCATAATGCAATAGTAAGGAAGAATGTTCACTTAGGTTCTAAATCTTATATCGGTGCTAATGTAATTTTAGGTGAATATATTGGAACCTATTTTATAAATGGAGAAGATGAGACAAAGCTCGGTTATTATAAAGATCCAGAAATATATGAAAATCCAATCTTGAAAATCGGAGAAAAAGCAAAAATTCGTGCTAATACTATAATTTATGCGGATTCCGAAATTGGCGATAAATTTGAAACTGGCAGCTGGACGGTTATTAGAAATGGCTGTAAAATTGGTAATAATAATTATTTAGGAAATCACTGCGAAATTTGGCCTTCTGAAATAGGAGATCACAATAGATTCATTTCTGTAGCCCATATAGGCGATATGAGTGTCATTGGCGATTGTTGCTGGTTCCTCCCGTATGCTACGCTTGCTACTGACCTTCATCCGCCTTGTGGAAAATGTTTACAAGGACCAGTAATTGAGGATTATGCTATTATTGGCAGTTTTTCTTTAATCCTTCCAAGATTAAGGATTGGAAAGAATGCTATAGTAGGGGCATGTTCCTTGGTAACTCAAGATGTTCCACCAGAGACTATCGTTGTGGGTAATCCTGCAAAAGCAGTTAAAAATATTAAAGATGTTACGTGTCCACTAGGTATCATTGATAAAGGACCCTATCCGTGGTATGAAAATATGCCCAAAAAGCGGAGAAAAAGGTATGGTTACCCCGATTAATTTAACCAAATTAAAAATATACTTTGGAATTTTATTTATTGTAGATATTAAACCCTTATAATATAATATGAGCAATATTTTTATTCAATTTCACAGAATCTAACTTACATCTATTTTAAACAATTGAAATATGATGATTTAATATGAATTTAATAAGCAAAGATGCAAAAATAGGTAAAAATGTTAAGACAAAACAAGGTGTAATTATTGAAGACGGTGCTGTAGTAGGAGATAATTGCCTAATCGGTTATAATTCAATTATAAAATCAAATGTTCATCTCGGTTCGAATTCTGTTATAGGAGATTTTGTTGTCTTGGGACAGTATATTGAATATTTTCATAAGGATGAGACAAAAAAAGATAGAGTCGGATATTTACAAGACCCCGAAGGATATATTAATCCTGTTTTAAAAATTGGAGAAAATGCAAATATTCGTTCTTACACTTTAATTTATGCAGACTGTGAAATTGGGGATAAATTCGAAACTGGTTCCTGGATAATGATCAGACAGGGATGTAAAATTGGTTATAATAATTATGTAGGAAACCATTCTGAATTTTGGGGACCTTTAGAAATCGGAGATCATAATAGATTTATTAATCTTAACCATTTAGGAGATACAACTGTTGTAAAAAACTTTACTTGGTGGTTTCCATACTCTGGGGCGGCGACGGATTTGCATCCCCCATGCGGAAAATGTATAAAAGGACCAGTAGTCGAAGATTATGTAATCGTTGGAAGCATTGGTGTTCTTCTTCCTAGAATAACAGTTGGAAAAAGTGCTATAATAGGAGCTCTCTCACTAGTTACCCGTGATGTTCCGCCCGAAACCATTGTTATGGGAAATCCCGCAAAGGTTGTTAAGAATATCAGAGATATCAAATGTCCATTAGGAATTATTGACCACCCTTATCCATGGCAAGAAACTATGGATAAAGAAAGAGGAAGACGATATGGTTATCCCTGGTAAATTAGATAAAGATTATATTTTTGATAAAATTCAATCAATTAAATCCTGGTTATTAAATTCTGGAATTCAATGCATAGAAGAAGACCAGGATTGTATTCTAGGATCTTTCCAATGTTGGTACGATTTAAGTAAGAAAAACTATCCATTTGCGTATTCTGAAATAACTGGATATGGAATAACCACACTGCTTTATTTAAATCATATTGCGCCAGATCCTTCTTTGATTGACCGCGCTATCAAAGCTGGAGACTACTTAATAAATTTTGCACAAATAAGCCGTGATGGGATTTTTAATGACCGATATTTATATCATAGGGAAAACTTTCGACCTTGGTTATTTTCATTCGACAATGCAATGTGTTTAAACGGCTTTGTTAATTTATATAAACAAACAAAAAACAAACATTATCTTGATATGGCTAAGAAGGTTGGTAGTTGGTTAATTAATGATATGCAGAAGGAGGATGGTTCATTTTTTGCAGTTTATGATGCAGATAATAAAATCTATATCGACGGATATGGAAAATGGTCCACTCAATCCGAGCCTTTCCATACTAAGAATGCTATTGGATTATTAAATCTTTATACAGTCACTAAAATGGACAGTTTTAAAAAAAGTGCGATTAATGTATGTGATTGGGCATTAACTCTACAAAAAGAAAATGGTCGATTTATTAATTTTTTGAAAAAAGGGTATACTCATACTCATCCGCATATTTATGCAGCAGAAGGGCTATTTTGTGTAGGTCTTATTTTAAAAAATAAGGAATATATTAAAAGTGCTAAAAGGGCAGTTGATTGGATATTAAAAAACCAATTTAAAAATGGAGGCTTCCCTGCTTGGTATATAGATAGAAAATTCTTACCAG
>JABXJV010000144.1 GCA_013375355.1 Candidatus Helarchaeota archaeon
ATAGTTACATCCCTTTTACTAATACCCGTTCCTCCACTGGCAATTATGATATCATTTTTCTCTTTAATTAATTGTAGTAAAACTTCTTTTATTCTTTCATTTTCATCCGGGACTATTTGAAATGAAACGAATTTTTGGTTATTTTTTTCTAATATTTTTTTTATTAGAGGAATTGTCATGTCAGTTGAATTTTTTCCTGACTCTACTTCTGAATATCTTGTATCACTGACTATTAAAATCGAATAATTCAATATTTTTGGGGCACCATGTTTATGCTTTAAATGTGTTTTTTCCAAATTAATTCACTTTATCTATATATTCTCTTTAATCTTCTTTAAAACAACTATATCCGTAATTTTGGTTGAGGGATATTGACCCATTTCATCTTTTTCTAAATACTTTGTCATATCCCAAATTGTTAAAAGTGCAATTTGTACACCTAAAATCGCCTCCAACTCTACTCCCGTTTTTGCTATAGATTTTACTGAAACTGTTGTTTTTATAAATGATTTGTCTTCATTAATATCGAATTCTACATTTACATTAGAAATTGGTATGGGGTGTGCTAAAAAAATTAATTCAGGAGTCTTTTTAATAGCATTTATCGCTGATAATTGCGCATTAATCAATACATCCCCTTTTTTAATAATCTTACTCCTAATCTGTTCTATAGTATTTTTCTTTAAAAAGATACGACCTTCAGCTATTGCAGTTCTTTGTATCTCTTTTTTTTCAGAAATGTCAACCATTGAGATTTTTGAATTTTCCATTAATTTCAACTTCCAACATTATAAATTTAATAAGTAAAAAATCCCGAATTATTTAAAGAATTAATTAATATTTATCAATAATAACCTTATTGAGGAAGTTACAATGGCACAAGAAGAAACCAAAGAAGAAAAAATTACGGTAAAAGGAAAAGTATTGATAAAAGCCAAAGCATATAAAGATATTGTACTACATGCTTCTAGATTTTGTAACTCTAAAATTCCTAGAAATAAGTGGAAAGAAGTATATGGGTTCTTAGTAGGCACATTACAAAATGAAAATGTAGTAATTAACGAAGCTGTTCCCATGACTCATGGGGGGACTACTGAAGTTCAATTTGAAGAGATACATTATATCGAAGCTGCCGAGTTGGATGGAACACTTGCTGAATCAGGTCAAGATTTTATCATTGGTTGGTATCATAGTCATCCCGGTCTTGATTTGTTTCTTTCATCGGTAGATATTCAAAATCATATGGGCTTCCAAGGTCCAAATCCTAAATCAATCGCTTTAGTGTTTGATCCTACGAAACTTTTTGAAGGTCATCCAGGATTTGAAATTTTTAGAATTAATAAAATAGAATTAACATCAGCATTTTATAGAGTTCCATGGACCATTTTGGATTTAGATGAAGAGTTTTTTGCTCGCTCTCTTTTTGAATTAAGTGAAAAAAGTACTGCAAGAAGACCTGTAATTGAAGAATATGGGGAAGAGGTCACAGAAATTGAACCTTTACCATCTGCCACACCTCCGGCTTCTTCTCAAATTATAAGCATTGAGTCCCAAACTCCTTTAGAAACTACAACACCCACTCCATCTGATAAACCTTCTTATGCACAACAAAAGTTGGAAAAAGCTTTTTCGGAGGCGGGTAAGGGTAATTATGAAGAAGCAATAGACTTAGCAATAAGCTCAGGAGAGGAATATGAAAAAAATGGTCAAATTGGCATGGCTACAGATGCATTTCAACAAATTGCTGGATTTCTCTATGAATTTTGGGAGAAAATAAATAAAGTTAGAAAAGATTTATTTACCCGCCAAAAAGTCCCGGAAGAAAAAGATGCCAAACTAATGATAGATTTTGCTAAGCTTCTTCATTCTACAAGTAAAAAAATAAAATTTGATAGGATTGGCTTAGAAACCGAAATCAAAGATTTAGACGGGAATATGATAAGAGTTTTAGATGAAAAAATTCAAATTGCTAATATTCTTTATGAATCTTCTAATGTTTATTCTATGTTGATACAAGAGATTTCCTCAAAAAAAGATATTAAAAAACAAATTGACTTTTTAAAGAATGCCACATCTTGCCTAAGTACAGCAATTATTTTTGCAAGAGCTGTTGAAATTCAATCAGATTTGGCTCAAAGAATTTTTAATTTTAATAAAATCATGTACCAAATCCATCAAAATCAAGGAGAAATTCAAGAAATGTATGGGGAAGAACAATTATTAAAAATCAATCATTTAGAAGCGGCAAAATTATTTATTGGAGGAGCAAACGATTTAGAAGAGAGCGCAAATTCTATTTTAGATCCATCATTACAAGAGAGTTTATTAGCTTATTCAGAAAAATTAGTCGGTCGATCTTTTTTTAGCTTGGCTGATCATCAAAACTATAACCAAAAAAAATATTGTGATGCTAACCCCTATTATATAAAAGCTAAAGAATACTTTAGTAAAGCCGCTAAAACATTTGCATTAAAAAAATCCCAAGAGTTAACAAATATCGAAGTTTATTTAAGATTAGCATCTCAAAGGGAAGAAAAAACTCGACAAAAGTGCATACAGAGTAAAGGAAAGTTAATTGATGTATTAAAAATAAAACCAACAGAGCCTAAAATTAAAGTTTCGAAACCTGAACCTCTATTTTTTCCCTAATTATTATTAATTCTGTTTTCTAAACCTTAAATTATATTTTATAGAAAAGTTTCTTTGATAATAGTATAAATAGGACCTTTTCTTGTAAGAACACTTTTTTTTAGCTGAAAGGATTTTATATCCATAATTCCAAATTTAAAATCCTTAAATTCTGTTATTTTTTTTATTAACTGGGCTTTATTTTTTCCACTTCGAACTCGTCCAATTGTTGCATGCGGAGAATAAGGACGTTCTTTTTTAAATCCTAATTTAACGAAATTTGGATTTAATTGATTGTATAACTGGATCATTTTCTCGGCACCTTCACTTGCTCCAACCCAAATTACTCTAGGAAATTGAAGCTTGGGAAAAACTCCCACTTTTTCTAAAGAGACTTTAAATGGTTCTCCTTCCACATTTTCCATTAAGCTAATAATTTTATCTATTATCGGCTTAGTGATATCTCCGAAAAATTTGAAAGTAAAATGAATATTTTCCCTCTCAACAAATTTTATGTTTGCAAATTTTAAATCATTTTGGAAATTGATTATTTTATCCAAAATTGATTGATCTTTAATTTCAATACACATAAAGGATCTAATTTTTTCCATTTTAATTCAATTACATTTTCTAGTTTTTGGATTTTAATTATTAGATTAAAAATTTAGTTAATGATGATGGTGATGATGTCCACAATCGCCACCACAGCTTGCCGTGCTCATTTCAGCCAACATTCCGCATAAAAAATCACGTAATGCTTCCCTCACTGTTCCAAAAGCTCCAGTATAGATTTTTATTCCTTTATAACGAAACCTTGCATATGGAGTAGGACCTAAATTTGAGGTAATAAGATATTCAACTTTTTGGTCTAAAATTAAATTTATAGGATTATCACAAAGATGGCCTTCCAATTCTTCATTTTTAATAATGTCTATTTTACAATCTTCATCCTTATACAAGTTTTTCTTTATTATCCCAGATGGTGGCAATTTTTTATCAATTTCTACTATTGTATAAAATACGGAATGCCCAAAATGTTCACAAATCTCTGAATCAAGCCCCTTTTCATCCATTGATGGTATTGCAACTTTCATCAAATTTACACCTTTAATTTTTTAAAAACAAATTTAAAATAAAAAGTCTTTTTTCCTTTTTCAGAAAAAAAAATATAGTTATTATTATTTATTCTGTTTAATGAATTTAAAAAAGACAAATGAAATGGTAAGGAAATATTGACCGGGAAAAAAAGAAAACTTAGACACATTTCAATTAAGCCAGAGGATTCCAAAACCTTAGATATTGACGTTAGTGACTCGGACTCAATTCCAGTTTTAAAGAAAGTGGTATTAAAACCCATCGGCTATCCTCTAAAAACCGCTGGGGATTCAGATTCTCCTATCTTAAAAACAAATCACCCTGAATTATTTCAAGCCTATGCTTTGGAAATGTGGCTAGGGCAAATAGCAAAGGTAGGGACATACCTTTTCGATCAATACATTTTTCCAGATTATGCCTTCCAAGTTATCAAAACTCGACCTAATATTTCAGGAAAAATTTCTATAGCAACGAAAATAAAACTATTAGAATTGAATAAACCTATAAAAAAAATTGAAGAAAAGATAAGTTTTGATGATATTATTGGCAATGAAGAAG
Organism: Candidatus Helarchaeota archaeon; assembly: GCA_013375355.1. Next base: position 4,282 of record JABXJV010000144.1, read on the forward strand.
CAAAAAGAAAATGTAAGGTTATTATGAAATATTTGGATGAACCAGATTTATTTTCAGATTGGATTCCAAGAAATATTCTGTTTTTTGGGCCACCTGGAACAGGTAAAACAATGACCGCAAAGGCATTAGCTACAACATGTAAAATACCCATATTTTTAACAAAAGCCACAGAGTTAGTGGGAATTCATGTTGGAGATGGGGCAAGAAGAGTGCATAAGTTGTATTCAGATGCATCTAAAGGTGGTATTATTTTTATAGATGAATTAGATGCAATTGGGTTGGATAGACGTTATCAAGCTATTAGAGGAGATGTCACAGAAGTGGTAAATGCATTATTATCTGAAATGGACGGTTTAGATCCAAATACAGGCATAGTTACTATTGGTGCTACAAATTCTGTATTTTTACTAGATCCTTCTTTATTAAATAGATTTGAGTCTCAAATTAAATTTGATATATTTAATGACGAGGAACGACTTCAATTTTTTGAAAAATACACTAAAAAATTACCTCTTCCATTTGATTATGACCTAATTAAATTGTCTAATAAAACTAAAGGAATGACTGGTCGAGAATTAAAAGAAAAAGTTTTAAAAAATGCTTTACATCTAGCCATCCTTGATAATTCTAAAATAATTCATTCTGATTTTATCGATAAAGTTCTAAATGACTTTCAAAATAAAAAAGATCCTGAAAAAGTTAAAAAAATTTATTTATGATTTTATTTTTTTATGAACAGGGATTGTCTTGATAGAAAAAGCCTACGGAATTGTAGGGATGCCTGGATCGGGAAAGTCTGAAATTGTTAAAGTTGGGGAGGAAATGAATATCCCTGTAGTGGTTATGGGAGACGCTATCAGAGAAGATTTAACTGAAAAAGGCATAGAAATAACTCCAGATAATATGGGCAAGTATGCATTAGAGGTCCGGAAAGAATTTGGAATGGATATTGTAGCAAAAAAGTCTTTCAATAAGATTTCAAAC
>JABXJV010000145.1 GCA_013375355.1 Candidatus Helarchaeota archaeon
ATATCGCCTTTTACAAGTTTTCGCATTATTGTCGAATGATCTATATATGAAAAAAAATTAAATTTTTAATAAGTATTTTTTTATTCAGGGCGGATTCTATCAAGGTTTTTAAATTATATTAGTTAATAATTTGGGAATTTTTTAAGAATTATATTTGTTTTAAGGAACTTATAGTAATTTTATTTAATTATATTCGAATTTTGGATTAAATTATATAGATAATAGGAAACGAAATTATATTGAATTAAATATCCCAATAATATTAGATCAAGGTAAAAATTTATTACCAAAAAAAAATTTTAGAAAAGTATTTTCTCCAGATATCTTTTATAAAAAAATTGACTTGAATAAAATATGTTATGATACTTGTGAGGTGACATAAAAGCAATATCTTTATAAAAACTAAATGATCTTTTAATAACAACAAATATATGTTTCAAAAACAAAATAAAAAACCAAAATTTTAAAGATAGAAAATTTGAAGAGATCCAAATCTCTAAATCGAAAATAGATAAGAAAAAATAAAATTTGAAGGGAAGAAAAATGGCAAAGAAAAGATATTTTGCTTGGAGCCCTTTGAGGCGAGTAATGAGAGATTCTGGAGCAAAAATCGTCGCCAGAGACGCGCTTGCACACCTAATAGCATGGCTACAAGACGAGTCGGTTAGAATCTCAAAAAGAGCATATGTTTTAACCAAACATGCTAGAAGAAAGAAAATCACAAAAGGAGACATTGTGTTAGCAATCAAAGGGTATTAAACCAATTCTTTCAATTCCTTTTTTTTCAATATATTTAGACATTAATCAATAGATATCCTTTCCCTATTCAGTGATTCCTTTTATAATATTAGTGTAAATGGAAAGAAAGGAGAATATATTACATTTATTTTTGATATTCAATCGGATCAATTAGTCCTGCATCTTCAAAGCCTTTAATGCGCAATAGACAAGAATCACATTGCCCACAAGCTTTTTTCCCGCCTTTATAACAACTCCAAGTCTTTTTATATGGAACACTTAATTTAGACCCGAGTTGAATAATCTCTCTTTTATCCATCCGAATTATTGGAGTTTCAATTTTAATATTTTGGGCTTTTGAGCCTAGTTTGATGGCTTTTTGCATGGCGTTAACATATTCAGGACGACAATCAGGATAACCAGAATAATCGATGAAATTCATACCTGCGAATATAGTATCAGCCCCGATTACCTCTGCATAAGCAGCTGCAAATGCTAAAAAGATGGTATTTCTCATAGGCACATATGTAATAGGAATTTCACTTGTCATCTCTTCAATTTCTCTGTCTATAGGAACTTCAATATTTTGATCCGTAAGAGCTGAACCCCCAATTTGAGTTAGATCAACCTTTAATATCTTATGTTCCTTAGCCCCTACTGAGCTTGCAATATTTTTGGCGGCGTCTAGTTCTTTTTTATGTCTTTGCCCATAATCAAAAGAGAGAGCATATACTTCATAACCTTGATTCTTTGCATAATAAATTACCGTCGAGGAATCCAATCCTCCTGAAAGTAAACATACTGCCTTTCTCAATTAATTTTCCTCTTTAAAAATCTCCATATGCAGCCCAAGAGCCGGTATTTTCATTAAGCATTATTTGAAATTTGTTTACAGAAAGCTTTTCTTTTAAAATTGAATAGATATATTGGGCAATACATTCTGCTGTTGTGGCATCAATTGGGATTTGGGCAATATCTTCTTTAGGAATGGAATAAAATTTTTCGGTTTTTTCAATTTTAATATCTAAATTATTTCCATTTTCATTGACATGGATAGCAGGATTTTTCATGGGGAGAATTAATTTATGATCTAAATGTTGTATCGATTCTTGAATTATCTTTTTTACTTCTAAAAAATCAATAATCATAGAATTTTTATCCAAATTTCCAAGAATCTCAATTTGAACGTAATAATTGTGCCCATGTATTCTAGAACACTTATCATGTTCAATTAAAAAGTGGGCTGCACTAAAATTCAGTTTTGGATCATCCAAAATTAATTTGTGACTCATATTATCTCATCTCATCATAAATATCCTAAAAATTTATGAGTTTGAACAGAAATACCTATTTGATCCGGGGAAAGATACTTAGCAGCGGCTTCTGTTAATTTGCATATGTGTTGAAAATTGGGAATTGACTCTTTATTTTTCTTTGAACTTACTATTTGAATAGCCAATGGCACATTTAATTCTGATAATCGACTCGCATACCATTGAATATTCTCAATTTTAGTAGAACTTGTCACCACTACTTTAGCAAAAATCATCTTTTGTGCATTTACAAAATATTTAATTGTCTGAAATTCTTGATCCACTATCTTTTTCCAATCTTTAGATTTAATAGCAGTATCATCCTTTATATCACAGCAACAATAATCAAAAAATTCGACAACTCTTTTAGCATTTTCAGGTAAAGATCCATTGGTTTCAAGGTAAAGTTTAAAATCTGATAATTTTTCTGCTAACTCGTATAAAAAATCTATTTGATAAAGTGGTTCTCCACCTGTAACAGAAATTGAATGCATATCAGGGCTAGAGATTTCATGAATCCAATTTAGAATTAATTCCACATCAGCAGGATTAGGCAGTTTGATAAAATTGGCACTTCCAGGAGTCTTTTTTACTTTAAAATTTTCAATTTTCAAAGCTTGCGCGGAGGGTGAATCACACCAAATACACGGATTCGAGTCTTTAGCAAAATTACAACCTGCAAAACGGATGAAGCTTTGTCTTTTACCGTAGCAACTACCTTCCACTGCAAACCCTTCACCTTGAAATGAAGAGAATATTTCTGCTAAGTATCCAGGCATCCATAGATCCTTCAATTTATTTTTAATTTATTTTAGATTTGTATATTAAAACCCTTTTTAAAAACTTTATTTGTCAAATATAAGCGCTCTTTTTAAAAAAGAATCTTGAGTTCCTCTCTTATTTTTATCGACAAAAAATAAAACAGTCTAGAATTTTACTGTTTTGAAATGTTTTAGTAATTTCGTGTAAAATAAAATTTAATGAATAACTAAATAAATTATGAATTTTAATTCGTTACAAAATTTGTAAAACAATTCATTTTTTCTCTCAACCAGATTAATTATTAAAATCAAATTATTAAAAATATTAAATTTTCAAATATTTCCAATAAAAAAATAGAGCCTTTAAATGTTTTTATCGTGATTTTTTACATTTTATTTCTAATATGATAATTATTTATTTAGAATTTGCTTTTAATTTAATAATTATATCAAATACCAAAACAAAAACCTTAAATATTTGCCCCTTTAAACCTATAACGAGGGTCAAATATGAATTTAACCGATATAAAAGCGAAAGAAATTATGGTATCAAAACTAATCACATCCGCTCCAGATGAGAAAGTTGGCTCAACGGATATTTTAATGGTTAGGAGAGGTATTGGTTGCCTATTAATAACCAGTGGTGAAAAATTAGTCGGAATTTTAACAAACCGAGACATTGTTAGACTTAAAAACAGTACAGACACGATTCATAAGACTGTTGCTCAAATTATGACGAAAAACCCGATGACTATAACCTCTGATACCAATTTGAAAGAAATTATTAAAATTATGGTTACCCATTCAATAGAACACCTGCCTGTAGTTGAAAATGGAAAATTGGTTGGTTTAATTGGCCATAATCAAATTTTTAGGTCTCTTATAAAAGTATTATAAAAAAATTTTATTACTTTCTAATTTTAATTAAAATTTTTAAGCCTTGATTTCCTCTGGTTCTGGTTCTGTGAACGCTTCATATAATAAATAAACACCAGATAGAATAAACATTATAGGTATAATTACACCAATAGTTAATAATACACCACTTAAAATAAATAAAATAAGAAATATTCCTCCAAAAGCTAAGATTATTATCCCTAGAATTAATTCAGTCTTATAAAATTGAACCACAATTTTAATTATATTGAGTATTATTATAACTTTTTTGGAATCCTAAATAAAATCCACAAAATTCTTTAAATCCGAATTCAAAATAAGATTTAATAGTTGGGACAAAATTATGATGAAAGATCTGCCTATAGATTCAAAAGAATTTCACTCATTTGGTGATTTGATAGGTTTAAAATTCACGGAGGTTAAGAAAGGATATAGTCAATGCGTTATTGATGTAAATAAAAAGTTATTCAACCCCCATAACGTGTTGCACGGAGGAGTTTTATATTCAATGGCCGATACTGGTATGGGTGGGGCAGTTTATCCCTATTTAGAAAAAGGAGAGCTGTGTGCAACAGTAGAAATTAAGATTACATATTTTTCAGCTGTAAAATCAGGCAAAGTTGTATGTGATACCCAAGTAATTCATAAAAGGAAAAAAATTGTTATTTTGGAGTCAGAAATAAAGCATAATAATCAGCTTATAGCAAAGGCTATCGGAACATACTCAATCTTCAAGGTCCGAAATGTTTAAGTTTAGGTGTTGAAGAAATTGGAGTGGAATCCTTTGAAGTGGCCTTTTTATTGTATTGCTGGCATCGCATCTATCGTGTTTTTTTTCGTCTTTAGTTATATATCTTTCCTTCACTTTCCAATAAACTATTCAATATTTACAAATTATGTTTCTGAGTTGGGTAATTCATTAAGAAATCCTAATGGTGCCATCTATTTCAACATAGGAGTAATTTTTACGGGAATTGCTCTTTTTCCATTCTTTATTGGTTTACATTTATGGTATTCAGAAGTTACTTGGAGGACCACCCTTATAATCATTTCTCAATTATTAGGTTTTGGTGCGGCTTTCTCGGTAATAATGGTTGGTTTTTTTCCGGAGCATTTAATTACCGCTCATTTATTCTGGAGTTATCTTTTTTTCATATTGCTTCTTATATTTACCCTTTTAATTTCAATCTCTTTATTTACCCATCCCGATTTCAATCAAATAATAAGTATTTTTGGGTTTGTAATCGTAGCTCTTTATGTATTATTTTTCTATCTAGTGATAAATAATCTGTTTATAGGGTTCAATTATTTACTGGAATGGCTGATGGTGATTTTAGTTTTTACTTTATTTGGATTGATTACATTTAATATGTACAAATTAAAATATCAATCATAAATTTTAATTTATTAAAAGACGAATACTGAAAAAATTTTTATCAAGAGAATTTAAAAATAAATAAATGATAAATTCCTCATTTAATCAACAGAAATTACGCATCAAAGCTGCGGCTATCTCAATTATATTACATATTTTTTTACTTTCGATTAAACTAATAGTTGGTTTTTTATCGAATAGTTTAAGTATAATCGCTTTAGCCGCAGATTCTGGCTTTGATTTAATCGCATCATTTGCAACCTACTGGGGAATATTGCAGATATCAAAACCCGCAGATTTAGAACATCCATATGGTCATGGTAAATACGAATTCTTAGCCAGCGTCTTTCAGGCAGTTATTCTTTTTAGCACAGCAATTTTAATAATCGTAGATGCGATGTTTCGACTAATATATGTACCCGAAATTTCAATCAACTTATATTCCTTTGCTATTATGATAATAGGAATTGTAACTAATATCTTTTTGAATAGATATTTATTAAAGATAAGTAGAAAAACAAATAGTTTAGCTTTAGAAGCTAATTCGATTAATTCCTTATCAGATATCTTAAATTACATTATAGTTTTCGTAGGTTTAGTCCTTATTGTGTATTTAGATATGATTGTATTAGATGCAATAATTGCTTTCGTGATTTCTCTATTTGTTTTTTATGGTGGACTAAAATTATCAAAGAAAGCGGTAGGAGGGTTATTAGATAAAGTCCCTCGTGAAGTAAAAATTGATCGAATAAAAGAAATTAGTGAATCAATTGATGAAGTTTTAGAGACTCATTCTATTAGAATGAGAGCTTCTGGACCATATATTTTTATAGATCTTCATGTAACGGTTGCTGCAGCTCAATCAGTTCAATTTTCTCACTTTTTGACTCAAAGGATAGAAAAAGAGATAAAAAAAGAATTTCCCTCGGTTACAGATATTTTGGCGCACATCGAACCACAAAAAATTATGAGTTCGGAAGTTAAAAACAATATTAAAAGAAAAATATTGGAGCTTAAAGAGGTTCAGAGATGTCATCATATCCATTTTGGCTCCACAGAGGATGGGTATTTTCTGGATTGTCATGTAATTGTCGATGGGATGGCCTCATTAGATTATGTACATGGCATTACTAAAAAAATTGAAGAAAATCTAAAAGATGAAATAAAAAGCAAATTAAACATTGAAAAAATCGATATCCTTGTACATGCGGAACCCTCTGATGATTTCTATAGAAAAGATTTAATTGATGATATCACTCATGTTGTCAAAAATGTTTCTGTGGTTGAAAACTGTCATAATATTAATATTAGAGTCGAAGAAAAGGAAATTCTATGTAGTCTACATATAATTGTAAAAAAAGATATAAATATTAATGAGGGGCATGAAATTTCCAATATGATCGAAAAGATTGTGGAAGCCAAATTAAAAGAAGTATCTGATGAGAAACCATTCAATATCACCATACATATAGAACCATTTGAACATTAATAAACATGAATTCCTAATTTTTGTTCTTATATTTTAAATTTAGTATTAAGGGTTATGATTTATAAAATAATTTTCTTTTAAAATTATAATTTGTAAAAAATTACTCTGAATATTTTTAGAAAATATAATAAATACCATAATTAGATAAAAAATAGATATAATTAAAAAAATTGAGGGATTTTCATGGAAGGAAAAAGAATTTCGTATCATGAATCAGTTCGTAAGGTTTATGAAAGAATCAAGAAAGATAAAATGACAAACATTTGGGATCGATTTACAGCTCAAGGATTTGGAGATAATCCAGATAAAAGATGTCCATTTTGTATGGGGGGAGTGAGATGCGATTTATGTTCAAATGGCCCTTGTCGAGCAGATGTAGCAAAAGACAAAAGGGGAGTTTGTGGTATTACCGGTGACGGTATGGCTATGAGAATGATGCTTCTTAGGAATGTAATGGGTGCTTCTACTTATCATTACCATACTAATACCACGATTAAAACCCTTAGAGCAACTGCAAAGGGTCAAACTCCATTTAAGATTAAAGAACCAGAAAAATTGAAAAAATTCTCGGGGCGTCTTGGAATTGACACATCAGGGACAATTGAAGAAATTGCAATACGACTATGTGACTTTGTGGAAGCGGATTTTAATAGAAAATACGATGAGCCCAGTAAAATCGTAGAGGCTCTAGCCCCTAAAGAACGACAGGAAACTTGGAAAAAGTTGAATATTTTCCCTGGTGGAATTTTTGGCGAGATGATGTTATCTACAAGTTCTTGCCTTACTAATGTAGATGGTTATTATTTAAGCCTAGCCCTTAAAGCAATGCGTCTTGGAGTGTGTATGGCTTATCAGAGCCAAATTGTTAATGAATTTTGTATGGATATTCTCTTTAATATTCCCCGACCACACAAAATGCGTGTAGATTTAGGTGTATTGGATCCCGACTATGTCAATATTTTACCTAATGGGCACGAACCGTTTATCGGATTTGCTATGGTTCAGCAGGCTAGAAAACAGGAATGGCAGGAAAAAGCAAAAACTGCTGGTGCGAAAGGTTTAAGAGTGATTGCAAATATTGAAACCGGTCAGGAAATGATTCAAAGATGGGAAATGGACGATGTTTTCTATGGCTTCACTGGAAATTGGATAATGCAAGAAGCTGTTCTCGCTAGTGGATGTGTAGACCTATTTGCCTGCGATATGAATTGTTGCATGCCTGTGGACCCAAAATATGCTGAGAAATATAAATTCAAACTTATTCCTGTAAGCGAGGTTGTAGCATTTGAAGGTATTGACGAGAGACTCGATTATATTCCAGAGAAAGCTGAAGAACAGGCAGAAAAACTTTTACAGATGGCCATTGATAATTTTAAGGACCGCAGGAACTCCGTAGAACCAGTAACTGGATTACCAATGAGAGAGGCAATAGTTGGATTTTCTTCGGAAAGTATTGTTGAAGCCCTTGGGGGTAAATTAGACCCATTATTAGAAGCTATAAAAAATGGTACACTACGAGGAGTTGTCGGTTTAGTATCTTGCACGACATTGAGAGATTATGGTCAAGATGTCCATACTATAGATATTGCTAAAGAATTAATTAAACGTGATATATTAGTGCTTTCATTGGGATGTGGTAATGGAGGTTTACAAGTCGCAGGGCTTTGTAGTCCAGAAGCAAAAGAATTTGCAGGACCAGGTTTAAAAAGTATTTGTGAACAGTTAAAAATCCCACCAGTTCTCAGCTATGGAACTTGTACTGATACTGGACGTATTGCAGATTTGCTTGCTACTATCTCAAGTGCATTAGGGGACGTTCCCATACCAGATCTTCCCGTTGCTGCCGCAGCACCAGAATATATGGAGCAAAAAGCAACTATTGATGCAGTATTTGCTTTGGCTTTTGGGCTTTATACTTACGTTAGTCCTGTGCCTACCGTAACTGGTGGACCCGATCTAGTCAAACTTCTAACCCAAGATGTAAAACAAGTTACTGGAGGCTTATTAAACGTCGAAACAGATGCTGTTAAAGCAGTAGATGGTATCCAAGCTCATATAGAAGCAAATCGCAAAAAACTTGGTATATAAAGATATTTAACTAAAAAAAATCCTCAAAAATTAACCTTTTTTTATTCAAATAATTTCAAAATTTTATTTTTAAAAAATAAATAAGGGCGCATACCCTTCCATCGAAACACCTCTAAATTTTTTAGGTGTTTCTCATCTGGTTATAGAATATTGCTTTGTTATCGGATGGTCTTCTCCAAATCTCTTTGATAATGCTTTTACAAACTCGTCCAATTTTATTCTAGCATCTATTTCATTTCATCAGCAACCAGCATCGGGTGTTAGGAAGACGGAGGAAGATGGTGGGAGATTTAAAAAAGGATCATCAGCAAGAGGAAGCCATTCTTTGTCTTTATTTCTTGCATCAATTCCTAAGTCGATATAAAAATCTCCAGATTGAGGGTTCCAAAGAAGTTGAAGCAAATTGTCTAATATTTTTATAGGAAATGGTTGATTCCCTAAAATTTCTTTTAGTTTTATATCTGCAGCTGCAATTGCATCAATTACATTACCATCGTCGGGGATTTCGACTGTAAATTTGTTCGTGATCTTGAGAATTTTATCATGTAAAACTCTGAGGGTAATTGTTTTCAAATTTTCTCAGCCTTTATCATTTTTTACTTTGTTTAATATAACAATCTTGTAAATATAAAAGACTTACAACTCAAGTAAAAGAAAGCAATTTATTGAAGGCTGAACTGATTATAAATTAAATTCGAAATGTCTTATTCCGTATGCATCCTCCTTTATAAAATCGAAACCACTTTCACCCATGAGTTGCATCATTTTATCATTTTGCAGAAAAACATCACCTTTAACTTTTTTGACTCCTCTTTTTTGCATGACTCTAAGCATATAGAGCAACATTTTCGTTCCCAAACCTTTTCCTTGCCATTTATCTGCAACTACAACAGCTAGTTCCGCAGAATCTGAACCGGGCGGGTTCAGTCCGTAGCGTACAACTCCAATCATTTTATCTATTCCATTTTCATTGTAAATTGCGATAATTGCAAAATTATTTATGTAATCTATTTTTGTATATTTTTCTATCATTTTCTGAGTAGGTTTTGGCATATTAGAGAAAAATCGTAAATATTTGGTGTTTTTACTTAATGAATTATATAATTCAACCCATATATCTGCATCAGAGGGTTTAATGGGACGAAAAAAAATTTTTATTCCGTCTCTTAGTTTAATATATTTCTCAAGTTTTTTGGGATATTCATATGGTACCAATTTTTTCATAATTTTCACAATTGGCTTTATTTCCCTTTATAATTTGGCGACCGTTTTTCAAAAAATGCTGTCACTCCTTCTTTGAAGTCTTCTGTTTTACTAATTTCTATTTGATTTTCTCTTTCCTTCGCAAGCTGGGTTTTAAAATTATTTAGATAACCTTCTTCAATTAATTTTTTTGATGTTCCTATAGCTAGTGGTGGTCCATTTGCTAATTTTAATGCAAATTCTTCAACTTTTTTATCAAATTCTGCTTCCGGAACAGTAAAATTAATCAATCCTAATCTTTCTGCTTCTTTAGCATCAATTGTTTTTCCTGTAAATATTAATTCTAAAGCCTTAGCTCTTCCAATTAATCTTGGTAATAAATACGTTCCCCCATTATCAACAGCTAGACCCACATTAGCGAAAGCTTCACTTAGTATAGCTGTATCTGCTGCAATGATGATATCACATGCTAAAGCTAAATTAAGAGCAGCACCCATGGCAAATCCATTTATTGCAGCTAATACCGGTTTTTCCATAGTTCTTATTAAATAACTCAATTTATGAAGAATTTCAAGGAGTTCAGCAATGAAATTTGATTGTGTTCCTTCGTCTATGGCTTTTTTAAATCCTTTGACATCGCCACCCGCTGAAAAAGCTCTTCCTTGACCAGTCAATACAATTGCACGGATTTTATCATTTTTTAAACAGTTTTCGAATGCGTTATGTAATTCATTTCCTGTTTCATTATTTAAGGCGTTCAATACTTTTGGTCTATTTATTCTAATTATTGCTATTGGTGGTTTTTCTTCTAATATAATATTCTTATAATCCATAAATCTCACCATTACCTCTATGGTTATATAATAATTTTATCCATTTCTCAAATTTGTATCTAATTTTTATAAACAATTTACTTTAAAAAAGAAAAAAATAGAAAGATTTTATATTTTATTTCATTCTTTGCCTGATTTTGAAATGCTCCTTCCTTTTTTGATTACAAACCAATAGGCAAACCAACTTATTATTGGTAGAAGGAAGAAAATTACAGCCCAGAGTACCTTTGCTGTGTCGTCAACATTTTGCTGGCCCAAATCTCTGCAGAAAAATATTCCTATAACTATAATAGCTATAATTGCTGCAAAAAAGATAACTGTTCCTAACAAGTCTGGCGGTTGTTGAAACCTCGCAAACAACCCTACGAAAAAACCTGTAGTTAATTCTTCTTCTGGCATTAAATCCATCTCAATACTTTAAATTAATAATTACTTATTATTATAGCTTCTAAATTTATAAATAATTAATTAAATTCTATAAAATATTGAAATTTCTTAAAAAATAATGAACTAAATAAATTCTAGTATAATTTTTCTAAAAGATTTCATTTCTAATAAAGAAAAAAATAAAAAGGTTTTAAATGTTTAATTTATAATTTGCTTGATTTTGAAATACTTCTTCCTCGTTTCACAACGAAATAATACCCAATCCAACTAACGACTGGAATTATGTAAAATGCTATTCCCCAAAGAGCTTTTGAAGTGTCAGAAGTCATTTGCTCTCCCAAGTCTCTAGCGAACATAGTTGCTATCACGATACTAGCTACAATAATAGAGATTCCAATGATCATTCCTAGTGGATTACGGGGAGGTGGAGCTTTCACCAAGAGTCCTACTATTAAGCCATATAAAAATTCTAAATCTGCCATTAAATCACCTATTTTTTAATTTTTTTTGTTCTTGCATTATTATAGATAAAAAACACAAATATTTAAATATTTGCATTTTTTGCAAAGATAATAAAATAGAGTTTTTTAATTAATAAATTGATGGTTTTATTTTTTTATGATTTTTCCTTTATTGGCCATAATAATTTGACATTAAATTGATTTGCGGTAGCACGATAATACTTCATCGTTATGCCATGTTCACTTTTTGCAGTTCTTGATTGTATTACAAGATTTTTTTCAATCAGATTTTCGAGATGGCGTTTAATAGTGCCAGGATTCATTTTAGTTTCGTTTTTCAAGTCGATAATAGTCATTTCTTTGTCAATTAATAATTTTAATATCATCTGCTTTTTTTCATGGAATAATACGGGAACTGTTGAAGGATCGGTGATAAGCATTTCATTTTCTATCTGCTTATCTTTTACTACAGATTTTTCATTTGATTCCATACTTATCGCCGATCTTAACAATTTTTTATATTTCTACTTGATTATTTAGGAGTCATTTTTTGTTTTTATCTTTTTAATAGGCTCAAAATTTTGTAAATCTACGCTGTTATAAATCCGTGTTGCAATTAACGACATCATTGGAGACCCAATAAAAATAAAAATGAACCAAAGTGTGGTGGTAATTAATCGTAGGATTTGAAATAATGGTGAATATACAAAGGGTTGAAAAACTAAACGCGAGATAGTGATACTTGTAATTAATGGAATAAAGAAGATTAAGAAAAATATCCCCCAAGTAGTAATTAGTCGCTTTGGATAATTGCGAAATATGCGAAAACTCTCGCCAAAACTATTTTTAAAGTTTTTCCCTGCAGTTATGCTTGGAATTGTATTTATAAAAATAAGAAACCAAAAGAAATAAAATATTACCCCTATTATATCCCGTCTAATTGATAATATGTCATTTTCTATGGACACATAGATTAGTAAATTTAGAAATGGTCTATTTGGAGGGGGTAGGGGGTCTCTTCCAGGAATAAATATACCCCAAGAGATAAGTATCATTAATAATGAGTATTGCCACCAGTGTCGACGAAAATAAGTAAAACTTCCTTTAAACTCTGCAAACATATCTCCTGACGACATTATATCATAAGCTAGTCCATATTGACAGCTCAAAAACGCGTAAAATATGAAAATAACTATAAGAATTATTAAAAAAAAGGATAAAAAATAAATTAATCTAGTAAAAAGATTTGTAAAATCTTGTGTAATATTAGGGATAAAAAAATTGGGAATAAAATGTACGATTATAAATAATATTGCACCTAATAAAAAAAGAAAAAAACCAGCGAAAAGGATTGTGCTTATAAAAGCCTTCCAGTTCTCTCTTAGCAACTTCCAGCTTAGTTTAAAATCTAATTTTGTTTCTGAAAATGATTGATATGAATTTGAAGATGACATTATGAATATATGAATTATTCACTCTTATATTTGTTTGGTTTAATGCGAATCGACATAATTTTTATTTTTTGCATAAAATGCAAATAAATTGATGGTTACACTTTTGAGTCTAACTAGAGAATTTTTTGTCGCTCATTTTAAGATTTTTAAATAGCTAATAAATCAATCTAAGGATCTAAAATTTAACCTTTATGCCTATCTAAAATTAATTTTCCACCTACTCCGACATTTTCGGGTTTATTTTCTTTAATTAGTACGGTATATACTTTCTATTTTAATTATTTCTATTTTTTTAGTCTTTATTCATTTAATAATAACTTTATAAATAATTTAATGTATAATATTCTTTAAATGAGGACTATGAAAACACAAGGGGTTATGATTCTAATAATTTTCATATCTTTGGTCTCAATAATTATATTATTACGAAGACCAGTTGAATATTCAGACTTTTTGAGAATACATGAGAAGCAAAACATTCAAATTAAATCAACTAATTATAATTATGCTAATTATAATGACCCATACTTAGACCGCCAGTGGGGATATTTTACTGTAGGAGCGAACTTGGCTCATGCTAATGATGTCAATGGAACCAATAAGTTGAGCCCTAGTAACCCAATTGTAGTAGCAGTTATTGATTCAGGGGTAGATTATACTCATCCTGATTTGGCAAATAATTATCTTCATGGAGGATATGATTTCATAAATAATGATAATGATCCGATGGATGATAATGGTCACGGAACACATTGCGCAGGTATTATAGCAGCAGAAGCTAATAATAGTATAGGAATCTCTGGTATAGCTCCTTGTGCGAAAATTATAGCATATAAAGTAATTGATGCTAGTGGTTATGCATATATAGATGATTTTACGCGAGATCTTTCTCTTGCATTTCATCATATTTTAACATACCATCATCCTGCTATTAATGGAACTCATGGCGTCGATGTCATAAGTATGTCTCTTGGGGCTCTTTGGTTATCCTCAATATATGAAACTAGTCTGATTAATAATATATCAGCGGCTGTAACTGCAGGAATAACTGTTTTAGCGGCAGCAGGAAACTATGGGGATTATTTGCCAGGTTGGGTATTATATCCAGCAGCATATAGTGATGTAATAGCAATTTCAGCAACTGATATATTTCAAGGACGAGCATCTTATTCAAGTTATGGTAGCGAAGTAGAATATGCTGCTCCGGGTGGTGACTTTGAAGAAGGATTTTTATTTTACCCTTTAGATGTGGGAATATTATCTACATATCCAGGAAATAAATATAAATTAATGTCAGGAACTTCTATGGCTGCTCCTATGGCTGCTGGAATAGTAGCACTTTTATTGGGAAATGGGACTTCCCCCTCAAGTATAAAGAACGAATTAACTGCCAGAGCTAAACCTTTAGGATCTCCAATACCAAATGACTACTTTGGGTATGGCTTGTGTCGTATATGTCCTAATAATTGGGATTATAATGCATGGTTTGATAAATATTATGGTGAGAGTATATTTCTACAACAAATTTCTTTCTTATTATTTTTATTTGGGGATATGATATTACCACAACCATCAATCAACCCTATAATAATCATTGCTATTGCCTGTAGTATAGCAGTGGGAATAATTTTACCATTATATCTATATAATAGATTTAAAGTTAAAGAAGAACAAAAATCATTTGAAACACCTGTAAAAAGAATTGAGATTCCCCATAAACTGGAAAAAAAATATGAAAAAGACGATATGATTCGAGAAATTAAAATTAAAATACAAAATTTGAAGAACAAATATAAAAATCTTCAGTATAAATTAAAAAATTACAATTTATTAAAAGAAAATGGTAATATTTCTTATATCGCTTTTTTAGTATATAAACATGAAATTGAAACTGAATTAACATATCTAAAAAAGCAAATTACAGATTTAAACCTATTCTGTAAAAATCTTCGAAACAAAGTGAAATGAACCCATTATTAATCGCTTCTAGCTTTTTCGACTTTCATAATTTTTCTAATTTTGGAATGCAGATGATTAATAAATATAATGCACCTTTAACTAAATACATAAATTGCATAATATTATCTGCGTAAATTACGCCACGCTGATGAATAGTTGTTTATTTCTTAATCCTATCTAAAATCAACTCTCCACCAACACCAACATTTTCAGGTCTATTTTCTTTAATTAAAACAGTAAATACACCTCGTGGTAATTTATAAGCTTTTTCAAGGGCATCAGTTATTTCTTTTACCAAAATTCTTTTTATTTCCACATCTTTAATTGGTGGTCCTTGGATATTTGCACTTGGCATTATTAAACCTCCTTTTTTTAATTAATTATATAAACTATTAATTACTTTTTAATTAAAAATAAGAGTTACATGTATATAAAAATCCATTTTGAAATAATTAAATAAGATATTAGAGGAATCTTGCAGATTTTTTGGGCATATTTGTCCCGTTTATTTTGTACATGAAAATTTTCCAGATACCACAGTGCTTAGAGAGCCCAAAGAGTATATACCAGCTTTTTATTACCCACCTTTCTAATCTTAATTATATTTAAAATATTCAAAATGTATTATAATTTATGAAAAAACAAAAATTGACATCTAGGAAGAGTTTAACAGCAAAGCAAATTAAAAGAATTAAAGAGCAGAAAATTTTAGAATTAATTGAACCCGCAAAAAGAGCAAAACAGCTTGGAGATAGGCCATTTATTTTTCATTTTCTTACGACTCTTAAATGTAATGCCAATTGCGAGACTTGTTTATGGAAAGATAATAAAATATCGAATGAATTAACTTTTGATGAGATTAAACGCATTTACAAAGAGGCAGAAGAAGAAGGATTCAAAATTACACTTCTTTGGGGTGGAGAGCCTTTGGTTCGAAAAGATATCACAGATATTATAAAGTTCGCTAGATATGAAGCTAATTTTCCATTTGTTGGGATGGTTACTAATGGTTGGTTTCTTCCAAAACGAATTCATGAATTTGGAGAAGAACTTGACTTAATTCTTATGAGCTTAGATTCACCAAAGAAAGAAGAACATGATAAAATTAGGGGAGTAAAAGGATTATATGACAGAATCATGAAATCCGTGGAAATTATTAAGGAACAATATCCTATTATTTCATTACAATTCAGTTTTTCTATTAGCAAATTCAATTATCATCGTATTGATGAAATGATAGAACTTGCAGATAAATTAGATATACCTGTAGCTTTTAATGCGATAAACACACTTCGTCATTATTCGACTGGTATTGTTGATGAAAAAGGAGAACTTTCTGTTACAGATGAAGAAATTAGTGATGCATTTTCTAGAATCTTAAAAGCTAAGCAAGATGGCTCAAATATATTAAATTCCGAAATGTATTTGAAACATTTCATAGGAGGAAAGAAAACATATCGATGTCATGCAAGAAAATGTTTCATGTATGTAGATTCTCTTGGAAATATCGAAGATTGTTTACAATTAGATAAACCGATTGCAAATTTGAGGGAAATGTCACTGAAAGACGCGATGAACCTACCCAGATTTAAACAATATATTAAAGATGCTGAGAATTGTTGGACATGTAATTCACCTACAATGATTGATACTAGTTATATTTGGGATGATTTTAGTTTAATGGTAAAATCAGGCGGAATATCTTTTGGTTAACAAATATTTTCGCCATTTGTTGATATAATTATGAAAAAAAAATATGATATTATCATTGTGGGTGCAGGACCGGCAGGATTGGCAGCTGCCATCTCTGCTAAGAAAGATACCAAACTAAATATTTTAGTACTTGAAAAACAAATTAGACCAGGGAATAGAATTAGGGGTGAAACTTTAAGATATGATAAATCCCTCGAGGAAAATGTTTTTTATCCTGGTTTTTTTGATAAAATAACTGTTAATAAGACAAATAAATACAGGTTTTATAGTGCTTCCACTAAAAAAAATATTGAATTAGAGGCATTAAATGAGCGTCATATGATAAAATGGCATGATTTAATAGATGCACTGATTAAAAAAGCTATTGAAGATGGAATAGAAATACAAGCGAATCATGAAGTCACAGACCTCTTATTTGAAGGGGATAAATATAGTGGAATTAAAGTTTTTGATGGTTTTAAGAATTTACAAGTAAAATCCGACCTAATTATTCTAGCAGATGGATGTGAGAATTCACTAATCAATAAATACGGTTTCCAAACACCGAAAGAGAATTACCCAATCTTAAAAATCATTGCTGAAAATGTTAGCATAAAAGAAAATGTAATTGAATTGTTTTTTTCTACTGGCAAAGATATTCCTCCTGGTATTTTATCAGTTTTTCCAAGATCAAGATCTTCAGCTGAAGCTAATTATGTTCAATTTGCAGATTTGAAAATAAAAGATCTTTTGTTTTGGTGGGAGAGACTTAAATCAGAAACACCTATTTTTTCAGATTATTTTAAAAACTCGAGTATCCTCTATTTTGACGTTACTAAATTACCATTTGGTGGACCTACAAAAGAAGTTTTGATTCCTAAACCTCGTATTTTTATGGCAGGAGATAATGCTGGTCATGTTCAAGCTACGAGCGGAGCTGGGCTAGTTACCACAATGAGTATGGGTCATGAGATTGGAAAAATTGCTTCTGAAATTTATAATTCTGGAGAAATAGATTCTTACTTTTCAGCAGATGCCAAAAAACAAATAATGAAAAAAATCAAGAAAACTAATATTTATCGTAATTTAAAAGATACCGCTAATTTAGCCATCGATATTAGAAGAGCTTTTTTTAAAACTTTAGTAACTCCTGAAAAAATTGATGAAAAATGGGATTCTTTGATAGCTCCTTCTTTTAAAGGTGCTCTTAAATATATCTAAAATTTTCTCATTAATAATCATTTTTTAAATAATTTAATGTAGTATTAAAATAAAAGAAATTCATAATTTGTAAGTTTTACCAGTTTGGATCATTGCTTTGAGATTTTCCATTTTAACAGCTTCAGGTATCTCACAACCCGAAGATAAAATGTAGCCCCCATTTCCGCCAATTTCATTGATAAGTTTCTTACAATAAGCTTCTACCTCTGCAGGTGTTCCGACGGATAATAATGCAGCCTGTACATCACCAGCTAGGCATAAATGATCATTAAGTATCTTTTTTGCATGAAAGATGTTGCTTGTACCATCAAGAGCAAGAACTGCTGAACCTCGAGGTAATTTCTTGAAATATTTAAAATTTCCATCCCAGCTAGTATCTAAATGGAACCAAGTGACGATTTCTTTATCCCAAAAGGCGTTCACTATTTGTTCAGTGTAAGGCCACCAGTATTTTTCGAAAATTTTTGGGGAGAAAAATGTGGTACTTGCTCGTTCTTCCGCAATGAATGCAATCTTTGTGTTGAACGCTGCGCAGCCGTTGATCGTATTTCTTATAAACTCTTCTGTCATTACCTGCATAGCCGTTGCTGCCTTTTCGGGGTTATAATATATATCTTCCATAAATTTGATCATCGATCGACCAGTGGAGAGCCTGAAGAAGGGATGGAGAACGAAACTATGAGGAGGGTACAGTGATTCCATACCTCGATCCCCCCATTCTTTCTTTGCCTTTATAAGAGCAGGCATTGCAGCGCCTAATGCCTTGTTCAATTCTTTTTTTGTAATGTCCACAAGGCGAAAGATATAATCTTCGAGCATGAATTTGTGCCAACCTATATCAATGATGGTATCGTAATCTTCGGGTTTAATATACTCTTTTTCATCCACTTGATGTTGGTAATTATCGGGCAATTCCAGACCTGGGAATAATAACTTGGTCCCAAGTGACAATGTTATTGCAGCTTTAGCTGCCTTTAATCCATCAAACCAAACACTGCCCATATCCATATCCCAACCCCCAACTTCATTAAATACCTTCATAATCGCATGATATCCGTTATCACCTTTATAAAAATCAACCGTGGATATGTTATTAAGTCGGGCAATAGGTGCTGCAGTACATAAGATGGCAATCGGAACACGATCTGGTTTTTCCAGGGAGATTGCGGTCCAGACTCTTTCTTTTGAACTCATCATTTCTTCCTTCACTTTCATCCCTCATCTTTCATCCTGATGCTATAGGTATCTTCCTTTCTTTTATCATTTTGATACAATATTCCACACCTTCCATTGCATCCAAGGTTTGGAAATCAGCTCCAATATAATCCTTCACTCCAGGAGTCGTCACCCCTCCCCCGAGCATTAACTTGAATTGATTTCTAATGCCAGCCTCTTCGAATAGTTTTACTGTCTGTTTCATAGACTCAAATGCGGTGGTGATAAGCGCCGAAAAACCAACAAAATCGGGTTTAATTTTTTTAACTTGCTCTAATACCTTATCTGGATCCGCATCTACTCCAAGATTGTGCACCTCAAAACCTCTAGCACCAAGCAAGATGGCCAAAATGTTCTTACCCAAGTCATGGATATCGCCTTTTAATGTAGCTAATACGACCTTGCCCAGTGGCTCGGATTGACGAGTCTTAGCCATATGTGGCTCAAGGATTTCTAATACTTTCTTAAAAAGCTCACCAGAAAGTATTAGCTCGGCCAGATAATATTCACGTTTCTGGTATAAATCACCAACTTTAGTTACGCCCTTACGACATTCATCTAGGATCTGAATTGGATCTTCACCTTTTTCAACTCTACTTTTGACTGCATCAAGGACTTCGTCCTTTTTTAGTGCTTCAAACGCTTTACTTAAATCTCCACTCATATAAACACCTTAATAGATTGTATAATTTTTTTATTTTTTAGATAATGGAAAATATATCTTATCATCAACAAATAAATTATGCTTGCATTTAAAAGTTATTAACATGCAAAATCTTATGTAATATCGTCTTCATTAGAGATCTCTATTATCATAGCACACCCTTTCTCCTTAAATTCAGCGGAGAGTTTAAAAGGCGTAATTTTTGTAAAAGTCTGAAATGTTGGGATACAATTAAATTCACAAAAAGCATTATTAGGAATTTGATCTTTAACTTTATATCTCTTTATTCCACGACGGAAAAGTCGTTTGCTAACACATTTATCAACGTGAATAATTACTCTATCCTTCTTATAATCAATTCCAGTAATAGATTTTAGTGGAATCATATATTGCGCGTTTTTTATAAGTTGATCAACAAAAATATCAAAGAATTTGCTTTTACTTATTTTATTGAATATTTTTACTGTAATTTTTACCCCCTTTCCTACTCTAACATTAAAATTTAATTCGTTCTTTGCGTCATAATATTTTTTAATTGCCCCCATCCCTTCATCTTCGGAATTATCTAAAAGAAATTTCATCATAATTACATTATTTTCAATTAAATTTTCTAAAGTCACATTATATTTATGTTTATCTGACCATTCTTTTGGCATTTAATAAACACTCCGTATTTTACTCAATACTATGTAACTAAGGTCCTATTGTAATTAATCATTTACTCTATGTTTAATTTTGCGATCTACATATTTCTGATATTCATGTAGCTTTCTTAAAACTATTGTACAAATTTCTGGGTTGCCCCCGAAGATAAGAATTTTGTTTTCGTCATATCTATCAAACGCTGGATTAGTAAAAACTGGAATGGGTGAAATAAAAATTATTTTTTTATCTGGAAATTTCAAACATGAATTAATTTCTTTTTTTGAAATTTCGTTTGCCATTCCTTGTAATATAGGAGCCATCATTTCCTTCATTTTCTTCCCTCGCTCGTTAACTGGATGAAATGCGTTGACCATTTCGTCGTAGACAACGGAAGTCTGAGTAATTACTATATCAAAAATGTTGTATTTTAACACTATTTTTAATACTTTTGGTAAAAGATTGAAATCTATAGTTGCAACCAGATCTATTGGATTGCCCCTGCTCCAATAAAAGGGAAGATATTTTGAAATTTCATCGATGAGTCTAGGACCTTTTGGATGTTTATTTAAATCAACAACATCAAGTCCTTGTTTTTCGCAAAGATCGCTTAATATTACGCCGAAACCCCCTCCTGCAGAGAGGATCCCAATTCGTAGAGGATCATTGATAGGGAATGGTAATAAATATAATGCGCCTTTAACCAAATACAAAAATTCCATGATGTTATCTGCGTAAATTACGCCAGTTTGTTTGAATACTGATTTATAAATATCTATTGAGCCACTTATTGAACTGGTATGACTAGAAGCTGCCCTGGCACCAGCTTTTGTTATTCCTCCTTTAAGCATAATGACAGGTTTTGTTTCGGTAATTTCGGAGCAAAGATTTTTAAACCTATTTCCAGCTCTTAATCCTTCAACAAACAAAGCTATTGCCTCAGTTTTATCATCCTGAGCAAAGAATTCTAAATAATCTTCCAGAGTAAGTGAAGCTTCATTACCACTGGAAACAAAATATCTTACTCTTTTTATCATATTAGAAAGTAAGGTACCAATTGTTCCAGATTGCGAAATAATTGCTAGATTTCCAGGTCGTAGAGATATTAGCCCCATTCCTAAAAAAAGTGGCGATGATTCATCTTTAGAAGTATATATCCCTAAGGAATTTGGACCAACAAAAATCAATTCTTTTTCTGCAATTTTAATCAATTTTTTATTCTCTTCTTGGCGATCTTTTGTCCGAACTTCTCCAAATCCAGCAGTGATTACTACTGCTGTTTTGATTTCAGCCTCAATACACTGTTTAACGGCATCGACTACAGCATTAGGAGGAACTACAATTC